>JANLPY010000223.1:0-2439 GCA_031367505.1 Hyphomicrobiaceae bacterium | reverse complement strand
CCCCGTTTGGTGATGTGCCCGAGCACGGTCTTGCCGCCGCTGGAATTCTGCTTGGGCACGATGCCCAGCCAGGCGCCGAATTGCGCGCCACTCTTGAACTGCTTGAAGTCGCCCACGCTGGCCACCACCGCCGAGGCGCCCAATCAAAGCAAGCTCGCACCAAGAAGCGAAATTCGGGTCGAACTCAAGCCGTGCGTCCATCCGCACCGCATGGACGCCTTGATGCGTCGAATCCATCTGCGAAATTGAAAAGTTCACGGGCTCTCAGTCGTCGCGGTCACCGTCTCGATCGGCGTCGCGGTCAAAGTCAAACAATGACATCAGATCGCCGATTGCTGGCCGGTTGCTCGGTGCATAGGCGTTATCGCCCTCATGCCGAGGGTTGGGAAGGTTATCGCGGCTGCGTGCAGACAGCGGCTTCAGGTGCCAATTGTTCTCGATGAACTTCAAGATCGAAGCATGGTCGGTGTAGGTGTGATCTACGTGCCCCCTTTTCGCCCAAGGTGACACGGCCAGCAGCGGAATGCGAGTACCGTCGCCGAAGAAGTCCACGGGCTGGATGTAGCCCGAGTCGTAGTAGCCGCCACCTTCGTCCACGGTGACGAGTATGGCCGTCTCTTTCCACAGCGCTGGGCTTGCCTTGACCTTGTCGACCAGATCGGCGACGAAGTTCTCGAATTCCGACATCTTCGCGTTTGCCGGGTGACCCGCCTTGCTTTCAAATGGACGCACGAATGCGACTGCTGGAAGTTGACCGTTGTTCGCGAGGTCGCTGTACAACTCCGTCATGCCCTGCAGGTTCTTTTTCAGCGGCGTGGTCATGATGGAAGTGAAGCCGGTGAAGGGATCGCAGATGCCGCAGTATTCGTCGGTCGTCCTGGTCGCCTCACGCCCACCGCTGTACCACTTCCACGAAACCCGTTTGGCAGACAGCGCGTCGGCGATCGTCGGAATCGTCTGTGGCGGCAAGGTGAACTTCGTTGGACCCAGCGGCTTGGGTTGCCCATCGAACGTGTACCCCAGGCCATAGTTGTTCACGAGGTAGTAGGCGTCTGGGGCGCAATTGCCGCCACGAAACGCCTTGCCCGGCTGGCTGTGGAGGTAGCTCAGGATGGCGCTCACCCCGGGCAAGTTCGTATCGGCGCAATTCACGTACGAGCCGCCGGTGTAGCCATCCTTTTTGTACCAGTTGTTGGTGCCGGGTTGCGGATCCGGATTCTCGATCTGGTTGTCAAACGGCTTGGTCGGGACACCGTTGGCATTGAAGTACGCGACGTCGCCGGTGGCGAGGGCCAGGAAATTTGCACCCGTGCCGCCCATCACTGACTGGTGGTAGTTGTCGCTCAGCGCAAACCGGCGTGCCAACGCCTTGAACTTCGGCGCGTCGCCGGTGCTCATGTTGTAAAAGCCCATGGCCTCGCCGCCCTGAAACGTGTTGTTCGGACCGTAGCTCGGCGGATTGAAGCTGTTGTCCGGGCCAATGCCGGTGGTCACACCGACCCATGCGAACAAGTCATTCTTGCCCCGGTCGACCTGCTGCCACATCTGAAAGAAGCGATGCGGCGGGTCGCCCACGTACGAGTCGTATGGGACGTACTTCGTGATCTGGAACGGCCCGGGCTGCAGGTTCGCAGGGAAACGCACGTCCGGAACGCCCGGCGGGAGGCCGGTGGCGTAGGTGGTCTGGGGCTGGGGCAGGAACGCGAAAGCGCCAGTGATGCTGGGGTCAACGCGATAGACGCTGGTGTTGCCGGCCTGCTGCTGCACGGCCTTCGCGAAGTTCGGGCCCGGGCTGCCATCTTCATTGATGATGCCCTGGGACAAGAGGTTGAGGACCGTTTGGCCCTTGCGCGGCTTGTAGCCGCCGAACAGATTGTCGAAGGTGTGATTCTCACCAATCACGACGATGACGTGCTTGATGGGTGTGGTGGTTTGTGTTGCCGAGTCCTCCCGGTCAACGGCATGCGCGTGCGGCGCTATGGCGCCCAAGAGCGCGGCGGCGGCGAGTGCTGCGGGGCACAACGCGAACTTGTTGGGTCGTTTCATGGCGGCGTCTCCTGATGGGTTGATACGAATCAAAGAGCTGATTCGTTCGCTCAGTAGGCGCGTGTCATGTGGCAGGGCCGTGTCAATTTTTGCTTGTTTGCAGCGTCCGAAGCGGTGCCCTCCGCCCGATGCGACAGGGGAATAAGACCGGCTACCGAACGTAAACGTAGGCACGTCAGGCACGCACCGGGTTTGATGCCGACGTGAGTCATGTTCACCACATCAAGGAGTCACCCATGTCCTTCTCAGCTCTGCCTTCGCCAAAGGCGTTGATCGGCACGTTGCTGGTCGTCGCCGCCTTCTCCGCGTCGCAGGCGGCGGATTCCGCGCCCCAGCGTGGCGATCGTTTCTATGCCGTGACACCACTGGTTTCTGACGGAGGCGTCGTCGCTC
>JANLPY010000209.1:0-25956 GCA_031367505.1 Hyphomicrobiaceae bacterium | reverse complement strand
AAACGCGCAGATGCCGATCAAGCGGGATTCAAGCGCGAGGTCGACCCCTACGGCCTGCTCAATCCCGGCAAGATGCGCAGCTACGTGCCGGCCAGAACCTGATCATGCGCGTCCTCTATATTTACTGCCATCCGCTCCCAGAGAGCTTTCACGCTGGTATTCGGGCCGAGGCGCTGGCTGGCCTCCAACGAGCGGGGCACGAGGTTGATTTACTCGATCTCTACGCCGAAGGATTCGATCCGGTGTTGAGCGCCGAAGGCCGGCGCAACTATCACAACGTCGAGCGCAATCGGGACGGCCTGGAAAATTACGTCGAGCGGCTGCAACGGTGCGATGCGGTCGTTCTACAATTTCCGACGTGGTGCTTTGGCATGCCGGCAATGTTGAAAGGCTACTTCGATCGCGTCCTGTTACCGGGTGTTTCAATCGATCTATCCGACCCCGGCAATGTCAAACCACTGCTTGGCAACATTAAGAAAATTGCCGGCATCTCAACTTATGGTCGCCCGCGATGGATGGCACTTTATATGGGCGATCCAAGCCGTGTCATGGCCACGCGCTATCTGAAGCGGCTGACCGGCGGCACGGCAAGCGTTCAGTACCACGCACTCTATAACATGAATGTCGTGACCGATGCTCAGCGGCGGGCATTCATCGCTAAGGTTGGTACAGCGATGGAACGGTTCTAGCAGGTGGCGACGCCTACTTCACGCCTGTCTTGACCGCGCGATTGTTGACGCCGTTTGGCTTCAACAAGTCTTGGGCCGACTCGAAAAGTTGATCGACGTCGACCGCTCCACCCTTGAACTCCTGCGCCCACATGAGACGTGCCACTTGCTGTGTCGGCCGCAATTTCATCGGCGGCATTGAGCCAGCTTGATCGAGCATCTCGAGTGTCTTCGAGACATCGGGATGGATCATGTGCGACAGCGCAGGATCGTCGGGCGAAGCCGATGTGGTCATGTAGGGCGTGACCGGGAACGGCCGGTACGAAAGCTCATCGGGATGTTCTTCGTCGAATTCGGGCGCCTTCAGCCAACCATTGCCCCATCCCGACCGGCTACCATCGGTCAAACTAGACGAGGATTCGGGCGCCAAAGCAGCAAGTCGCGGCGTGGCATCTGCGGTGCTGGCCGTAGCTTTCGCTTGCTTTCCGGTCAAACTCGGCAATTGAGCAGGCGTTTTCGGGCGAACAGCGGGGCTTGGACCCGCGATCAACTGCGGCTCGAAGCTCGCTAGAGCAACGAGTTGGGAAAGCTTTGCTCGTTCATCATTTGTCGGACGGGTGGAAAGTTGCGATGGCCGATCGACGAGGCGAGGTTCGGGAGCAGGCCGTTTAGGCTCGGGTGCAAGGGCAGCAACGACTTGTGGGGGGGGTGCAGCTTTCAACGATGGGGCCATCGCGGCAGCCACCACTGGCGCGGCAGGTGTCTTCGGTGTCAGCCCAGCAACTTGGATGCCGGAGCCTGCCGGCCGATTGCGATAATCGTGGAACTCGGCGACTTGAACCGCCAGTTCGCGATGTTTTGCCTGAGCGACTTGCACGTCTTCCTTGGAGATCGGACCGCCGTCCGCTGGCTGGTGCTGCGACTTGCCGCTCGGAAAGAGAAGGGCGAGTTCGTACCTAGGCAAGCGCGGCCAATGGCGAACACGGTCGGTATCGAGATGGACAAACGGGATTGCCGAGGTCGGATAATAGCCAACACCGCCGCGCTCACGAACCAAGCCCGAGTAGCGCAATCGCTTCAACGGAACGTCGGGAAAATGTACGTCGGCAGCCTTGCCCAGAATGTGCCGGCTTTCGCTCGCCTGTCCGCCAACCGTCTTTCGAAGCATGTCGTTGGTGCCGCGAGATCGAAAACCAGAGATGATGTGGATCGGCTCCTTCGAGCCCAACTCGGTGTGCACTTCCCAGAGCAAGTCGATCAGCGCGGGATCCATCTTGGTCGGTTCGTTCTGCCGCCAATCGCGCAAGGCCCAGTTGACCTTTTCCATGGCGTCCGGGACATAGCGCCCATCCTGTTTGTAAAGGACCGTGACCGTTTCTTTGGTGTGGATGTTGTAAAGCGAGATCGTGCGTGCGCGGTCTGAGTTCGCGATCAGGACGTTGGCGCCGAGGACTGCGAATAACGCAGCGATCGCTACGCCGGCCGCCAGCCGTCGTTTACGCGTGACCAAAAGCAAAACCCCTTCCCAACCTCAACGTGCTCACAATGAGAGCACGCAAACGAAACGCCCGTTGAATTGATCGGTGTTCGAAACGCCGATCAACGACCAGGACAGCTATGGTTAACTGCTCACTGTTAAGGTTTGGTAACCCTACAAATTGGGCGCACTAGGGCGGGTAGCGGGCAAAACAAGGGCAAGGGGCAACAATCGCTCCCCAGAGTTAACCCTTATTCGAGCACGATAAGGTGGTTTGGCAGGCGCACCGGATCCGCAGAGCCCGGCGGGAAATGCTGAGCGAGCTTGGCGCCGATAGCATTGATTGCGGCGACGAACCCGTCGGCCGCTCGACCGTCGCCGATGGCGGCGGTCAAACTATCGATGATGCCCTGCCATTCGGCATCGGATACCTTCTTGTGGATGCCCGCATCGGCCAAGATTTCGGCGTAACGTTCGGCAACCGATACGAACACGAGAACGCCGGTCCGCCCCTCGGTGGTGTGTAAGTTCTGCGCTAAAAACTGCTCGACTGCCCGGCGATGAGCGCGCAGTCGCTTGGTCGACGGCGGCACCAATGCGAACCGGATTGGCCGGTAGATCGTGATGGCCAGCAGTACGACGAAAACCAGTAGTTGCAGCAACCACACTGCTTGCATCGTCATCCAGGTGAAATGAATGAATGGCCACGGCACCAGCAGAGCGACGAGTGCCGCCCACATGAAAGGTATGTACAGGTACGAAGAGCTGTCGGCCGCCACCACCGCGACGATCTCACCCGACGTCTTATGTTCAGCCGCAGCGATTGCTGCCGCAATGCGGGTTTGTCCGTCAGCATCGACAAGTGCCATTCGCTTGTTCCTTACCAGCTGCCCGACGAACCGCCGCCGCCGAAATCGCCGCCGCCGCCTGAAAATCCACCGTCGCTGCTCCCACCGGACGAGCCGCTACTCCAACCACCCGAGCCGCCCCAACCACCGGGCACCACAACGATACCGCCGCGCCGCCGTTGTGATCGCATGCTCGCGGGAAGTTGCTTTGCTTGCTGCGATTGCGCCCACATGACGAAGACGATCACCGCGACCCAGAACAGGAAAAATGTGAATGGCCCGATCTCGATGTCGTGGCTGGTGTCACGCTTGCGAATGCTTTGCGCACGCCGCTTGACTTCCTCGGCATCACCCAGAAGCGTAGCCGTGATGTCGCGAACGCCGGCCTTGATTCCGGCTGGAAAATCGCCGCGACGGAAACCTGGCAGGATCGCATTGTCGATGATGATTTTCGTCATCGTGTCGGTCAGGATCGGCTCCAGCCCGCGGCCAACCTCGATCCTGACCTTCCGATCGTTGGGCGCGACGATCAGAAGCGCGCCGTTATTGGTGCCCGCCTGACCGATCTTCCAGAACCGACCCAGTTGATAGCCGTAATCCTCGATCGGGTAGCCTTGCAGCGATTTCACCGTCACGACGACGAGTTGATCCGTCGCCTTGGCATCGAGCTGCTTGAGGGTCGTCTCGATTTCTGCCCAGTCATAAGCCGAAAGGATGTTTGCCTCATCGACGATACGTCCCGACAACGCCGGGAACGTCGGCGTGGCGGCTAAGGTCGACCCGCCAAGACAAGCGAGCACCATAACCGCCGCCACGACCAGACGAATGCCGGCCGCCGCACAGGCGGGCCTCACATCGATCGCAGTCCAGGCCGCGTTAGCGCGAACCTGTCCCATGGGCATCATCCTTGCCGGAAACGGACGTGGGATTTATGGCTTCTTCGGCGCTGTTCCGAAATCGACCTTAGGCGCCTTCTGCTCTTCGGCCGGGATATCGAACGAGGCCATTTCCTTGTTTGCGCCGTACATCGCCCACTTCCAAAGGCGACCAGGGAAGGTCACGAGTTCAGTGTTGTAGCGTTGAACTGACGTGATGTAATCGCGACGCGCAATCGAGATCCTGTTCTCGGTGCCTTCAAGTTGGTTCTGCAGAGCCAAAAAGTTCGCTCCCGATTTGATGTCCGGATAGCGCTCCGACACCACCATCAACTGGCGTAACGCGCCGCCGAGCGTGTTCTGAGCATCCTGGAATTTCTTCATCGCTTCCGGGTTCGTGAGAATGTCAGGTGGAATCTGCACGCTCGTTGCCTTGGAGCGCGCTTCCGTCACTTGTGTGAGTACGCTCTTTTCCTGCTCGGCAAAGCCTTTGACAGTCTCGACCAGATTGCCGATCAAATCGGAGCGGCGCTTGTACTGGTTAAGCACCTCCGACCAGGCAGCCTTGGCCGACTGCTCATAGGTCGGAATGTTATTGACGCCGCATCCGGCAAGAAACGCAGACACCATCATTACCAGCATCACCGCTGGCAGCCGCATCGTTCGCGTCATGGGAACTCCCTCCACTGATCAAGTCGTCTCAGCTACAGTCTGACTGCACAGATCGCAAGCGCTGGCAGTATTTTCAATGACGCTCATCAAGTTCGAGCGGTTCGTCTTCGCAGAAACTGATCCGTCAGCACAGCGACAAATAGTAGTGCGAAGCCGGCCAGATCCGCGACGCTGGGTTGATCGCCCAGGATTGTAACAGCGCCGCCAACGCCGAACACTGGCACCAATAGCGTACCAAGACTGGCAGTCGAGGGTGACACGCGACTGGTCAAGCTGAACCACAGGACGTAGGCTACCGCTTGCGGAAAAATCACGTGATAAGCGAATGCTGCGGCAATTCTCGATTCGGATAAATCAAGATGCGGGGTCTCGAACAGCAGCATTCCGGCTGCGCAAATGATAGCCGCGACAATCACTTGCCAGGTTGTTATGGCTAGCGGATCGGCCTTTATCGGGTATTTCTTCAAGTAAACCGTGCCGGCCGCCCAGCTGATCGCCGCCCCAAGCACATAGACGAGCCCGAACGGTAGACGCCCTGCCTGAATTTCCGGCCAGAACGATTTCGACAGAATCACCAAGCCACACGCACCGATGGCGAGGGACAACGCCCGCAACCGATCGATCGGATCGCGTAGCACCATCCAGCCAAACAACGTCGCCCAGAATGGCATGGTGAACGTCAGGATCGCGGCCCTGGATGTCGGCATGGAGAGCTGCGCGAAGACGGCGAAAATATTAAATCCAGCGACATTCAGTAAACCCGCGACGGCAACATGCCTCCAAGCGTCGCGCGGGATCGCGAACGATTGCCTTGATGCAAGCGTGAACGCCGCCAATACGCCAGCACCACAAGCCAAACCCGCAGCACGCAAAGTCCATGGTGACGCTGCGGTCAGCATGATTTTTACGGCCGGCCAGTTCAATCCCCAGAACAGGGCCGCAAGCCACATTCGCCACATGCTTTTGATACCGGTCTAGTCGGGCTGATCGACACTGCTCATGCCACGAAAGCCAGTTGCCACCACGTAGAGTTCGGCGCTGTCTGCGCGGCTCGCTGGCGGCTTCACATGCTTGACGCTGGTAAAGTCACGTTTCAATTGATTGAGCAGATCGCGTTCGGTGCCGCCTTGCAGCACCTTGGCGACGAACACACCGCCCGGCGCCAAAACCTCGGCCGCAAACGCTCCGGCCGCCTCTGCCAGCCCCATAATTCGCATGTGATCGGTGCGGGTATGCCCACTCGACGGCGCGGCCATGTCGGTCAACACAATGTCGGCTTTGCCACCGCGAAGCAGCGACACCAATCGTTCCGGCGCCTCATCCGCCATAAAATCGAGATGCAGAATTACCACGCCTGGAATTGCCTCCATCTCGCTGATGTCGATGGCAATGACTTGACCCTGTTCGCCCAGCGCCTCAGTCGACCTCACTCGATCAGCCGCAAGCTGCGACCAGCCACCAGGAGCCGCACCGAGATCGATCACCCGATGACCCGGCTTGAGGAAGTTCAGCTTGTCATCGAGCTCCATCAGTTTGTAAGCAGCCCGCGACCGCCATCCTTCGCGTTTGGCTGCCGCTACATAGGGGTCGTTCAATTGCCGTTCCAGCCATCTGCGCGAGGCAAGCGTCCGCTTCTTCGTGGATTTCACGCGGACTTTGAGTTGACGCATCCCGATTTCGGGACCGCCTCCGCCGTGTTTCGATATTTTAGCCATCGTTTCAATCGTTCCTAGCGCGCCGGCAGATTGTTGCTCTGCCCGCGATGATAGCCATCTTCACTCATCAGAGTTGCGAGGATGCCCTCACGCAAACCACGATCCGCCACCCGCAGCCGCTCGGTCGGCCAGAACCGGACCAGCGCCTCCAAAATCGCGCAACCGGCCAACACGAGGTCGGCACGCTCGCGACCAATGCAGGGCTCAGCCACGCGTTGCTCGTAGGTCTTAGCGACCAGATCGTAGGTGACGCGGCGCATATCCTCCGTGGCCAACCACAGGCCGTCCACGCGCGACCTGTCATAACGCGGCAAACCGAGTTTTATCCCGGCAAGCGTGGTGACTGTACCTGATGTTCCAAGCAAATGCGCCTTTTCAGATTTGAGCCGCTGACCAAATCCATGCTCCGCCTCGAAAGGTGCAATCAGGGCTGCGACCTCGGCCACCATGGCCTCGAAAGCATTCGTATCAACGCTGCGTCCATCGAAGCGATCGGCGAGATTTACGACGCCGACCGGCAACGAGGTCCACGCGACGATACAGGCATGGGCTTCGTGGCGGTCCGCGAAACCACGCCGCCATTGACCTTTGCGTCGATTGAGGTCCAACCAAATGAGCTCGGTGGAACCGCCGCCAATGTCAAACACCAGCGCCAAGTCCGAGTTCGTGTCGAGCAAAGAGGCACAGCCGGAAACCGCGAGCCTAGCCTCCTCTTCGCGCGACAAAAGTTCGATATCGAGTCCAGTATCGCGATGGATCCGGGCAAGGAAATCCCCACCGTTCTCGGCGACCCGGCAAGCTTCCGTCGCAACGAGCCGGGATCTACTGACGCCGTGTCTCGCGATTTTCGATGCACACACACGTAGCGCATCCGCCGTGCGGTCCATGGCGCCCATCGACAGCTTCCCGCTCGCACCGATACCTTCACCCAATCGAATTATGCGAGAAAAGGCATCAACGACCATGAAGCCCCGGCGCGACGGCCGGGCAACGAGAAGCCGGCAATTGTTCGTGCCAAGATCTAGAGCCGCGTAAGTCGCACCATGGCTCGTGCTCGAATATCCCTGGCTTCCGCGTGAACTGCCGTTACTATGCCCGCGATTGCTCCCTCTCCCGTTACTGGAAGCCATATCGGTCGGGGCTTTGCGCGATTTAGCGCCGCCCGGATTGCCGTCGTCATTAGCTCCCTGCACATCCATCCCCAGTGCCTGGCGCGAGGTCCACCGTCAGCCTATTGCTGTATCGATGGATACTCCGTCTTCAGGCGTCGTCCTGGTTTCATCTTGGATACAGTGTAGCAGCTTGTTGGCCACGAACAAGGAACCATCCCTGCAATGATGTATACAAAACCAATCAACAACCTGATCATTCGAGGACGGATTGTCACGTTTCGCGGCACCGCTGCGGTGGCGGCCAGCCTTTTGATGGTGTTTGTATTTCCTGCTGCCGCGCAGACGCCGGCGGAAAAACTACTTCGCGCATACCCGGAGCGTCTGTCGTCGGTCGAGGGCAATGATCTCGTTTGGAAAGACGGCTCTCGCATGCAGATTGACGATGGGCTCGGGCAGAAGACTTTCGAGACGTGGCTGTCCAATCCCGATTTGAAAGACATGTTGGCAATACCCTACCCAGCCGGTGATACGTTGAAACCGCCGGCAGTCGAGAGCGATCCGGGCCGTGCTCGCAATGCAGCGTTTTTCGCAAAAATGTATGGTGACTGTGCGAAGGGGGAGGTTGCAAAAAACCTCGTTGAGATTGACTGGTTGCCTAAAAAATCAGGTCAGAAACTCTGGGTCTCGAAGATCAACGGGGTTGCGGACAAACTGTCCGAGATCAGTCGTGCACTCGACGAATTGCCGCCGCAGTTCAATCAATACCTAACCCCATCCGAGGGGACATACGTTTGCCGGCCAATTGCCGGCAGCACGCAACAAAGCGCGCACGGTTATGGTATTGCCATCGATCTTGCGACCAAGAACGCGGATTACTGGCGCTGGCGTGCCGGAGGAGTTGTCGCCTACCAAAACAAAATTCCAATTGAAATCGTGAAGATTTTCGAGGCGAACGGGTTTATCTGGGGCGGCAAGTGGTGGCACTACGACACCATGCACTTTGAATATCGCCCCGAGCTGTTTGAGCGGCAAAACCCGTCGGCGCAATAGGGAAAGAAGGCCGTCACAATTTTCGGATCTCTGCCCCCTCTCATGTCACCGGGCCCGGATTGAATAGCACCAATGCGTTGTGCAATTTCCAATGCTCTGCCCAGGTCTTTTTCGTTCCGCTGGCAACATCAAGGATCAACTCAAACAACTCCCATCCGACAGTCTCGATCGTCGCCTCGCCAGTTGCGATGCGGCCCGCATCGACGTCCATCAGATCGTGCCATCGGCGGGCGAGATCGCTACGTGTCGCGACCTTTATGACGGGCACTTGAGCCAAGCCGTAAGGCGTGCCACGGCCGGTCGTGAACACGTGGACGTTCATTCCGGCGGCGAGTTGCAAGGTTCCGCAAATGAAGTCACTGGCCGGTGTCGCTGCATACAAAAGTCCTTTGGATGTCGCCCGTTCGCCCGGAGAAACCACGCCAGCGATCGGCGCGGTACCAGACTTTACAATCGAGCCCATTGCCTTTTCGACGATATTAGAGAGCCCGCCCTTCTTGTTACCAGGCGTGGTGTTGGCACTGCGATCGGCGCCACCGCTGTCGAGATAGTCATCGTACCACGCCATTTCCCGGATCAAATCGTTCGCCACCTTGGCATTGACCGCCCGCGCCACCAGTTGATCGATGCCGTCGCGCACCTCTGTGGTCTCCGAAAACATCACCGTGGCGCCGGCCCGAACGAGAAGATCTGATGCAAAACCAACGGCTGGATTGGCCGTCACACCCGAGAAAGCGTCGCTTCCGCCACATTGGAGCCCGACCACCAAATCCGCGGCGGGACAGGTTTCCCGGCGACGCAAATTCAGCTTTGCAAGGTAGGCTTCCGCCATCGACATGATCGAACCGATCATCGCGTCAAATCCGACGTGCGCTTCATCCTGCAGCGTCACCAGCCCATAATGACCCGGCAATTGGTTCGCAGCGGCTGGCAGCAATCGTTCCGGCTGAAGTTTTTCGCACCCCAGACTGACGACCATTGTCGTGCCAGCGAAGTTCGGGTTGCGGCTGATATTGCGTAGCGTGCGAATAGGTACGGCCGCGCCTGGAGCATCGATTGCGACGCCACAGCCGTAGGTGTGCTCGATGCCGATCACATCGTCGACATTTGGGAAGCGAGGCAAAAGCTCCTGTTTAATGCGCCGAACCGCAAATTCGACCACACCCGAAACACATTGAACGGTCGTCGTTATAGCCAAAATGTTGCGCGTTCCGACCGAACCATCCGGATTACGAAAACCCTGGAACGTGCGGCCTTCGAGAGGTGCAAGGGCTGGTGGTGGTGCGTTCGCGATCGAGAGGTCGCTGAGAACTGGCGGCGACGGCATGCGGATCGCCGCTTCCTTCACCCATGCTCCCCGCTCGATGTTGTGTAAGGCGTGCCCGATGGTTATGCCATAACGAACAATAGGTTGCCCTTCCGATATGTCTGAAAGTGCCACTTTGTGCCCTTGCGGTACACGCTCGCGCAGCTCGAGCCCGCAGTCGAAACGCGCGCCGGTCGTCAGCCCGCCATCATTTGCAACGATTGCGACATTATCGACAGGTTGCATCAGGATGTAGAGCGGACGAGTGTTCGCAAAGTTCGACATCGATCGTTTCCTATTTTCACCACACCCACAGCGAGGCTTCTGCCACACCATCCACTGCTAATTGCACACGTTACGCTCGACAATCTTGCAATGACCGCGAGCCCAAGCCAAACTCCGTTCAATGAAGTATGCCGTCGCCATGCGGTGCGCATTGGATCGATAGCAGCACCTCGGCGTCCTCACTCATTGTTCAGAAATCTCCTTGTTTAGAAATCCACTTGCTTAGAAATCCTCGACCTTGGAAGTCCCGCACCGGACGCTCAAGCACAGGTTTCAACTTTAGATGGTTTGGAATAGTCGTTTCATGAATGATTTTGCGCACGCAGTCGAGCCAGCACACACTGCCGCTGTTCGAGATTTTCTCAAGCTTTCCGGGTTGTTTGACACGGAATACTACGCGCAATTTATGGTTGGCGACGCCGGCGGCACCGATGCGCTGACACACTACATCGAGATTGGCGAAGATCTTGGAAATCAACCCAACTTCCTTTTCGATCCGTCCTGGTATCGCCGCCGTTACGACGTGCGCGTCGACAATATGCCGATGCTTTTTCACTACCTTACGATCGGCGAGAAGATGGGCTACGCACCGTCGGCCCTATTCGATCCTATCTGGTATGCAACCGAGAATGGCATCGATCTGCAGTCGCAGTGCGCGTTTGCGCATTATATCGCGGCCAATCCGCACGAGCGTGCGCCGAACGCCTACTTCAGCTGTCCGGTAAAACTACCTACTCACACACCCGCACACTCCACCCGCCACTCCAAACCATACTCTCGTACCCCGATGGGGCGCGGACTGTATCGCTCTTCGATACGGTCCCGGTGGGGCAAGGCCACGCCTGCGTCGTGCGCACCTGCCCCGTACACTTGCCCGCCACCTGACTACGCACCTTATCCGCCGTGCGCAACGGACAGGCGGTTGGTGTCATGCTGTCCGGCCACGTCAGCTCGACGGCCGGCAACTTGCGGTTCCGTCCGATCGCCGCGCGCTGTATGCCAAGCCACGCGTCTGCGTCCGTCACGCTCGGCGCCATCCACCCACCCTCCGTATACTCGTTCCAGGCATATACGGTTATCGTCCTGAACGGAACCGCTACCACCTGTTTGTTCACAAACTCCGCCGCATGGGCAAAATGTTGCTGCAAAACGTCGCGCGATGGCAATCCGCACCACGGCCCCTGCTCCTTCTTCTGCGGATTGACTGCCGGAGCCAACCGCGGGCGCGTATCCCAACCCAGCGTGATGTTGGGCGCGTAAGGCACGCCGGCCGCCGCGGCCTTGGCCCACTGCGCTTCGCCATGACGCGTGCAAACATCGAACGCACTCTCGATCGCGCCTTTGCCTGGCGCGAAGCTGGAATAGGTCGTCACCATGTCCAGCCCGTAACGCTTGGCGACGTCCATCGCCTTGTCCGAAACGTAGTTCATGATGATGAAGGTGATCTCGCGGCCTGTCCGCTCGCGCGTCACACGGCGGATCGTCTGGAATGCCTCGCGCGCCTTGTCGTCCGAGCCGAAGAACTTCGACCAATCGAAACCGTCATGCGCCAGTACATACACCGGCACCGTGCCTGTCTGCGTCCGCATGTAGTCGGGGTGTGCGGCAAACGTCGCGACGCTGTTGGCCATCTCCTCCACGTCGCTCATCGGGAACAGCTGGTTCAGGAAGAGCGCGAATTTCACGCCCATCCGGTCGGGCAGCCGCAGGTAGGACGACAGCGCCCGGTTGAGCTTCAGATGCGTGGTGATGTCCCGGCCCCAGCTGCCGGTGTCCGGGTAGAACCCGAAGATGAAATAGTCGATGCCGATGGCGCGCGCGTAGGCGACTTCGGCGTGCAGCACATACTCCTTGTCGCCGTCGAGATGCAGGCGGCCGGCCTCGTCGTAGCGCGCGAAAAACGGCGCCCGATGCGCCCACTCCGGCTGTTCCAGCACCTTGCTGTCGGGCGCCCCCTCATACCATGCGTCCCAGCGGATCGCGCCGATCGCGATGTCGTCCGGCACCTGCGCGCCGGCGGTCGCAACGCACGCGAGCAGTGCCAGCATTCCCAACAATATGCGCCAACCCGGCATGCTCGTGGATCTCCCCTTCGAGGCCGACCCTGGCCGGTCGAGAACCGATAGGCAAGGTTGTTACGCCCGTAATCCCCACCCCCCGATCCGGCTAGCACATCAATCCAATACCGCTGCATTTCCTAATTGGCTAACGGTGACCGACACATCCATTCCCAGGCACCGTGCGCCAACTCCGGTAAAGCTTCCCGACAAAGGAACGGCTTGCGAGGGATCTCTCGTCACGGCGACCCGGATCAAATCGCGATTGCCGACGATACCGTTGGTGGGATCGAACTCGATCCAACCCGCACCTGGAACGAAAACTTGCACCCAGGCATGGGTGGCACCTGCCCCCATGTTCGCCGATGTACCTTTGTAGATGTATCCGGTGACGAACCGCGCGGCGAGCCCCAACGACCTTACCGCTTCCATCATCAACAACGCGTAATCGCGACAGGTTCCGGTCCCTTGCTTCAGTGTTAAAATTGGATCCTGCGTGCCACTTTCGGTGCGGCTGCGATATGTCACGTGCGCACGCGCACCTTCCATGAGCGCGCTCAGCAATTGCATCGTTGGAATGGTCGAACCAGCCGCCCAGAATTGCGCGACCCACTTAGCAACAGCGGCATCAGGGTCGGGTCGATGTCTGGCGATCGTACTCTGCAGGTCGGGAAGGTCATCGGTACGATAGGTGAATGGGTAGTTCACCGCATAGGCGTCAATTTGATGCGCGACGTCAAAGGATTGATAGTGCAGCAGTTCGATTTCGCTTTCAAACTTAAGTTGTGACGCAGGTATAGCCCCGAATATCGCGGTGGCTACCGAATTCCCGAAGACGTCGAACGACCATTGAACGACTTCAGGTTCCGGCTCAATCGTTAGCTTGGTTTGAACGAGCCGCATGTCGTGGCTGTCGCGGGGACGGAACATCATGCGATGAGGTCCGAACACCACTGGCTTGTTGTAACGGTAGAGCGTCGAATGGCGCACGTTCAAGCGGCGAGGCATATCAAACCTTTGACGATGACCGGCAGATCCCTAAACTAGCTGGGCACGGTCGGCACCGCAGCTGAAGTGAGTGTCGTTTGCGTCCGTCCTTCGGCATTTGCCCATACTTGCATATTCTTGAACGATACCGGCGCTTGCGGCCAGGCAAACGCAACATCGGCTGCATCGCGACCGGCTGCAATTCGGACGACGGCGTCGACCGAACTCATACGGGTTGAGTCGAACATGTACCACGCGCCGCCATTGGGACCAGTGAGAAATGCTTGAAACGTTGCATGAAAATCTTGCGGCTTGAGCTCGGCGGCATAGACACTGGTATATCGAGCCGGAATGCCTAAGGCGCGGCACAGTGAAATCCCCAGATGAGCAAAATCGCGGCAGACGCCGGCGCCGTCTTGGAAAACGTCGGCCGCCGAGGAATGCGGACCGGTAGAACCAGCCTGGTAGCGGATGTTGGCAAAAATCCAGTCGCAAATCGATTGCACGCGCTGATGGCCAGGTACCAACCGGCCGAACTTAGCGCACGCGAATTCGACGAAGGTATCCGACGGGCAGTATCTGCTCGGCGTCAAGAACGGCAACGCATGGGCCGGCAAGTTCATAAAGGCGATTTCCGATACTGCGCCTGGCGCCTCGGCACGTCCGGCGGTATCGACGCTCGCCCCATATTCAACGTGGATCGTGCCGGGTCCCAGTACCGTGCGTATGACCCTGTTTTGAGTAACGGGATCAACGATCGCATCAAATCTGCAACCCGGCGGGAGCGTCAATGTTTCGCTAGTGACGGTCTGCCCGTCCGCGCGAACAGATTCGATTTGAAGGATGAATGCCGTCGGCACAGATGTCTCGTATTCTAAGCGGCAACCGACGTTCAACTTCATCAAGATATTCCCTCGCAAGAAATCGGTCCTATCGACCGGCCATGATCGGATGACGAACGCCACACAACGCAACGCACGGCATCTCAACACCTGACACCTAGGCGTGTTCCATTTTCGATCGCAAGAAATCGACTTGATGCCGGCAGACGGCCAAACCGGATCTGCCTCGAAAGAAGGCAAATAATCTCGAATACCGCCTTCAATTCAGCACAACGCACAATTCGCAGGCAGTTGCCCGAAACGCTGGATAATTCCAGTTGCGTCTCGCCACAGCAGGCATAACAGTTGATTCTGGATTTGGCAGCGATCGAAGCCTCGACAGAGCGACGGTAACATGATGGGGACGTTGACGGCACTCAAAGATCCGAAAAAGGCCGGGCCGTTCGATGGCTACGCCCCGCACCCCTTCTTTTGCGAGCTGCTCGGTGCCGGTGAACAACCCAGCAAGGCGCTGATCGGAATTTGGCAACGCCTGCAAACGATGGACGTCGCCGACCTGTTACGCCGCGCCGGCGATGCCGAACACGAACTGTATAACCTCGGCATAACCTTCACCGTTTACAGCGAGAAAGACGCCATCGATCGCATCTTGCCATTCGATGTCATCCCCCGCGTGATCACCGCCCGAGAGTGGCGCACAGTCGAAGCAGGCGTCGTGCAGCGCGTGCGCGCACTCAATCTGTTCTTGTGGGACGTCTATCACGATCAACACATTTTGAAGGACGGCACCGTGCCAGCGGCCCTCGTGCTGGAGAATGCCAATTATCGAACCGAGATGATTGGCGTCAACCCACCGTGCCGCACCTACATTCACATCAACGGCACGGACCTAGTCCGCGATGGCGCAGGCGTATTTCACGTACTCGAAGACAACGCCCGGGCGCCGTCGGGCGTTTCATACGTAGTCGAGAACCGGCACATGATGCAGCGCGCGTTTCCCGATTTGATGCAGGGGTTGCGCATTAGACCCGTCTCAGATTACGGCGAAAAGCTTTTGAACAAACTGATTGAGACGGCACCCGCCGGCATAAGCAACCCGACCGTCGTTCTGCTATCGCCTGGCGTTTTCAACTCAGCATACTTTGAACACATCTTTCTGGCGCGTGAAATGGGCGTGCCGTTGGTCGAAGGCCGTGATCTGGTGGTCGAAAACGACCGCCTATTTATGCGAACCGTGGCTGGCCTTCGCCCGGTGCATGTCGTCTATCGTCGCATCAACGACGATTTTCTCGATCCGGAAGCCTTCAATAAATCGAGCATGTTGGGCGTCGCCGGGCTGATGCGTGCATCCGCCAAGGGCAACGTCACGCTGGCAAATGCCGTGGGCACCGGCGTTGCCGATGATAAGGCCGTCTATGCTTATGTACCGCGCATCATCAAGTATTATCTCAACGAGGAGCCGATCCTGCCCAACGTCGAAACGCACATCTGCGGCGAACCGGTGGGCCTGGCCTACACACTGGCCAATCTGGAAAAATTAGTGGTGAAACCGGTCGGGGAATCGGGCGGCTATGGGATCGTCGTCGGCCCGAAAGCATCGCGGGCCGAGATTGCCGATTGCCGCGCGCTGGTCGAAGCAAATCCAGCCAATTTTATTAGCCAACCGATGATCGATCTTTCGGTGTGCCCTACCCTCAACGCGACGGGAATTGTGCCTCGTCACGTCGATTTGCGCCCCTATGCCGTCACCGGGCGCGATACGTGGGTGCTGCCGGGTGGATTGACGCGGGTGGCGCTCAAAGAGGGCTCAATCAT
Organism: Hyphomicrobiaceae bacterium; assembly: GCA_031367505.1. Lineage (GTDB taxonomy): Bacteria > Pseudomonadota > Alphaproteobacteria > Rhizobiales > Hyphomicrobiaceae > JAKFWF01. The sequence goes on along the minus strand of JANLPY010000209.1, from coordinate 10,247 downwards.
CGTCAACTCCTCGCAAGGCGGCGGCACCAAAGATACGTGGGTACTCGAGGAGGACCCGGCGTGAGCCTATTGGCCCGAAACGCAGAGCAATTCTTCTGGCTCGGCCGTTACATCGAACGAGCCGCCAATATCTCGCGGATTATCGAGATCCATAGTGCCCACAACAGTGGCCATGACGATGAACAATCCTGGGGCTGGTTGGTTGCGCTTTACTCGGATGAAGCGCTTTTCAAGAAGTCGTACGCAGAATATTCGTTCAAAAACGTCATCCGCTTTTACGTCGGCGATCCAGCCAATCCAGGTTCGATCGTATCTGCGTTGCGGGCGGCCCGCGAGAACGCACGGGCACTGCGCGCTGTTATTCCGACAGAGATGTGGAATCAGCTCAACCAATTCTATAACGGATTCTTGGAATTGGATGAGTCCGATCTGGATCTGATCCACCTAACGCGCACGTGTGGCACCATCAAACACGGTTGCTATGCACAGCTCGGCGTGATCGAAAGTACGCTTTACCGGGATGAAGGCGAACGGTTTTTCCGCCTTGGCTTGATGATCGAACGCGCCGACCAGACAAGCCGTTTGCTCGATGTCAAGTTTGCCCAATTGGCAACGCGAGCCGCAACCAATCCCGAAGTGGTGGACGCTACGTTCTGGGCACTGGTGTTGCGATCGGCGGCGGCTTACCAGGCATTCCGGCGTCTCGAGCGAAAGAGCGCTGATCCGGCAAGCGTCGCGAAGTTTTTATTGCTCAACCCCTGTCATCCCAAATCTGTCGCCTGCTGTGCGACAGAAATACATCGGGTGCTGCAAGAACTCAGGTCCGGTTATGCGTTGCGCCAGACCAGCTTTGCCCTTGAGAAACTCGAGGTGATCGTCGATGGGCTGGAGCAGGCCTCGCGAGATCCAGCGCTCGTCACGCGCCTGCACGATATAAACGACTGGCTGCAATTGCGCCTGGCCGATCTAACTAATGAGTTGGCCATTCGTTTTTTTGGCGCCGAACAGCCCAAGCAACAAATGCAATCTCAATCGCAATCGGTAGCATGAGCACGCTCGCGACCAGCAACGCGACACACGAAAGAACATAGCGTCGATGACCCTACATGTCGCCCTGACGCATCGCACCACCTACACGTATGACCGGCCGATAAGCGTTGGTCCGCAAATTATTCGGCTGCGGCCAGCCCCGCACTGCCGGACCCCGATCTTGAGTTATTCACTCGGTCTGTTGCCCAAAACCCATTTCTTAAATTGGCAGCAAGATCCATTCGGTAACTTCATGGCGCGCGTCATCGTGCCTGAAAAGACGCGCGAATTGTCGGTCACGGTCGATCTCGTCGCCGACATGGCGGTCATCAATCCCTTTGATTTTTTTGTCGAGGAATCGGCTGAAAATTGTCCGTTCGCCTACAGCGACGAGATCAAGGCGGAGCTATTACCTTATCTTGCGCCATTGCCCGCCGGCCCGAGGCTGAAGAAATATATCGGTGGCCTGGATCTGCATCGACGCCCGACAAACGATTTTTTGTGCGACCTCAATCGCCGCCTGCAGCAAGACATCAAGTACCTGATCAGAATGGAGCCGGGTGTGCAGACGCCCGATGAAACCCTGCAGGCAGCGTCCGGATCGTGTCGTGACAGCGCCTGGCTGTTGGTCCAAATCCTGCGTCATCTGGGGCTCGCCGCACGCTTCGTCTCGGGCTATCTGATCCAGCTCAAACCGGATATCGCGGCCCTCGATGGGCCGATTGGAGCCGCGACAGATTTCTGCGATCTCCATGCCTGGGCTGAAGTTTATGTTCCCGGCGCCGGCTGGATCGGGCTCGATGCGACGTCGGGCCTGTTGACGGGCGAAGGTCATATTCCACTTGCCGCCGCTCCGCACCCAACGAGCGCCGCGCCAATCTCTGGCGCTCACGAGAAAGCCGAAGTCTCGTTTTCGTTCGACATGAGCGTGCAGCGCATACGTGAGACGCCGCGAACCACGAAGCCCTATTCAGACGATCAGTGGAAGCAGATCCTCAATGCCGGCACTAAGGTCGACGCACGATTGAGCGCCGGTGATGTTCGCCTGAGCATGGGGGGCGAGCCAACCTTCGTTGCCGCCGATGACATGGAGGGTGCGGAGTGGAATACGGCGGCTGTCGGCCCCACTAAGAGACGTTTTGCCGAGGATCTCGTGCGCCGGTTGCAACGTCGCTTTGCGCCGGGCGCCCTGCTCCACTATGGGCAAGGCAAATGGTATCCCGGCGAACAATTGCCTCGCTGGGCGTTCGCAGTCTATTGGCGTTCGGACAAAAAACCGCTTTGGGAAAATCTAGATCTGATTGATCGCGAAGTTCCTGCCCGGCCGGTCGGCATCGACGACGCGCAGACCTTCACCGACAAGCTCTGTATTCAATTGGGGCTTCCCAAGGAGAGCGCCATGCCGGCGTTCGAGGACCCGGCGCACTTCCTCTTGATCGAGCAGCGGTTGCCGCTCGATCAGTCGGTGCAGAACAGCAAGCTCGAGGACGAGGCTGAACGGGCACGGCTGATGCGCGTGTTCGAGCGCGGCTTGGGTAAGCCTGCGAGCTACGTGCTGCCGATCCAGGCTTGGCAGTCGAGGGATCTCGGCCGTCGCTGGGTCACCGAGCTTTGGGCGTTGCGCCGCGAACGCCTCTATCTTATTCCGGGGGATAGTCCCGCTGGATTGCGTCTGCCGCTCGGTTCGCTGCAGTTCATCGACAAGTCTGAATATCCCCACGTCCAGCCGCGTGATCCGTATGCGCCATCGAAACCGCTCGCCGAGCGCTCCGTGCTGACCCAGCAACGGCGGACGGTTTCCCTTAAAGTTTCGGCTTTGCCTGATCACGATCCGGACGCAATTTTCGGCTCGGTGCGGACGGCGCTTGCAATCGAGCCCCGCGACGGGCGCATCTGCGTATTTCTGCCACCGCTTGCCGATGCCGAAGATTTTGCGGCGCTGATCGGGGCGGTGGAAGAAACTGCGAAGACGACCGGTTTGCCGATTCACATCGAAGGCTATACCCCGGCAACCGATCCGCGGCTGAATGTTATCAAGGTGACGCCGGATCCGGGCGTTATCGAAGTCAACGTCCACCCGGCGACGAGTTGGGCGCAGGCCGTCGAAATCACGACAGGCCTTTATGACGAGGCTCATCTGGCGAAGCTTGCCACCGAGAAGTTCATGCTCGATGGCCGGCATACTGGAACCGGTGGTGGAAATCACATCGTGCTCGGCGGCATAACCCCGGCCGATAGTCCATTTCTGCGACGCCCGGATCTGCTCGCCAGCATAGTTGCGTTTTGGCAGAACCATCCTTCGTTATCTTATTTATTCTCGGGCATGTTCATTGGTCCGACCAGTCAGGCGCCTCGGGTGGATGAGGCGCGTCACGAGCAGTTGTACGAACTCGAATTGGCGTTGAAGCAGATTCCCGATCCAGTAGCTGCTGGAGGCAAAACGGTTCCGGTTGCGCCCTGGATGATCGATCGCATCTTGCGCAACCTGTTGATCGACGTATCCGGCAATACCCATAGGGCCGAGATCTGTATCGACAAACTCTACTCACCGGATGGACCAACCGGGCGATTGGGGCTCGTCGAGTTCCGTTCGTTCGAAATGCCGCCTCACGCGCGCATGAGCTTAGCGCAGCAACTTCTGCTCCGCGCACTGGTCGTGCGGTTCTGGGAGAAGCCCTACCGCAAGCCGCTGGTTCGATGGGGCACCATGCTGCACGATCGATTTATGCTGCCGCACTTCATCTGGTCGGATTTCAAGGACGTGATCGCGGAATTGCATGGCGCCGGATTGCCGGTCGAACTCGAATGGTTCCGGCCACATCTTGAGTTTCGCTTCCAACTGGCCGGCAAGATCAACGTCGGCGACATCGAGCTCGAATTGCGTCAGGCGCTCGAGCCCTGGCATGTTCTCGGCGAAGAAGCGGCAGCGGGCGGCACGGCACGCTACGTCGATAGTTCCCTCGAACGTATGCAGGTCCGCGTGACCGGGCTGACCGGCGATCGTTATGTCGTGACCTGCAACGGCCACGCAGTTCCGATGGCGGCGACCGGCACCAATGGCGAAGCAGTCGCCGGCATTCGCTATCGTGCATGGCAACCACCGACATGTCTTCACCCCTACCTTCCCGTCGATGCGCCGCTAGCCTTCGACATCATCGACACTTGGTCTGGCAGATCGGTGGGCGGATGCCGGTATCACGTGTCACATCCCGGTGGCCGCAGTCATGAGACGCTGCCGATCAACTCCTACGAGGCGGAGGGACGACGGCTCTCGCGCTTCGAGACGACGCGCCATGCGGCAGGCCCCGTCGAACTTCAACCAATTGTGGTTAATCCAGAATATCCGTTGACCCTCGATTTGCGGCGATTCCATTAAGCTGAGGAGTCTCGGCGGGCGATTGCGCGGGTGCCACCCAATTGCATCACGACTTGCCAAGTAGGACGAAGGGGGATTGAACTCGGCTCACAAGTCCGCATCCTGTGGGGTGAGACGACTCAGTGGGGTCGGCGCCGATGGAGCCGGAAGTGAGATGAAGACGAACGTGCACGGCAGACACGCTGTTTTGCCCGATTTGGCCGGTGGCTATGTCCCGTTCGAAGGCGTGTACGATGAAATGATGGACGCCGCCGGCGCAGTCCGCCCCCATTGGGAGCCGGTCCTGACAGCACTCGCCGCATTCGATGGTCGGGAACGAACAGCGCGAGCCGCGCGAATGAACCGTCGCGTTCGAGAAACCGGCATTGCCCACGACACGTTTGCCGATCCCTCGAAGAGTGAGCAACCCTGGCGCGTCGATCTGGTGCCGATGCTCATCGAAGCCGGCGAATGGCAGTGGCTGCAGCAAGCCTTGATCCAACGCGCGCGCCTGATGAATGCAATTCTGACGGACGTTTATGGCGAGCAGCAACTCCTGTCATCGGGGATGATTCCGCCGGGTCTGGTGTTCTCAGATCCCTCATTCCTTCGCGCGTGCCGCAATATCCTGCCGGCCCACGGGCTCCTGCAATTTTTTGCAACAGATCTGGCGCGCGGCGCCGATGGACAATGGCGGGTCATTGATAGCCATACGGAAACACCAGCCGGCATAGGGCTCGTGCTGGCCAATCGGCTCGTTCATACGCACGTTGCGGGCGAGGTTTTCGCCGCCTCCAATGCCCAACGCCTGGCCCCTTATTTTCGGGAAATGCAGGCCGCTTTGACCCAACGGTGTGGGCGCGCTGATCCTCGCATCGCCCTTTTGACTCCTGGCTCACGACACGAAGACTACTTCAGTCACGCCTATCTGGCCCGCTATCTCGGCTTGATGCTGGTCGAAGGTGGCGATTTACGCGTTGTCGGCGACCAGATCATGCTGAAGACGTTGGAGGGGTTGCAGCCGATCGATTTGATCGTCCGGTGCACGACGGGTGCACAGTCCGACCCATTGGAACTCGATCCAGCGGGATTTCTCGGCCCAGTCGGATTGACCCAGGCGTGCCGCTTCCAGCCCGAACGCGTCGTCAATGCACTGGGATCAGCGCTAGTCGAAAACCGCGGGCTTGGCCGTTACCTGCCCGGCCTCAGCGAAGAGTTGCTGGGCGAACCGCTGATGCTATCGGACGCACCGAGATGGTGGTTGGGTGACGCGACCGCCAATGACTTCGCGGTGAAAAATATCGATCACCTGGTAATACGACCAGCACATGAAGCAACCGGCCGGCCTGGTCTCGCCTCGCTTGGCCGCACATCCAGCCTGCTTTCCGATCAGCAGCGTATCGATCTCATCGGCGAAATCAAACTCCACGGCGAGATGTGGGTGGCAGAGGAAAAAATCGGCTTCGGCACGTCACCGGTCTGGACCCCCGAAGGCTTGCGGCCGCGTCCTTTCGCGATGCGGATGTTTGCCACCATGGCGCGGGATGGATATCGCGTGATGCCGGGTGGCATCGCCATGACAGTAAATCCGGATATGGCCGTCGGGCTCAATGCGCCCGAGGGCGAAACTCGTGATGTGTGGGCGCTGTCAGATGCGTCCGAACCGCAGCATGTCAGCCTGTGGCGTCCGACCGTAGAGACGGCACACGTGCAGCGGTCACAGCGCGTGCTGCAAAGCCGCGTCGCCGATGATTTATTCTGGCTCGGCCGCTACGCCGAACGCGCCGATTGGACGATGCGTGTGGTGCGCAGTGCGGTTAATCGCCAGCAAGAGGATGGCCGCCGGGATCACGACCAACGCGCCGCCACTGTTTGTCTGCACACTCTGCTTACCAAGGACCCGAAGGCGGCACTCAATTTGGCGCGCCAAGCCAATCTGAACAGTGCTGCGCAACTGTCGCATTTGCTGATCTCGCCGGCTGGCGGAAGTCACAGTCTGCCGAGCACCTGCGATGCACTTCACCGCGTCGCTGGACTGACGCGCGACCGGCTGTCGTTGGAAGCCTGGCGAGCACTCAATGCACTTGGACCACAATCAACCTGGCGCGCGCGCCTCGGGAATGCGCCACCAGGTGAAGTACTGGATTTGCTCGACGAAGGATTGCTGGCAATCGCCGGGTTCAACGGTCTGATGCACGAAAACATGACGCGAAATTCCGGTTGGTCGTTCCTTGACATGGGCCGGCGGCTCGAGCGTGGGCTAAATATTTGCGAGACGATCGCGGCCCTTTTTGAAAAGGCGACCGACGCCGACGATGAAATGCACAGTTTGATGTTGCTGCTGGAAGTAGCAGACAGCTTCATCACCTACCGGTCACGCTATCGACTCGATCCGATGCTGCCGCTAGTCCTCGATCTGTTGTTGGTCGACGAAACCAATCCTCGCAGCCTCGCGTTTCAATTGTCGTCGTTGGCCGCGCATCTGAGCACGTTACCGCAAGCGGGCAGCGGTGTTAATTTGCCGGAGGAGGAACGCATACTGGTGTCGTTGATCTCATCGATCAAGTTGGCCGACGTGCGTGCCCTCGCAGCATCGAACGACAAACACTTGCGACCTCAATTGGTCGCTGCGATGAGCGAGCAATCCGGGAAACTGCCAGAGCTATCGACCGCGATCATGCGCCGCTATTTCAATTTGAAGGATGAAAGACCCCACCGCGTAAGTACGCGCGCTTGAACTTGTGACCTCGGGTCGAACAACGACAATGGATTCGGATTGTACCGCTCGCTGGATATAAAAAAGGCCACCGTGATCTACGACATCAGTCATCGAACACTTTATCATTATAACGCACCGGTTTCTCAATCGCATCATGTGATGCACTTGTCACCGCGCGCAATCGACCGTCAGATTGTTCGACGGCATAGCCTCTTGATCGAACCAGCTCCCACATCCCGGCACGATGCGCTCGATTATTTTGGCAATCCGACATCGCTATTGTGCATAGAGGACGAGCACAACGAATTCGTTATTCACGCCCGCAGCACAATCGACGTGGCTCCCCGTGCGAAGATAGATGTGAGTGCGACCACGAATTTCGAACGGGTTAGCGAGGATCTGATGCATGCGCGGCATCCGCTCGATCTTGCCGTTCTTCAATTCGTCTCTCCATCGCATCACACGATGCCCACGGCGGAAATTGTGGACTACGCAGCATCCTCGTTACAACCAGGACGTCCGGTGCTCGATGCAGCGTGGGATTTGACGCGCCGTCTATTCCGCGATTTTACGTTCGACAATACCGCAACCGATATATCGACGCCGATCACCACCGTGCTGAATCGGCGTCGTGGCGTGTGTCAGGACTTTTCGCATCTGGCGTTGGCATGTTTGCGAGCGGCGAAAATCCCGGCGCGATATGTCAGCGGCTACGTATTGACCCGCCCGCCGCCTGGTCAAGCCAAGTTGAAAGGCAGCGACGCATCGCACGCCTGGATATCTGTGTGGGCACCTGAAACAGGTTGGGTTGATTTCGATCCAACAAACGGCTCGATGCCGCAAATTGAACATATCACGATTGCGTTTGGGCGGGACTACGACGACGTGAGCCTGATCAGCGGTGTGCTGCTCGGGGGCGGCAAGCACACCGTTAGTGTTGCGGTCGATGTCAGCGAGGCCTTGGCATCGATAATTCCGCCGCGGCAATAGAACTCTGGCGCAGTCTGGGCCGGTGCCCCAACAAACGTCGATGATGTGCGGCCTGAGACAATGTGTGCGTCCTGAGACATAGGTGACATTTTATTCCGGAGACATGGGTGACACTTTTGCCTTGGATTTGACCAGGGGAGGTGTCGATGCCGTGGAAGGAATGTTCGATCTTGGACGAACGCCTGCGCTTCGTTGCCCGCATTCTCGAGGGTGAACCGATGACCGACGTCTGCCGCGCCTTCGGCATCAAGGAAGTCGACGACGCCATTTGGCTCGTCTCCTTCATGGATTACGATCTCGGATACGTCGATCTCGAATAGAGGACCCTGCAGCCACTCGACAACCCGTTCGGCACGAGGTTGTTACCTATGTCTCAGGACGCACACGGTCGCAAGCGTGAGTGCGGCGGCCAAGTGCGCCCCCGCATTGTCGTTCGTCGCGCGTCATCAACAGTTTGATCGGGCCAGCTCGTTACATTGCCCTCTCAACGACGATATCCTTGGTCAGTCGAATCGATCTTGGCGACCACGGAGCCACCTCATGGCCAGCGTCCACTCACTTGGTAAGCTGATCAAGTTCATCCGACGTCCGGAATGGGAGGATGATTTCGCCGAAATCGTCGGGCAGCACCTTGGACCGGCCTGCGACAATCAAGACGTCGATCCCGACGATCTCTTCGACATCGTCGGTGAGATCGCGGCGACAATTATGCACGGCTGCGCACTCGAAGATTACATGTCGCGGACCGACGAGGAGGGACGCAACGTCGTCGACGCATACCTAATGCGCCGTGGCTACGCCGAGAGTGCCGGTGCCAAGCGTTACATGCAGTCGTTTCGCAACACCGTCATGAGCCTCTACGAGGTCAGCGAAATCGTGCCAGGCCGGTCCTTCCTTGCCCGCGATCTTCTGCGGGAGTGCGAGCCCGTACGCGTGATGGAGGTCAGCGGCACCATGACGCTCAAACCCTGGAACCGCATAGGCGCTCGTCTCATCTGGCAGGGGGCTGAGTGGCGCATGGGCGGTGGCGTCCTGCTATTTAACCGCCGGGCGTCGGAGTATCTCGTTGAGACCCTGAAGGGGGTCGACTGCAAGCTGCCGAAGGATCTGCGCAATTACGCCAGACGCAAGATCGGTGCTGCCGGTGTCGCCGCGATCGAGCGCGACCTTGCCAAAACCCCGCCGCTCGCCATCATGGCTCCGACGTTTACCGGCATCTGGCTCGCCGACCTGCTTGAGCGGACGCTCCATCCGCAACTGCCGGAGCTGCTCAACACCGACGGCCACGCCATCATTATGAGCACGTTAAAGTTCCCGCTTCTGCCTGGTGTGAAAACTGCGGCCTGCCACAAGGCGCTGACCTGTGTGGCGGACCTGACAGAGGAAAGCACCAAGGTATTCAACTGGGTCAGCGCAAATGGGCCGGCGCTTGGGCAGGCTTCGCGTGATGACGGCAAGCGTTCCGTCACGCTGTCGGCGACGAGCAGCACGGGCGAGACAATCCTCGGCACCATCGAGATCAAGCGGGACGCGGTCGTGATCTGTACCAACTCGCGCGAGCGAGCCGATGCGGGTGAGGCGATGGTCGCCAACGCACTGACCGGGCTTGGGTAAACCGGCACGCGAGGAGCTGACCGCTGCGGAGATGCTCGCCGAGCGGGGCCCTGGCCGAAAATCTGGCCACAGCGCCAAGGTACCGCCCGAGGTCGCGCGACCACTGATCCACGCCCATCTCGACCGACATTATGTCAAGATCCTCGACGAGCCGTTGCCCGTCCTAGGGCACGTCTCGCCACGCGAGGCCGCTCGCACTGATGCCGGCCGGTCCAAGGTTGTCGACTGGCTCAAGGATATGGAAAACCACGTCGCTCGAACCGGCGATGGCACCGATCCGATGGCAGATTACGATTTCGGTTGGATCTGGCGCGAACTCGGCATCACCGAAAAGAGGGTGTAACCGAAGAAGATCGCAACTGCAGCCTATCCCAGATGTTGGGATTCCATCGACGGGCTTATACGAGACTGTGCGAAAACGGCGTCGAAAATCTCAACCAAAAACTCCGCTTACGTCACAACTGCAACCATCCGCCAATCTGCCCCGTTTCGCGCCTCAAACGCACCCAATGGCCTCCTGGAAGCCGTCCTAAGGCCCAC
>JANLPY010000202.1:0-2298 GCA_031367505.1 Hyphomicrobiaceae bacterium | reverse complement strand
CCTAGGTCATGCCGAAGCAGCGCGACGCATGGCACTGGAAAATGAGGTTTCGCTGACGGCTACGCGATTAAGTCAACAGTTTGGCGAGTCTTTTCTCGGATCGGTAATCGATCATCAGCCGAACTACAGCGTGACTTATATCTTCGCGAATGATGTTACCGTCGCACAATTGCAATCACTTATAGCGCCATCTCTTAGGAGCGTCGCTAAGGCGAAGCGCAGTCGTTATGATAGCAAAGAGATTGCCGAGCGTCGCCAGAAGTTAATTGAGGCGCTCGTATCTGCCAAAATCGGTGGGTCGGTCGGCTATGATTTCCGGACTGACAAATTCGAGGTAACGGCGGAATCAAACGGTCAATCACTGCTGAATTCACTGCCAGCCGATTTACGCTCAGATGTCCGTTTTGTTTCTGGCGGTTCACCCAAAAAGTTTCAAACCGGCGCCCGATCCGGCGACGCGATTTATGGAGGTTGGCGGTTGATGCAGCTTACTTCTGGAGGCGGTACTCAGATTTGCACATTCAATTTCCCCGTCGTGCTCTCTGATAATACCAATGGCATCGCAGCCAGCTCTGCAGAGCACTGCCAAGGCCAAGTGGGCGTCATCTACGACGATGGTCATACCGCAGCGTTGCCAACACCTCCAGTCATTAACCAGTATGTTTATAATAATAGTTTTGGTGTTGGACGTTCGTATGACTACCGTGTGTTCCGCGCCGGAACATTACTTACCGGTCCCTATGTCTGGTTTTGGAATAATCTTTCGGGAAGCTATTATCAGTATGTATATCCCAACTGGGTTCAGAAGACTTGGACCAATCGACGCAGCGTTTATATCACGAACGGCGCCTACTCGCGAGTGGTTGCGGCCATTGCGGGCTCTAGCGGCACAGGTAACACTAATCACCCTCAAGGATCGATTCGATGCAAAGGTGGAATAATTACTGGCATAACTTGCGGACAAGTCACACTATCGGAAGCCGCCGCCACCAACAAATTGGCTGATGGAAGCTACCAGACCTTCTATGGTTACGTGAAAGTCGAAACGAGTGACCCTGAGGTACAAGTGCTTGCTTACGCAGGAGATAGCGGCGCACCGGTAACAAGCGAGCCGGCGTGGAATATCGACGCGCAATATTATGACGTTTACGCAGCAGGAATTCTGGCCATTGGCTCGACCCGTGACCGCGGGGATGGCTATGATCGACCTTGCGTCTCGCCGAGCGACGGCGCCTGTCCCTATTTCTATATGCCAATCGATCGCATCAACGACAGCGTGTCGGTCCGGCTTCTGACGACTGTCGGGCCAGTGGACCCGCGATGAAAACGATCGGCACCGTCATGGCCTGCGCCTTTGTCGTCGCCGCCTGCGGCAAAGAGACGCTCAACTTGCAGCCGACGCCAAATCCACTCGTCGACAATCTCTTCGTCGCGAAGTCGCGTGGCGGGACCACCGCGCCGATGGGAGGCGCGGTCGGAAAATTCAGCATCAAGCGCCGCTGCCTCGTGGTGAATACCGACGGCACTGATCGCACGCCCGTCTTCGCCGGCGAGGTGGCCGTGACGTCCGAAGGCCTGCGGTTTGGACCAAACCTCGTGCCTTTCAACTCGCCAACGAGCTTGCCGATGATCGGCGGGCCGATACCCATCGGGTCGCTCAAGGGCTCGAATTGCCCAGAGGAAAGTGTGTTCATTCGGGGGTTTGGGGACGGCAGGCCGCAGTGACGGGCTTACAGTGGGGATAACGGTGGGATTACGGTGTGGGATTACGGTGACAATTTACTCGTAATTACGGTGACAGTTTACTCAATGCACTCAATTCCACCCCCTACCCAACCCCCCGCACCCCATCCCCCGCCACCACCACATGCTCGATCAGCGGCAACTCCATCTCGGCCGACAGGCGGCGGAGGCGGTTGGTGACCTGGATGTCGGCGCGGCTCGACGGGTCGCACGGGTGGTTGTGGGCGAGGAAAGCATTGGCACAGGCAATGCCCCCGCCCCGCCAGCGCTCCGGTCGCGCCCTGCTACGCCGCCGCCTCAAGCTCCGCGAAATTGTTGATCGTCACGTCACCGTCGGGGAAGTGCGCGACGATCTCCAGCTCGCCGCCCATCGCCTCGACGAAGCGGCGCAAATTGGCGACATACATGTCGGTGCGTTTCTCCAGCTTGGCGACGGCGGGTTGGCCGACATGGAGCGTCTGGCCGAGCGCTTCCTGGGTCAGCTTGCGCGCCTGGCGCAGCTCCGCCAGCGACATGTCCTTGCGAAGCGCGGCCTTGGCCGCCTCGACCTCGCCG
>JANLPY010000162.1:0-20182 GCA_031367505.1 Hyphomicrobiaceae bacterium | reverse complement strand
TACCGCATGCTCACCGACAAGCTCAGCATACCCATCGCCGGCGTGGAGGTCGTGGGAGGGTCGATCTACACGACGCCGGAGTACATCACCACGCGCGCGGTCAGCATCGTGCGGGCCGATGTCTCCTTCAAGGGCGGTATCGGGCCGGTGAAGAAGATCGCCAACCTGTGCGAGGCGTTCGGCATGAATCTGGAGATCCATACCAACGCCAACACCATCATCGACGCGGCCAACCTGCACGTGATCGCTTCGATCTCCAATACCGAGTTCTTCGAGCAGCTCGTGCCGGAGTCGCTGTTCACGCTGGGCGGTGTGGAGAAGATCCACATCGACAAGGAGGGCTTTGCCCACGTGCCCGCGGGGCCCGGCATCGGCGCGCGCATCGACTGGGACCTGGTCGAGCGCTACAAGGTGTGCGAGATCTGACGCGTCCCATCTGAACCGGAGGAGCATTCATGAAAATCAACAGCATGAGGATACGGGTTTGCCAGCCCAAGGACTGGCAGTTTCAGTGGCGCGACGACATCCCTCCCGTGAAGATGACCATGACGGTGTTCGAGATCGGGACGGTCGAAGGGCTTACCGGGGTGAGCACGTCGTGGCTTCCGGCATCGCCGGTGGAGATCGCCGACCAGGCGAACCACTTCTTCCGTTCGCTGATCGTCGGCGCCGACTCCAATGACCGCGAGCGCCTGTGGCACGAGATGATGGCACATGCGCGCTACCTGATCATGCCCAAGGCAGCGAGCCACATAGACATTGCGTTGTGGGACCTGGCGGGCAAACAGGCCAGGCTGCCGGTCTACAAGCTTCTCGGTGCCTACCGCGAGAAGGTGCCGAGTTATGCCACCACCACCAGCTACAACACGGTGGAGGAGAACGTCGAGGTGGCGTTGGCGATCAAGAAGCGCGGCTACAACGCCTGCAAGCTGCATCCACCGGGCATACCCGAACTCGATATCGAAATCGCCAAGGCCGTGCGCGAGGCCGTTGGGCCAGGCTACCGGCTGATGTTCGACGCGACCAGCGCCTACGACTACGACCAGGCCCTGCGCGTGGGCCGTGCGCTCGAGAAACTCGACTACTACTGGTACGAGGACCCGATTCGCGACGACGACATCGCCGGGTTGCAGGAGCTGTGCCGCGCGCTGGACATCATGGTGCTGATGGGTGAGTCCACGCACCGGGGCCCCTGGGCCTATGCGAACTTCTTCAACCAGTTCGCGGGTGATGGGTACCGCACCGTGGCCGACGTCGTGGGTGGCATCACGGGCATGCGCAAGATCGCGGCGGCCGCCGAGCTGCACAACCGCCGCCTCGAGCCGCACTCCTATGGATCGACACTGGTGCAGGCGGCGCACCTGCACCACATTCTGGCGGCGCGCAACTGCGAATATTTCGAGGTGCCGCACCCCAAGGAGAAGCTCGACTTCGGAATGAAGGACGTGATCGAGATCGACAGCGAAGGTTTTGTGCACGCGCCCACCGCGCCCGGGCTGGGCTACGAGGTCGACTGGGACGTGATCGACAACGCCACCATCGCCGAATACAAGTAGAAACCGTGACCATGTTGGCGACACGCCCGCTACGGCCGGGCTCGGACTTCGGTGTCGAAGTCATTGGCCTGGATCTGGGCCGCGAGACGGCGCAGTCTATCCGGCGCGAACTGATCCACCTGTTCCACCGGCACCAGATCATTCGCATTTCCGGCCAGGCCATGAACCTGCACGACTATGCGCGTTTTGGCGCATGGTTCGGCAATCCCCATCCGCATGCGGTGGAGAAGGTGCGTGTAGCGGGTTTTCCGGGGGTGACGCTGCTCACCAACGCCGACGACGAGACGCGCAACACGGCGGCATATTGGCACACCGACAACACCTATGAGGCGGAGCCGGCGACGGCCACCATGCTGTGGGCCGAGATCGTGCCGGCCCAGGGCGGTGAGACCATGATAGCGGACATGTATGCGGCCTACACCAGCCTGCCCGAGACCATGAAGCGACGCATCGCCAATATGCGCTCAGTCAATGGCTGGTACAAGCGTGACGAAGGTTTTTTCAAGAAGGAGTTGCCCCACCTGTCCGAGGAAAGCCTGCGCCAGATGGGCATCAACACCCATCCGCTGGTCAAGCGGCACCCGGTCACCGGACGCCTGGCACTGTACGACGTGACCGGCTCGTCGTACGGTATCGAGGGCATGCCGCCTGACGAAGGTCTGGACCTGCTCAAGGAACTGGCCGCGCATGCGCTCAAGCCGGAGTACCTCCTTGCTGTCGGTTACAAGGTCGGCGACATCGCCGCCTGGGATACCCTGGCTACCTTGCATTCCGCAACGCCGCATGCCAACCCCAGCGCAGGCGCCAGCATGCTGCGCCGGATGTACCGCATCAGCGTCAAGGGCGCGTCGCCCTACGCGGTGATGCACGCGGAGTACGCCGTCAGCTAGCGCGGTTGTCCGCTGCCTTCGGCAAACAAGGCTTTGCCCACATGCCGGCGCGCCCCGGCATTGGCGCGCGCATTGATCGGGACCTGGTCGAGCATTACAGGCGTGCGAAATCTGATCGGGGTCTGTGGCCCGGTCGTCAACGGGCGCCCCACGACGATAGATACTGTCTCGGGTTCAATCATCAAGAAGCCGTCCGGCGGGATCTTGCCCAAGGCGGTCGTAGACCAAGTCAGATTCCGCTCCCCAGAGCCGCCGTTCGAAGGACCTCAAGAATTTGTATCGTGCGTTTCGCGCGGCCGGATGGCGAATCTAGTCGCGATATCACGGGCGATACTTAGGCCCAGGTTAAAGATAGAGGTCATTGGGCTCGAAGTCTTTCGGTAAATCGGCAGTGGCCCCAAGCCACTCAACCTCACCTAAGCTCATAGCGTATGCATAGTCCGCGATCTCTAGGGCGGCCTTTGCATTTTGCTCGATAAGCAAGACTGACTGCCCCTCCGAAGCGACCTGATGGATTGCATGAAAGACTTCATTAACAACCAGCGGAGCGAGACCCAGGCTTGGTTCGTCCAAAATAAGCAATCTCGGCGAACGCATTAGTGCGCGACCGATCGCGACCATCTGCTGCTGCCCGCCAGAGATCTGGTGACCGCCGCGGTCCAGGAATTCTCGCATCAACGGGAATATCCCGAGCACAGTTTCGAGACGCTGCCTCGCCACTGCAGTGGCGCGTGGCGCGCCTAGCAATAGATTTTCACGGACGCTTAAACTCCCGAAAATCCTGCGCCCTTCTGGGACAAGAGAGATTCCAGCCTGGGCGCGACGCGTGGGCGAGTGGCGGCTAATGTCCACCCCGTCGAGTGTGGTGACGCCCCAGCTTGGAACCATACCAGCAATTGCTTGCACCAGCGAGGACTTGCCAGACCCGTTTCGACCAATGAGGCAGGTGATCGCCGCCTCCTTGACCGAAAGGCCCACATCACGGACCGCGCGAATTCCGCCATACGAAACCGAAAGGTTCTTAATCTCAAGCATTGGATTAGCCCTCTTGGCCGGCAGCTGCCGGTCTCTTAACCGTATGCTTGCCCGAGGTGCCGTGCTCCCCGATGTAGGCAGCGATCACCATTGGATTTTCGCGCACCTCCTTTGGGGTCCCAAAAGCGATGATCTTGCCAAGGTGCAGGACGTACACAACGTCGCACAAACTCAATATCCAAGGCACATTGTGATCTACGACAAGGACACCAATCCCCTGGTGCGCGACCGTCCGCAGAGTATCGCCCAGCTCTGCGGCTTCGCTCTGCGTCATGCCCGCCGCCGGTTCGTCAAGCAACAGGAACTTTGGCTCCCCGGCGAGTGCACGTGCGATTTCAACGCGACGTTGAAAGGCATAGGGCAAACTATCCGCGCGCCGATCTGCCAGTTCGGCGCAATGAACAAACTCAATCGCGGCCTCAGCGCAAGCCGCGTCGGGGAATTCACGACGTCGCTGCTTTGATCGGCCCGCGGTCGCAGAGAAAAGCAGGTTCGAAATCACCGAGTGCTCGTGAAACAGTCGGCAGGCCTGAAACGTCCTTGCGAGACCGAGGCGCTGGACGCGGTACGCCGGAAGTTCCTCCAACCTGATGTCGCCGAGTGTGATCTTTCCGGAATCGAGTGCAGCGAGGCCTGCAAGCAGATTGATTACAGAGGTCTTTCCCGCTCCATTTGGACCGATAAGCCCGACGATCTGTCCGGGCCTCACGGACATCGAAACACCGTCGACCGCCTTTACCGACCCATAAGCTCTTGCAATCTTGTCCGCGACTAGGTTCGCCTCCGTTCCGCCGCTGTGACGTGCAAGTACGAGACGGTTTTTTGCCTGCGAATGAAGTAACCGACGTCGGATTAATTTCAGAACAAGCTCGCCGTCGATTCGAATCAGCGACGCGACGCCGTTTGGCGCCAGGGCGAGAGTTGCGATCGTTGCGAGGGAGACGGCCGTGGTGGCCAGAATCGCGTACTGGCTGAAAAGAAGCGGAAGAGCCACGACGATAGCGGAACCGAAGACCGGACCCAAAAAGAACCGATAGCCACCGATGATGACGGCCGCCAGCGTCGTGATTATTAGGTGAAAGCTAAAGACGGAGGGATCAACCGCGAACTGATTGCCTGCCATCATTCCGCCCGCGAACCCGCCCAACGCAGCGCTGTAGGCGATCGCGATGAGGTTGGATCTCGCCACGTTGGCGCCGAGAGATGCGGCCGCAATCTCATCGATTCGTATCGCTGCTTGCTCTCTCCCAATAGGGGAGAGCTCAACCAGAACGACCACGACAAGCACCCCGGCTAAGCCAAGCAGGAGAACCGAGGTTTCAGCGAATAGAGGTATGCCCGAAATGCCGAACGGCCCGCCGGTCAGTTTGCCGCCCAGCGAGAGGATCTGTTGCAGCACAAGAACGAATGACAGCGTCGCGATGCCCTGATAGACGCCGCGCAAACGATAAACCAGCATTCCTATACCCAGACCGCACAGCGTCGCCAGAATGATGGCGGTTGCCATTCCGATAAGGGGAGATTGCCCAAACCGCACTGACATGATCGCCACTGAGTAGGCGCCGATAGCCATGAAGCCGGCGGTTGCCATCGAGAAGACGCCAGCACGGAGAACAACATACTGGCTGTATGCGGACAGTGCCGCAATCACAAAGGCATAAAGGAAGCCAATGCCGCCGAGCGTTTCGAGATTAATCATCGCCGTGCAATTCCGGCGCTCAATACACTCTTGCCGAACAAACCGCTAGGGCGAACTAGCAGCGTCAGAAGAAGCGCTCCAAAGACTATCAGATCCACCACAAACGACTGGAAAAAATTGTTCGCGATTGTCTGCAACATGCCCACAAAGATTGCGGCCACAGCGGTGCCTGCCAGACTCCCCACCCCACCAATCGTGATGATTACGAATCCGAACAGCAACATTTGGTCACCAATACCAACACTGACATTACTGTAGAGAATTCCCACCAGCACCCCGCAAACTCCAGCGAGTGCACCAGATACGAAGAAAATGCTGGCGCTCACCGAGTTGGGGTGGATTCCGAGTGCGGCCGCCATCAGCCTATCTTCGGCAACAGCGCGAACTGCCATTCCTGCCCGCGTCTTGTTAATGACAACGGACAGCAGGCCAGTCAGGATAACTCCTGACAATACGATCGTGATAGCCAGAGACGAGATCGTAATTCCGCCCAGAGAAAGTGGCCGCGCTAGAAATTCGGCATGCTTGTAGGTGAAATCAACCGCCCTTACCGTCTGCACGAGAAGACCGACCAGAATGCTTCCGAACGAAAGGGTGACAACGATTGGAATGAGGTCTTGTGAGCCGGCGTCGGCCCTGGCTGAGCGCACGATAGGGCGTAGGACCGCCGCATCCAAAAACGCGTTGACCAAACCGCCGCCGAGAGCGGCGGCTATCAGGGAGAACCCAATGGGAAGCCCGAAGACGTTATCGACATAAATACCAATGAACGCGCCGAGCGTCATGATCGCGCCGTGGGCGAGGTTTAGGACATTGAAAGCACCAAATACAAGTGTGAATCCTGCCGAGAAAAGCAGGTACACGGATCCCAGGACGAGACCATTTTTTATCAGATCAAAGGTCATGAGCTCTCCATTAAGTTTTGTTTCTTCTGTCTCACTCAGGTCTGGCTTAACTTCATCGACACCTTCAGATAATCGATCGAGCTCTGAGCCCCTCAATTTCCTGCAAGGTATAGCCCAACTCAGTGAGGATCTCGTAACTGTGTTCACCTGGCGTCGGCGGTCGCACGCGAATCGTGAGTGGCGACACGCTCAAATCTACGGGCGGACTTGCTAATGGAATATTCTGCTCAAAACCCGGATAACTAACGGACTTCCAAAATCCGATCATCTGGAGATGCGGCTCCTCAAACGCCTGCTGTGGCGTTAAGACAGGGCCGCAGGGTATACGCGCTCGCTCCATGGCGGTTGTCACCTCCGCCGTGGATCGTGACGCGGCCCATTCAGCCATCTTTGTACTTAAGGCTTTAAAGTTGATTACGCGGGCGGCATCCGTCGCGAATCGCGGATCGCCGATCCACTCCGTCAGCTCCAGCAACCGGCACCATCGCCGGAACATCGGCTCGCCGACGATCTGAATGATTAACCACCCGTCCTGCGTCTTAAAGATATCTGATGGAGCCGAGTTGTAGGAGCGGTTAAATACGCCTTGACGATTCAGCCCGAGCGTGGCTTGTTCGATGATCGCCGGGTTCGCCAACGTCAACGCGGTGCTCAAAAGGGAGCACTCCACGACCTGTCCTTCGCCGGTGCGTTCTCGATGGAGAATCGCGGCCAAAGTGCCCAGTGCAGCTAGGAACGCCGTGCCGTAATCAACGTAAGGAGCATTGGATTTGACTGGTTGATCCGGTGGTCCCCCGAGATAGGTGCTCCCCGACATTGCCTGAGCAATTCCATCGAAGCCCACACGATTTGCGTAGGGGCCCTTAGAGCCAAATCCGGTGATATTCATCAGAATGATGTCCGGTTTAATTTCTCGCAGAGTTGCGTAATCGATGCCCATTGCGCCGAGACTTTCGCTCGGCATGTTGGCGGCAACGACGTCGGCATGGGCTACAAGACGTCGAACGACCTCCCGGCCTTCGGGATTGGTCGGATCGAGAGTCAGGCTGCGCTTATTACGGTTGAGCTGCATGAAGGCGGCGCCCGTCCCATCAGGAGTAATGGGCCCGGTGAAGCGATCCTCGCTGCCGCCGATCTTGTCAATTCGAATGACGTCCGCTCCCATGTCCGCGAGGAGGGCCGTGCAAAAAGGCCCCGAGACGAAGCGGCAAAAGTCGACGATCCGGATACCTTCGAGAACTCCCGACATTAGCGTTCCCCAATCATCGTTGAGCGGATCAACCGCTCTTTCTGCGTGGGCGGCTGGATAAATTCATAGACAGACGCGAAGTCCTTGTCTGCATAGCCATGGTTCGCAGCGAGCTGCCAGATCTGCAGAAGCGCCGGAACTACGGTGAGGGGGATCTGCCTCGCAACTGCTGCGGTCCTTATCAGCTCTAGCATCTCGACTGCGAGCGCGGTGCTGAACCCCGGCGCATATTCGCGACTCGATGGCGCGTTTGGCCTGATGCCTCCGACTGGGTGCAAGTTGCGGAGGATCCAGGTGTCGCCACTGGAATTCTCCAAAATTTTCGTAAGCGTCACAGCGTTGATTCCGTAGCTGATTCCTAGCTGAAACGCTTCTGCAGTTGCCACCATCGATGAGCAGGCGACAAGATTGTTGGCGAGCTTTGCGGCAGATCCGCTGCCGTTCGGGCCAACATGGAAAGTGCTGGATCCAATCGCGTTGAGCAGAGGTAAGGCCAGTTCGAGAGCGGCAGACGAGCCGCCCGCCATGATCGTAAGCGTCCCGTCCAAAGCCTTTGCGGTGCCTCCGGAGACAGGCGCGTCAAGGAACTCGCCGCCGACAGAGGCAATTGCAGCGCCGATCCGAATTGCCAGTTCGGGATCGATGGTCGACATGTCAATGCACAAGCCGCCCTCTGCGGTGCTGGCTCGTATTCCGTCAGCACCAAGATAGGCCTGCTCCACAATACCAGCGGTCGGCAGCATTGTGATGACCGCTTCGGTCGAGCGCACTGCGTTTGCTATTTTTTCGCAGCGCTTCGCGCCGAGCCCGACGGCGCGGTCCATTGCCGCCTGGAAGGTATCGAACACGTGCACGTCGAAATTTGCACTTAGAAGGCGGGACAGTAAGCCGTAGCCCATCTGTCCAACTCCAATAAGCGCGATCCGTTTAATATGTAGGGCCGATGTCATAGGTCGTGCGCCCTATTACAAGCTAGGGAATTTGGGTTTGCGCTTCTGGAGAAAGGCCTCGAACCCTTCCCTGGCCTCAGGTCCCATCAGTCCCATGAATTCGAGTGCGAGTGAGGTGTCAAAAATCGGCGCCGCCTGACGTAACCAGTGGTTCAGGACGTACTTCGTGCCTCTCACCGCTCGCGGCGCTCCTTCTGCAAGGCGGATTGCGATCTCGACGGCTTTATCAGTGACCAGGTGTTCGTCCACTGCGAGCGACACCAGGCCCAACTGATCGGCTTGTTCCCCCGTCAATGGCTCGCATAGGAGCATGTAGTACTTGGCTTTCGCCATTCCGCAAAGCAGCGGCCAGATGATTGCAGCGTGGTCCCCTGCGACGGCGCCAATCTTTGTATGGCCGTCGGAAATCCGGGCGTTCTTGGCGACCACCGAGATATCCGCCAGGAGCGCGCAAACCAATCCACCTCCAACCGCCCATCCATGCACCGCACTGACAATCGGTTTGGAGCACTCGATTATTCCGTAGACCATATTGCGAGCTTCCGACATTGTCTGGGACAGCGCGCCGGAATCGCCCAGCAGGTGGATCTCCTCATTCAGATCTCCACCAGCTGAGAATGAACCTCCTTCGCCGGTGATGATGGCGCAACTGACGGTTGGATCGTTTTCCACATCCCGCCAAATCTCGGAGACTTCATGGTGCGTCCTCTTGTCCATCGCGTTCAGCTTGAGGCCGGAGGCGATGGTGATCCGAAGGACGGCGGGATGAGGCCGGTCGAACTTCAGGCGCTCGTAGAGCTCATACCGCAGGTTGGGCATTTGCATGGGACTGAACTCAGCCATTGATCTTCTCGAGGTTAGGCGTCGCAGTCTCGGCGGCGACGCGGGTGATCTCTTGCAGGGCCGAGGGGTTCTCGAGTGACGAAAGGTCGCCGGCCGGGAGCCCGCTGTACACGCTGCGGATAAGTTTTCGCATGACCTTAGATGCCCGGGTTTTCGGGACTTCATTGACTACATGCACGCGCGCGGGTTTGAACGCTTTCCCAAAACGTTCACTCACGTGGTTGGCAATGCGTTCCGGCAAGTGCGAATCAATGACTGTGCCCGAGACAAGTGTCACGAAAACGACGAGTATCTGGCCCTTTGCGTAATCGTCGATGCCGACGGCAACCGACTCAGCGATACCCGGTAGTCCGTTGACGAGCTCCTCCACCTCGGCGGAGCCGAACCGCTTCCCGGCGAGCTTGATCGTATCGTCTGACCGCCCCTTCACAAAGAAATAACCGTCGTCCGTCCGAACGACCAGATCGCCATGAATCCATATCCCGGGGATCGTGCGCCAGTACGTTTCGAGATAGCGCTCGTCATCCTGCCAGAACGACTGGGTCATGCCGACAAACGGCTCGCGGATGGCCAGTTCGCCCACCTCGCCGACCACAGGCTTGCCCAATGCATCTACCACGTCGACGACGACCCCCGGGGAGATCGTGTTGAAACTGGCGGGGGCAATGGGCTTCACCACGACGCTGGACAGCAACGCACCAGCTACCTCTGTGCCCCCCGTGTAGTTAATGACCGGTGCGATGCCGCGACCGAAGTGACGCTGGAACCAAAGGAAAAGCTCTGGATCGATGCTTTCGCCGCCGGTAACGAGAATTCGAATGGACGAAAGGTCTCCCGATGTCGCCAATGGCAAATTCCCGGCGAGACCACGTATCGTCGTCGGCGTGCTCCCGAAATGCGTCACCCGATGTCGCTCAATAATTTTCGACATCCTGGCCCAATCCGGGTAGTCCGGGGCTCCGTCGTAACACAGCATAGCTGCGCCCCTCATGAGGCAGGACGTGACCATCAGAGCGCCGGCTACCCAGCCCATGTCGGCCGGCCAGAAGAATACGTCGCCGGGGTTGGTGTCAAAATGAATTGCTGAATCATGGGCGATTTTCAGCGGATACCCCCCGTGGGTATGAACGGTCCCCTTGGGCTTGCCAGTGGTGCCCGACGTATAGGCCAACATGAACGGGTCGCTGGGTGCCATCGGCTCTGGGCGTAGCTCATGAGAGGGCAATGTTGCAGCAAGGGCTCGCCAATCGACCGCTTCGGGAACCGAGAGGGCGGTGCCAGGAGCAGCCTTGAGGACGAGGAACTCCAGACCACACTGATCCCGGGCCGAGCTCGCGACCCTGCTCGTTTCAATAAGGCGACCACGCCGTTTGAAGCCGGTCGTGGCGATGAGCGCCCGCGCTCCTGATAAGGACAGACGTGACGCGAGGGGTTCAACCCCGAAGCCGCTGAACAGGGGCACAATGATCGCGCCCATGTAGCATATGGCTAAATAAGTGGTGACCGCCTCCACCCCCGGCTCCATTGACACCCCAATCCGGTCCCCTTTGGCGATGCCAAGCCCGCGTAAGCCGGCGGCGAGCGCCCTTACGCGTTCGGTCAACTCGCGATAAGTGACACTCGTAACCGTTCCATCTTCCGACTCAGAAATCACAGCGCGTCTATTGCTGATCTCCGGATCATCGGCCAATGAAAAGACCGTGTCCGTCCAATTGATCACGCCACCAACGAACCATCGTGGAAACTCCTTACCCCGCGAGATATCCATGAACATCTCGTAATTCCGCATCCACTTGATTCGACAGAACTGCAGAACCGCCCGCCAATAGAGATCTGTGTGCTCGATCGAGAAACGGTACAGTTCATCGTAGTTCGACAGGCCGCAGTGAGCGACAAGCCTCTGCACGTTAGAGTTCTCTAGATGCTCGCGCCGCGGATACCAGATCTCAGAGTTATTTGATTGCATGTCAAAACCTACGTGATTGAGCGAGCTTGCCTTCGCAGTGACGCATCTAAAGCTCTAGATAGCCGCGCTTAGCCGGTGTAGTTGCGGAGCATGCTAAGCGTCGGGAAGCCTCAGGGCTTCAATTTAGTGAGCTTGCCGTCCTGGATTTCAAGCACAGCCGGCGGCGGCGCGACCGTCCGATCTTTCCGGAACGCAAATGTTCCCGAGCCAAGTACAGAGGGGGCGTTGTTGATTTTGGCGAGAGCGTCCTTCAGCTTTTCTCGGTTTACTTCGCCCGAGATCGACTTGATCGCAACGGCGGCCAGCATCGTTGTAGCGAAACCCTGAGCACCGTAGATATCCGGCGTGCTGCCTGCCGCTTTACTAAAAGCCGCGACGAACGCCTTGTTGAGAGGGGTATCTAGATTGGGATCATAGTCGGCAGCCGCGAGCGAGCCGTTGAGCGATTTGCCGCCATTCTGCAGGACGGTCGATGAAGCCATCGGGCCCTGACCAATATAGATCGGATGGTAATCTACGCGATCAGCCTGCTGGACGGCGGCGATGATGGCGGAGCCAGGCAGACTCAAATAGACGACGTCAGCCTTAGCTGCTTTCAGCTTGTCGATCGCGCCCGCAAAATCCAGACTCGAGAAGGGCAGGGTAAATTCCGTGACCTGGATGCGGGCTTCCTTGAACGCCTCCTTTGCAGCTTCGGCGGTAAGAATGTTGCCTTGGTTGTCGTGGTTGTAGATGACGCCAGCGCTTTTTGCATTCGGATACTTCCGCAGATACGCTTTGACGGCGTAGTTCGATAGATTGTTTCCATCCTGCGCGACGCCGAAGACATAGTCGCCGGCCTCAGTTCGCTCCATGGACGGCGAGTGCATGACCAGAAGCGGAATCCGCGATTGTTGGGCAAAAGGGCCAAGCGCAAGCGCCTGGGGCGAAAGCGTCGGTCCGAAAATGCCGAGGACTTTGGCGTCTGCCTGCAGTACGCGCGCCTCCGACAGCGCCGTTGCCGGGCTGAGCCCGCCCGAGCGAACATTGACCGCTATGGTGCGATCCTTGTTCCCCAGATAGGTCGCGGGGTCGCTGTTGATCATCTGAACGGCAACCTCAATGCCGGTCTTCGCGGCAAGTCCTACGAATGCGGCAGGTCCCTCGAGCGAAGCGATCGCACCGAACTTCAATTCCTCAGCGCTAGACGCGTTAATCCACGTCAGCGATACGGCGGCAGAGACTACAAGATAGCGGCAAATGCGCGGCAGCATACGGGGTCCTTTGGTGTTCATTTAATTGCTCCTTTTTAATCATCATTTGTGAACGGGTTGGGCACCTTGAAGGCGTTGTCCAAACCACTGGTGATAGTCGCGCCTAGTTGGTCAAGTGCGTCAACTGTCCATCCCTCAGAACGGAACATCGTCTTCGAGAATTGCGGCGGCGTTAGAAGGGCAATCTCATCGCCTCCGACGAAGAAGTCCTGACCATTGATGTTTTCCGCTGCGGAAGTGCACAACCATGTTACAAAGGCCGCAATCGAATCCGGTAGCGCCTTAATGTCCCAGCGCGCGTTGCCTCTATCTCCGATCCATTTGGGCCCAAGAGCCTTGACGAATGCACTCCATTCACCAGCCAGCTGCTTTTCGAACCAATCGCCACCCCCAGTGTCGCCAGCGGTTGCGCGCGGTCGGATCATGTTGCAGCGGATATTGCATCGTCCCTGCTCACGCGCAATGCTGCGCGTAAAGCCGGCAATTCCCTCCTTAGCGGCTGCGTAGGCGCTGTTGAAAAGCATTCCCAGCCCTGATTCCGAGCCGGTATTGATGATGACCCCGCCACCGTGTTTGCGCAATTCCGGAACTCCGTATTTGCACATAAAGAACGTGGCTTTCAGATGGCTGTCGACCACGCTGTCCCATTGCTCCTCGGTGAGCTTGTGAACCGGATTTCCGCCGCGCAGGCCGGCATTGTTGACAATGATGTCCAGTCCGCCGAAGGCCTCGACAGCCGCTTGAACCGTCCGCTCGGCACCGTGGGCGACCATCAAATTCTCTCTGACGGCGATGGCCTTCCCGCCTCTATTTTCGATCTCGGCCACCACGTTCTCGGCACGACTGCTTCCATCCTCGTTCATGCCGAAGTCGCTTACCGCGACCAGCGCCCCCTCGCCCGCCAGGCAAAGCGCCTCGGCACGCCCTATCCCTCGCCCGCCACCGGTGACGACTGCGACCTTTCCGACCAGTCTCGCACTCATAACGCATCTCCTCAAAATTGATTGTTCTTCCCCGCTACAATAGTGGCGCCTATCTACTGCCCGTCACCGCTCAACTTCTGCAGGACATTCCTGCAGATCTCTATTTCAAGCCGCGAGAAGGTGGCCAAGCGCTCCTCCTCGAACGAGAGAAGCCGCCGGACTAGAGATAGGCGGCTCTTGCGACCCGCCTCCGTCAGAACGTAGCTGTTGGGACCGGAACGCTGCACGAGCCCGCGCTTCTCCAAATCGGACGCGGCATCGGCTGCGTCGCGCTCTCCGAGAAACATAAGGTCTGCGATATCGTAGGGCGATAAGGCATCATGTCGAAAAAGCGCCGTCAATACTTTGTGCTGCGATACGGTCACATCCTCCTGCCGGCGATTGCTTTCGAACGCCGAAGTGAGAGCCCTGTAGGCATGGAACACGAGACGCGAGAATGTTGGCTTCTCGATCGATTCCTCTTCCTTTTCCGGAAGGGTCGGCTTGGATGTACCAGGATGATCGGTCACGACCCCGTAGCGACCTTGGGCGAAGATCAGAGGCTCGCCGTCCCTATGACTGAAGTGAGATACCTGCCCGATGAACAGCATATGGTCGCCGCCATCGTGCCGCGCGATGGTCGCGCACTCGAGTGTTCCAATCGCGTCCTTGATCACCGGTATTCCACTGGCACCCTCGTGCCAATTCATGATTTCAAATTTGTTGCCTGATGAGCTCGCAAATTGGTGGGACACATCGATCTGAAACATTGAGAGAATGCTGATCGCGAATCTGTCGGCGCTCATGAAAGCATCAAAGCTTCGCGAAGTGCGCTTCAAAGACCAGAGCACCAGCGGAGGCTCGAGCGACAGGGAAGAAAAGGAGTTCGCGGTGACACCAGCATTCACTCCATTTACTTGGGTCGTCACAATGTTCACTCCGGTCGCAAATTGCGACAGGCATCGCCGAAGGGCTCTTTGATTGCTCTCAAGATCTCCGGCCTTGAGCACGGGATCAGCGTCACTACTCATCTTTTGCCTCGCTTCCGACCTTCTGTGCGCCAATTGGATGATCTCGCTTCGGAAGTTCTACACGGGTGTGGCTCATCCACGCACTCCGGAAGCCTGAGACAGTGTCGCTGTTGCATTTCGCGAGCTTTCCAGCCCATGCGACGGCCGTCGCATGTTCCAGCCCGCGCTCGACGGCATCAGTAATCAGGCCGCCTGCAATACACTGCAGGAGGTTCGACTTTTCGCCGGAAAGGGCGAGAGATATGAGCCACCGCCTATCGACATAGGGCCCAGCCTTCTCGACGACCCCAGTCGGGAACCGACCTATCTGCTTGATTTCGGGCAAGCTTGCCCAGGTGTCGGGTCCGGCGACGACAACGGGGGCGATTGCCACGATTGCAACACCCGCGCCCACGATGCCGCCGGATACGCATGCAATCCAAATCACTGGCGTAGTCGCCAAGGCGTTATAGAAGCGGGCGAACGCCGCCGACATCTGAGGATCGCTGGTGTCCGCCCCAGCCGTGAAAGTCTCTCCAGCGGCATCAATAATGCAGGTGGTTGCGCCCTGTTGTGAGAGTCGCGCGCAAGCCTTCTCAAACTGAATGGCCATTTCAGTATTGATTGCGTTCCGCTTGTTCGGTCTATTTAGCGTAATCCTGTAGACGCCATCTTCAGAGGAAAACAGGATCAAGTTCTCTGAACTCTGAGCGCTCGAGATACGATCCAAGCTTGGCGTAGGCTCGGGTTGGGCAGGTCTCACACAATTCTCGTCCATTCATCGGCCACGCAAAGGGCGCGTTCCTTGTTGTTGACCGCGATCAGCGGCTCGATATCCATTTCCTCGATCCGATCGCAATAACGAGCGACAAACCGCCCAAAGCGACGAGCAGGTCAACCATCGGAGCGACGCACGCCGCATTCTCATAACAGCATCAATTCGTCAGGCCGGCAGCACGTACACGTCGCCGTGTGCCGGCGTCTCCGTGGTATGCGGCTTGACAGTGAACAACTTGTCAGTGAACATCTGGTCGCGTTGGACTACTGGCAGGACCTTATCGGCAAATAGCCGCAGATTCACTTCGGCCTCGTCTGAAGGCATGCCGCCATACCAGAAATCAGAGATCATGTGCTCCATTCCGGTGAGCTGCTTCAGTTCGTGGATCTGCTGGATGCAGTCGTCCGGCGTGCCGACGATCTGAATACTTACGTAAAAGTCCGTGGCCTTGGCGCGCGCCGTTTCGTCTTTCAGCTTCTCGTAGGTCTTAGCTACCGCGCCATAGGCCTCATAGCCTTTAATCTTTCCAAGATTGCCGTCCGAGAAGCCATAGTGGGCGTCGATCGAGTCCCATTTGCGTCCCAGATAAGTCCTAGCGCGCTCCTGCGCCTCCTCTCTGGACTCTGCACAGGAGACATTCGTCAAGATGATCGGCGGAGGCGGAACGTGTCCGATGTCCGCGGCCATCTGCCGGTACTTTTTGATATCCCCGGCTGACTTCTTCCATTCGTTCTGCATGATCACCATCATGCCGAATCCGAGCTTGGCCATCAGTTCCGCAGACTCCGGGCTTACTGACGAGGCGAAAAGGCGACGTTCGGGATTGGAGAAAGGACGAGGCCTGATCGAAATCGTCGGTATCTTGTAGAACTGCCCATCGAACTCGAAGGATTCCTGCTTTAGCGCCATCATCACGATCTGCGCCGCTTCGGAGAATCTTTGACGTGCCTCCTCCATTGGAATGCCGAAACCGGTGTATTCACTGCGTGCTGCGCCACGCCCAAATCCGAACAGGCAGCGACCACCGCTGAGCACATCCAAGAGGGCGATCTGCTCGGCGACCCTAATCGGGTCATGCCAGGGAAGCACGATCACCGATGTGCCGAGCGTTATACGCTTTGTCCTTCCAGCTAGATAGCTCAAAAGCTGAAGGGGATTTGGCGACATCGAATAGCCTGTGAAGTGGTGCTCGAGTGCGAACAGCGAGTCGAAGCCGAGTGGCTCGGCCAGATCTGCGAGCCGCAGGTTGTCCATGTACACGGCGAAGTCCTTGCGGTCTTCCTGTGCCAACATGTTGAGGGAAATCCCGATTTTCATTGCGCTCTCCTTAGGAAAATTTAACGTACAGTGGTATTGGGCCGGTCAGATGCAGGAATCTGGGTCGGTGTTGGTACTCATGGGGTTTCGCCAATGGCGGCTTGCGAACGCTGGTTCGCCGTCACGGCGATGGCAGGGTCGTCAATGGATATCGCGCGCAGAGCGCGCTTTTCCTTCGGGTCGAACGGCGTGCGTGCGTGCTGCACGGCAATGTTGTCCCAGAACAGCGTGTCACCAAGCTGCCACTGATGGCGGTAGATGTACTTCGACTGTTCCATGTGCGCCCATAACACCTTGAGCAGGGGCCTGAATTCGCCGCGCTCCATGCCGATCACTTCCTTGGTCACCGCCCGGCTGGCCGCGATGAAGCGACGCCCCGTCTGCGGATGTGTGCCAATCAGAGGCCGCACTACTTCGACAGTTTCCTGTCGGTCACCGAAATCGTAGACGGCGGCGAAGCGGGCCTGCAGGGGCTCGATCCTCGCCTTCAACTCCGGGGTAAGGTCATCGTAGGCCGCCTGCACGTCGGAGAACAAGGTCTCACCACCAGCGTCGGGATAGGACGGCAGAATCAATGCGTGCAGTGAACGCGCCTTAAGGATGTGGGGCGTGAAGCTCAGGTCGGAGTGGAACGACAGCTCGCCATCGCCAAAGAGGCCCCCTTTGTGCGCATTCGACACGAGGGAAGACTTTTGGCTGGGATCCGTGTAGTTGCCGTAGCCGCGGTACGTGAGCACACCCGCGATCTGGGTGAGGCGGACTTGCTGCTCCTCGGTCAACGGCTTTCCGCGAAACAGCAGGACGCGGTGCCTCTGCAAGGCGCTCTGCAGCTCGCGGACAGTCGCCTCATCGATCTCCTCACGCGGATCAAAGTCCATGATCTCGGCGCCCAAGTGGGCAGCGAGAGGGCGAAAGTTAAAGGTCATGGTTGTGTCTCCGCCTAAGGATTGGCCATCACTTTTTGTCTATACGCAAAAGAAATTGCGCTTAGCCAATAATTTAACTACAATTCACCGCTATGTCAACGATTTCCGAAAAGAAACGATTTGCCGCTGCTGCGCCCGACGCCGATGCCGACGCGCGAATGCGGGAAGTGCCGTCCGTGCGCCGTGCTACCGCCATGCTGTGGCACCTCGGACGCCATACCGAGGGACTGTCGCTGTCGAGGATCGCCCGCGACTTGGACGTCCTGCCGAGCACCTGTTTGCACATCCTTCGGGAGCTCGTCGCCGCAAAGCTAGTGGCGCACGACCCTGACGCCAAGCTGTACCGACTGGGGAGAGGCGTTTTGACTCTGGCACGACAGCTCACCCACCAGAACCGGTTCGTGCAAGTGACTCAGTCCGTACTGCATCGGCTCTCGCGCGAATTTCACGTGGGCGCGTCGGCACAAGAAAGGGACGGCGACGAAGACATGGTGGTCGTCGCGGCCGCTTCAGTGCTGCCCGGTGACATGGTGTCCCCCGGCGCCCGCACGCCCCTATTCACCAGCGCCTCTGGCCGGCTCATGGCCGCCTTCAACGATTTCACGGAAGCCGAACTGCGGCAACGTTTCGCCCGCGCCCGCTGGCAGGAGGAACCAAGCGTGGAGGAATGGTTGAAGGACGTTCGATTCGCCCGGCGCGCCGGCTATGCAGTTGACGAAGGGCGCTTTCGCAAGGGCATCACCACGATCGCCGGACCCGTCTTCAATCTCGAGGGATACGTTGATCGCGCGATCAGCGTCACCGCCGTCTCGGCACAGCTCGACCCGGGGACGAGAAAGCAGTTGGCCGCCGCCATCCGGGAAGCTGCCGCGGCAGTCACCAAGGCATTGAACTGAACTGCAGGACATGGCCCAAAACGCAGCACTTCAGGCAAAGGACGCAGAACGCGTTCGCGCCCTAACGCTCAATCGCTCGGAGCGCCGCAACGCACTCGACACCGCCGCTCGCACGCTCTCTGCTGCAGGCCTTGCACGCCGCCGACCAAGACGAATCCGTCGGGGCCGTGCTGGCGTGCAGCCTCCGCGCCGCCATGCGCGAGACCAACCGCCTTTTCATCAGCCTCGCCAGCCTGCCTCGCCCGACGCGCTGCGGGCGGCGTGGGCAACCGTACGCGCTCGCGAGGCTAATGCAGCCGCGGCGCCCCAGTAAGTCCCTATACGGAGAAGACCGATGCCCGACGCCATGTCAGAGTTCAAGACAATCACCTACACGATCGAGCGCGGCCGCGCGCGCATCACGCTCAACTGCCCCGAAAAGCGGAACGCCATCAGCGTGGAAATGCAGCAGGAGCTAGAACGCGCACTCTGGATGGCTGACGACGACACGCGCGTTCATTGCGTGGTGCTCAGCGGAAACGGCGCTGACTTCTCATCTGGCTACGACCTCGGCCAGTACGAGGCGCCGACGGCAGCAGGAAGCGAATACCGGCGCGGTCGGCGGAGCCTCGAGGACGACACCTGGCGCCTGGAGGCGTCGCAGCGTTGCCGAATGGCACTGTTCGACATGCACAAGCCGGTCATCGCGCAGGTTCATGGCCGCTGCCTGGCAGGGGGAACGGACATTGCGTTGCTCTGCGACATCGTCATCTGCAGCGACGATGCGCGCTTCGCATTTCCTCCGGCGCGCGCGCAGGGCTCGCTCCCGAGTCACATGTGGCTTTACCATGTCGGGCCGCAGTGGGCCAAAAGGATCCTGCTGACCGGCGATGCCCTTGGGGGGGCGGATGCGGCGGCGCTCGGCTTGGCGCTGAAGTCGGTCCCGAAGGACCGCCTGACGAGCGAGGTCGATGCTCTCGCCGACCGCTTGGCGCTGGTCGACGCCGACCTGCTTGCGTGCAACAAGCGCATTGTCAACATGGGGCTGGAGCTGATGGGAGCCCGCACGCTGCAACGCGCCGCAGCCGAGATGGACGCACGCGGTCACCTGGCCAGAAGCCGGGAAGACTTCCGCAAGAACGTGATGGCGCACGGGCTGAAGGAGGCGATCCGGATGCGCGACGAGCCATTCGGCGACGATCTAATTCGTCGGTGATCGATTCACGAGAAAGACGACGTTCGGATCACACGCCGCCTGTGTGGCCACGGCCCGCGCGGCAGGAGTCCGCATGAACGAGCCCGTGCATCGGCTGCTAGGGAAACGCGGATTAAATCGACAGGCCAGCTCCAGGCCATCGTCCATCGCGCGGCAAACGGCCTCTTTGCCGTGTATCTCGGCCAGGGCCAATATCTTGCGCAGGTGCACTCGGGCGTTCACGCGCTTGGCCTCCAGACCCTCGCGGTAAGCCTGGGCACGCGGGGACAACGCCAGGAATTGCACCAGCAGTCGCTGCTCGCGTGCGCTTTTGCGCTGCACCACGAGCGCTCGCGCATGCTCGGGATCCTCAATGTCCTGGTGCCGATCCATGCTGCGCGGGTGTCGCGCAATCAGTTGGTCGCGCGCCGTATCCAACTGCGTTCTCAACCCGCCCCTTCTCGTTGCCGGCGCGTACGTTGCACGGGGTGATCTCAAAGCCCCAGTGGCGCGAGAAATCCAGGTACTTGGGATTGAACACGGGGGCCTCGCCCACCAGGCGCTGCAAGACCGCGGATTTAAGGTTATCGACCATGACTTTGTGAGGCACTCCACCAAAGGCGGCGAACGCGTTCTCATGGCACTGCACAAAGAACTCACAAGTCTGCGAGACCGTGAACTCCAGGTACATGCGCCGGCTGTAGCACAGCACCATCACGAAGAAGCTCAGGCGCCGGCGCGTGGAGCCCACGGCGATGGTGCCGTACTCGCCC
>JANLPY010000108.1:0-7659 GCA_031367505.1 Hyphomicrobiaceae bacterium | reverse complement strand
AAGGCGCTGCCCTCTTTCAACGTCCTGACCGCATCGGTCAGCGACGAGGCCTTGAAGAAGCCTTTGCGGGCCTGCTTGGCCTCGCTGGCGAGTTTGATGCTCTCGTACAGCTTGGTGACCATGATGTACCAACTGCCCATGCTCATCAGCGCCAGCAGGATCAGCACGAACTTGGAGACGAAGTCGCCCTGCGCCCACAGCGCGGACAGACCATACGGGTTGTCGACCGTCTCTTTGGTGGTTAACGCATCGGTGCTCGGGGCGGGCGTTGCAGCAACCGCCACCGCCGGTGCGGCGGGCGCAGATGCCGCCTCGGCCGCCGAGGCCTGCGCCTGTACGCCCAGCGGCGCACTGATGAGGCTTGCAGCGAGCAGGCCAGTGGCCAGAAAAGATTGCAGACGATTGAACATGTTTTTGGACTCCTGACGGTTCGGGCGATTGGTGAGAGCTGTCATGTTGAATGGGGAAGGTGCGACGCCTCGACTGGAACGCGACGACCTGGCAAAACTATTCATCGACCTTGAAACCGAACGTCTGTGTGGCGTAGACGGTTTCATCGCCGCTGGACACGCAAGCGTATTGACTCATGGCGCTGCGCACGGCGGCGTCGAACATGCCGCGCGGCCTGGACGACACGATCTCGACGGCGACCACCTTGCCGCCCTTGATGGTGGCCTTCGCGGTCACTTCACCGGAGATGTTCTCCTGCAAGGCCTTGCGCGGCAGGTCGGGCTTGACCTGGGTCGGGCAGACAACACCGATGTTGACGGTGGCAGGCTTGGGTGCCGGCGCGGGCGCGGGTGGTGCGGGCGGTGCGGGCGGTGCGACAGGCACCGGGGCTTGCGGAACAATGATCGCGGCCACCGGTGGCGGCACCGGCGTGGTCGCGGTGATGGTCGGCTGCGGCGGCGGCGGGGTCGCGAGCACCACCTCGGGTGGCGGTATGAAGGGCGGCGGCGGCGCGTCCATCTTGGGCGGCGGCGGCACCACGATCTCGGGCGGCGGCGGCGGCTTCTTGATCTCTTCGATGACCTTGGTTTCGATCGGTGCGCGCACCACATCGACCACCTTCTTAGCCAGGCCGGTCACGAGCGCATAGATGATGAACCCGTGCAGCAGGATGACAAACGTGAAGCCCACCAGATGCCGGCGCGGGTCCGCTTGTCGCTGGGAAAAATTCATGTCTGGGATCTCCAGTTCAGAGGCGCCGACGTTAACCTAAGACTCTCGCGACTCTGCGGCATCAGCATGAAGGGTTACCGGGCGGTGATTGAAAGTGGCGAGGGTACACAAGTGAACCGGGCGATGCAATTGGCGCCCGTGCCGACATGATCCACCGCCATGAATTGCAGCAACATGAGACGCACTCTGCCTTGAACGATCGGTCAGTGGGCGACCGGCGCATCGTGCCATGTGAACCAGACCGCAGCCAACTTGTGATGCATGTGCGACGCGTCAGGCGCTACGATCAGCAGGTTCCGACCAGGTAACCGGCCCCGCACCGTGGGTTTCACAGCCGCCGGGTTTTCACGCTGCATCTTCCACCGAACTAACGTCATCCGCGATGACGGCACGCCCGGGCCGGGCAAACGGCAACCCCGTCCGCGAACGTAGGTCAAATATCGCGACGCCGACACCCGTTGGTCGAGGTTCGGCACTGCGTTGAATGAGTTCAGCGACTGCTCGACTGAGGCTGCGCGCTGTGGGGCACGCAAGAAGCATTGCGATGCGGCGCAGTTTGTCCAAAAGATCGACCTTAGTTCGCACCGAGACTTCTTGATGCGCCCCAAATGACCTGTCAATTGAAGCTCACTTGAAGGTCCTGCCGTGCAGATCCGGTAACCACCGATTGCCACCTGGCCAGGCGCGTAATCTGGACGCAAGTGAACAACGCATGGAACAGGAAGCGTGATAAACGTGGCGCCCACCGAATGACAACGCGAGTCCGACTGTCACCGGGCAAACTTTATGTCTAACGTGCCCAGAGGGGTCTATCAACCTGCGGAATTTAACGCTAACGCCAACGCAAATCCGGCGGCGCGACTACTAGGCGTCGGCCAGACAATTGGCAAGGGGCTCTCGCCCCTTGCATGATATCGGCGGCCGTTGAGTTAGAAGCTGTAGATGCCGCGCAGGTAGTAGGTCCGGCCCGTCGGGTCCGCGAACCGCGGGTCATAGCCTACTTGGAAAGTCGCGGCTTGATTGGAGAACGGTGGCGATGTGTCGAGCAAGTTGCGCACCCCTGCCGTCAACGAAATCGCTTTTGTCGGTTTCCAAGTTGCGTACGTATCCCACGTGGTATACGAGCCAACAGTGTTGCTGGGTGTCTGGTCGACGTAGTCCGACTTGAAGTGGTTGACCAGACCCAGGCCCCACGCGCCGCGAGTCCAGTTGACGCTCAAGGCATGTTGCCAGCGGAACACCGGACCGCCAGACGAAACGCCGGCACCGTAGATGCCGACGTTCGGAAGGAAGGCGCTGCCGTCTTCGGTCTGGTACTCGTACTTAGTAACGTAAGTACCGTTAAGGCCGAAGGTGAAGTTGCCCAGTTCTGCGGTTCGCAGGCGATAGTTAACGCTGATGTCCACGCCACTCGTGTTCACGCCGCCCAGGTTCGCGGTGAGGTCGGAGACAAAGCCACAGTTAGCGCCTGGGCATTGCGACCCATCGGTAGAAAGCGAACCATCCGGGGCACGGTGAAAGAGCCCGGCGTACTTGCCGGGATTGGCGAAGATGAACGAGTCGTCCAAGCCTGCAATCTGCTGCTTGAGTTTGATCCACCAAAAATCGATGCCCGCATTGAAGTCAGCCACCGGCTCAAACACGAAGCCCAAAGTGAAGTTCTTTGAGGTCTCCGGCTGCAGGTTCTTGTTACCACCGATCAACCTCAAGAACTGTATCGCGCAGTTGTCCGACGGTGACACCCCCGGAATCGCAACCCCCCCCGGTGGTTGGTTGTTGGCCGACCCCGGGCAGCGCAGAGGATCGTTGAAGTTGACATCCGTGTTGGTGTAAGTCTGCGGCGCGTTTATATCGAACAGGGACGGAGCCCGAAATCCGGTCGAGTAAGAACCGCGCACCAAGAACTGCTTCACCGGCTGATAGCGGAAACTGACCTTCGGATTCGTCGTATCGCCGAAGTCGCTGTACTTGTCATAGCGCAACGAAGCCGTCAATTCGAGCTCTTTGAGCACCGACACGTTCAGCTCTGCGTACACCGCTGCGACGTTGCGGCTCCCCTCGTTGTCAGTCGCCGGATCAAAGCCGGTGCTTGAGACGACTAGGTTGTCAAAAGGCGGATTGCCAATCTCCTTGAACTTTTCGCGGCGAAACTCGGCGCCCAACGCGATGGCTGCCGGGTGACCCGTTTTGAACCAATCGCCAAGTTCGCGGCTGGCCTGCGCGTCAATCGAATAGACCTGGCCCTTCGCCGTGAACAACGTGCCTTTGGCCAGCGCGCTACTGAGTAGCGCCGCACCGGCGGCGTCTTGATTCCCGAATGGGTTGATAGTGCCATTCAGCACCCCAGGGCTGATGATCGTGCCGTCGGTATAGCCGCCGATGAGCTTGTCGGTCAGCTTGTTTTCGTTATATGAGAATGCCGTGCGGTAGTCCCAGCCGCCGACCGCGCCCTCTAAAGAAGCGATGAAGCGCTGCTGAGTGTTGTCGGTCTCCTCCTGCCGGCCGCCGCTGAACGTATCGCGCCAACGGAGCTTAATTAGCCCAGGGAGTGCACCCGCCGGGGCGGGGTTTGCCGCGCTGAATGGGAAGTAAGCCGGGTTGAGTGCGAACACGGTCGGGAGCGGCGTGATGCCATTGCCCGGGTAATACTTCGTGCCCGGATTCACCAACAAAGCGCCGTAGGGCACGCCCGCGATTTTGGTGGCATTGTTGTTCTGTGAAATGAAATACTCAAGGCCTAGTTGATGCTGGTCCGTGAGTTGCAAAGTTCCTTTTAGGAAACCAGTCGCGCGCTCCGAAGTCGGCACCAGATCAACCTGTCGGGAGAACAGATATCCGCAGTTTGCGTTCTTCACGCCATCGCCCAGTTGAATACCGTCTGGCGTACCGCAGGCGGGGAACGATGGGTTTTGGGTGGCACCGCCTTGATTATACTGACCGGGGGATGTATTCCCCGAGGTTCTGATAGCGCGATTATTGATCTCGGGTCGTTGCGCCGCAGTGAGCGGATCCTGCTTCTGGTAGTCGACGAAGCCGAACAAGTTATATCGGTCCTTGCTCAGATCCCCGAAGCCAAAGCCTACATTCGCGTTGTATGCCTTGCCGCCCGGGTGCTGCGGCGAATCCGCGCCCAAGGTAATCGAACCGCCCGTAAAGTCCTTTCGAGTGATGAAGTTGATGACACCGCCGATCGCGTCTGTGCCGTACAGCGCGGACGCGCCGTCACGCAGTAGCTCGACGCGCTCAAGTGCGGCAAACGGGATCATGTTCAGATCGGGCGCCGAGCTGTCGATTGCATTGTTGGCGAGACGACGGCCATTCAGCAGCACCAGCGTCTTGTTTTGCCCGAGACCGCGCAGGTTTGCGAACGAAGCGCCCCCAGTCCCTAGGCCCACCGACTGGCTGCTACCCTGGGTTGACTGATTGGCTACGAGACGAGAAACGATCTGTTCAATCGTTGTCACTCCTTCCTTGCGCAAGTCCTCGATCTTGATGATCGTCACGGGAAGACTGGTTTCAGCATCAATTCGCTTGATGGCCGAACCCGTGATTTCAACCCGCTGCAATTCTTGCACCGGGGCTTCCTGCGCAAACACCATACCGCTAGACATGGCCGCTGTACCGCTGAATGCGATCAGTAGACTCTTGGACAACATCGTTCTCTTGCGCATCGGAAGCTCCTGGTAGGAAGGTTGATCGAAAGACCCAGCCTTGCAGCACAAGTCATGTGCCCACCTTGTGGACGGGTCTAGTCTCACCGTCGAAGACGTGTAATTGAATTGTCACTGAGCCAGTCCGGACGCCCAGACTAGGGTATTCCTATATCAAGAATTTGCGCCCGCGATGACGCTGCGATACGGGCGACTGCCGACGGGCTCAAAGCCTTTGCCCGTGCGGGTTTCAGGCGGTTCGACCAAGTTGGCACAGACGTTTGGGGAAGCATCGGTGATCCCAGCGTACGGGCATGTCCCTAATCGGAGTTACGTGTGGCGTTGGCTGCCAGCAACAGGCACCGCAGTTCAGGTCCGGCGTGGCGGACGCGAGCTTGCGACCAATTGCGACCGCCTGTGCACGATGAACGCGATGAACGCGGCTCAACCCGCTATCGGTCTTTGCGTTGCCGGTGCCGTCTCGTTGAAAACCAAGCTTCTGTAAATGTCGGCCGTGGTCAGTGGTCAGCGCGACACCGGTGGTCGCAATCGACAGGTTGTCCTCCTCGAAGAAACGGGGTGAGAACCCGGGTGCGTTCGGCATTTCGCACGAACAGGTCGGCGTGGCAGCGCTGCTGTTCGATGAGCAAATAGGCCTCCGGGGTGTCGAGGTTGCGATATGCCTCGAACTTTCGGCCCCGGTCTAACGCGGCCGTACTGTCGGAGAACATCGCAACCGCGAGTTTGGGATGACGTCGCTCCAGCTCAGCGTCCGGGGGCGCGGTAGCTCGGGTCACAACTTACGAACGCGCCGGGGTAGAAAGAGGCTTCGGCAGAAGCCACTCGCGGCTTCATGTCGGCGATGAAAACTCGACAGGGGATACCGCGCAAGCTTTCACGTAACGCCAGGGCAAAGTTCAACGCAGCCGTGTTGTGCTTTGTACGTGATGAAGGGGCAGAACACCCTCAGTTGGCCCATTGATCAGCCTTCTGGCATGCTTCTTCACTGCGCATCCTGCTCGGCGCAGCCGTTCGCGGCCCGCCGGATTCACACAGCTGGAAAATCTTCGCCTGGGGGAATTCCGAATGAAGAACCTGATCCTCCTGCTGCTTTGCGCAGTGCTCGGTGCCTGTGCAACGCCGTCCGCATTGCCGTCGCCTGAACCTTACTTCCACGACGAGTTATTCGCCACCTCTGCGCAGCACGACGGAGCAAACGCCGTGTTTGCGCTCAGCGACGCGATGAAGCGCTTCGTCCATGTCGACATCGCGCGCCAACTGCGCACCGAGGGACTTGCGCGCGGGCTGATCAACGCGCTGTACCGGCGCGACCAACTCAAGCTCGACTACGACTCGGCATCGACGCGCAATGCCGCGCAGGCCTTCGATGCCCGCAAAGGGAATTGCCTGTCGCTGGTCATCATGACCGCAGCTTTCGCGAAAGAGCTGGGCCTACAGGTGACATATCAGACCGTGGCAATCGAAGAGACGTGGAGCCGCAGCGACGACATTCTTTTTTCGAACACCCACGTCAACCTCACGCTCGCCACACGAGCGGTTCATGCCATGCCGGGTTATGAAGAAAGCCGAATGCTGACGATCGATTTCCTGCCAGCGGAGTACATCCTCGGCCAGCGCACTCGGCCAATTTCGGAGGACACGGTCGTCGCGATGTATATGAACAATCGCGCGGCGGAGGCCCTTGCACAAGGACAAGTCGATGAGGCCTACTGGTGGGCGCGGGCCGCCATTGTGCGGGCACCAGTTTTCAGTAGCGCGTACAACACATTGGGCGTTGCATACCTGCGCCATGGCGATCTGCAGGCGGCCGAATGGGTGTTGAGCCGTCTGCTGGAACGCGAGCCGCAGGACAAGCACGCCATGTCCAATCTGGCAGCAGTGCTCGACAGATTGGGGCGCGTCGATGAATCAAGCGCGCTGCGTGTGCGGCTCGTCCGGATGGAGCCCTATCCACCCTACTATTTCTTCCGTCTTGGCGTCGCCGCCATGCGGCGAGGCGACTTCGAGGTTGCGAAGTCTCTCTTTTCAAAAGAGGTCGATCGTGCCGACTACAGCAGCGAATTCCACTTCTGGCTCGGCATTGCCCACTTGAGGCTCGGCGACGCAGAGGAAGCGCGCAAGCAGATCAAAACCGCGATGGAGAACAGTACGACAAGCAGCGAGCATGAAATCTATGCGGCGAAGCTGAATCGTCTGCAATCCCATGGAGCCCGATAGCGATTGGGACGAAACGGCCCAATCATTCAGGGTGCTGCTGCCCCTTGTCCGACGTACTCCCATGAAACCTGCGCCGCAGATAATGTCGGCACCCAGCAAGCTGCGTGGCGCCGCGAGCGGCCGTCGTCCGCGCGTATTGTTGGCGCTTCAACGCGCTGCCGGCGTTTACGTCGCCACCGCCTGCGGGTCGAAGACGACAGCTTCGTAAATATCGGCCATGGCCAGCACAGCATCGATGGGGGTCAACGACACCTTGTCGCCCTCGCGAACCGGGTTCAGCACCCAGAGGCCCTCGGCATTGCGCAGGAACAGGTCGGCGTGCCGGCGGTGCTGTTCGACGAGCAGGTAGGCGTCGAGCGTGTCGAGGCTGCGATAGGCCTCGAACTTTCGGCCCCGGTCGAATGCGGCCGTGCTGTCGGACAAGACTTCGACCACAAACTTAGGATGGCGTTGCACCAGTTCGGCATCCGGGCTGCGGTCGCGCGGGTCGCAACTGACGAACACGTCGGGGTAGAAGGAAGCATCGGCAGGCGCCACTTGCAGCTTCATGTCGGCGATGAAAACGCGGCATGGGGTGCCGCGCAGGGCT
>JANLPY010000106.1:0-3255 GCA_031367505.1 Hyphomicrobiaceae bacterium | reverse complement strand
ATCACGATCCGCGCGAACCCGAAAGCCCCAAGGAGTCAAAACTTATGGGGGCTGGTATCAGTCGGTTTGGCGTCTCCCCGGGAGCTCAAAACAGGTCGGATCTGGCCCGCTTGACCTACGGGTTGATGTTCGCATTCGCCCGCTCGCGGGGAGCCGCGTACCTGGTGGCGCTGGCTGACCGAACTTATGAGCGGTATCTTCGAACCCATGGCATTCGCACGCGTCGTTACGGCCCGCCGCAGGACATCGGCAATTCTAAGGATGGCAAGCCAATCGAAGGCCTCTTGGGGGAAATACCCCTCATTGGCGACAATTTCGACCAGATTTCTGCCCTAGTCAACCTCACACATGCGATGGAGATAGAAGATGCGTCATGCATTCGCAGACGTAGCGCACTTTCAGCGTGATTTCTTGGGTTTCGTCCAGGCCCGCGCAGCAATGTCAGATGCGCCGGTGCAGCGACTGAGGCTCGGCTTCGCTCCGGTCTGGCTGGTGAGTCAGCCCGAGTTCATCAAGGACATTCTCAAGGCGTCAGAGGATGTGATTGATAAGGGTCGGCTCATCCATAAGCTCAAACCCATTGTGGGGAACTCCCTGTTGGTCATGAGCGGTCCTGAGCACCGTCGGCGTCGTGGCGCCCTTCATGGTTTGTTGGCGAAGGGAGGCGCGGCAAAGTACGTGCCTCAGATAGCGGCCCTGGTCCGAAAGCAGGCGGCGCGCCTAGCTTACGATGGGACTGTCTTCAACGCCCACGAACTATCAGCACGCCTCGCGTTACGAATTATCTGCCTGATCACCTTTGGAGGAAACGTCCTCACCGAAGCCGACGAAAACGCCATCGTTTACGCG
The DNA here is from genome assembly GCA_031367505.1 of Hyphomicrobiaceae bacterium. Lineage (GTDB taxonomy): Bacteria > Pseudomonadota > Alphaproteobacteria > Rhizobiales > Hyphomicrobiaceae > JAKFWF01. Next base: position 2,406 of record JANLPY010000106.1, on the reverse strand, counting down.
GTGAGACTGGCTGAGGACGACCTCGCGGACGAGATTTTCCAACTGTTTCCCTCGATGCCCTGGACTTCGGCAAGAAAGCGGGAGCGTCGCCGCGAGGCGCTCGCGATGATGGATGCCGTGGTAGGGCACATACTTAACCGTGCGAGCGCCGACAGCGTTGTCAGCATTCTGAAGGGGCTGAACCTCTCGCAACAAGATATTCGAGACGAGATTCTGACGCTGTTGCTTGCAGGACATACCACAACGGGAAATGCAACCACATGGATTCTCTACTACCTCGCAACACAACCGGGGCTGGCGGACAGCATCCGTGAGGAGGCTTTCGCGGCGTCGGGGGACGGGGGCGATCTTGAGCCAGGTCGCCTTTCGGGGGCCAAACTGAGCTATGGGCTGATCCGCGAAACGCTACGGTTGTGGCCGTCGAGCCATTGGTTCTCGCGTGACGTGAAATCGGATGTCGCAATCGGCGGTCATCAGCTTAGGCGGGGTGAAACCATCATCATCAGCCCCTGGCAAATGCACAGGGACCCTCGCTTTTGGGAGCGTGCAGACGACTTCGACATCGGCCGAGACTTTGGGCAACCGTCCTACATTCCGTTTGGTGCAGGTCCCCGTGCGTGTCTTGGTATGGGGGTCGCAATGCTTGAGATGCAGGTTATTGCGCTCGAGCTCGCATCGTCATTCCAGATTAAGCTAAAGGGTGGAGCCAAGGTTGGACGACCGAAGCCATCGGTTACGCTGGTGCCGCCGAAAATGGAAATGACGTTCGTCGTGCGTGACACAAATATCGGGTCCGACAAGATGCGGGCGGCATAGACACTTGCGCTTGGCCCTGCTTGCGGCTTCCATTGGAGGCGACTAGATCGTGAGGAAAGACCTCAATCGACAAGAGATTGACCTGTTGCGCCTCCGCAGCGAGGGCTTGACTTTTGCCGATTGCTCTTTGAGAATGGGAAAAAGCGTGAGAACAGTTCACGTCATCCTAAGTCTGTGCAAGGAAAAATTGAATGCACAAAATGAGGCTCAAGCTGTTACTTTGGCGATAGCGAAAGGGTTGATCGAAGTGCCGAAGCCACACTAGTGGGGCTTGAGTGTCCGGCATAGCGCAAGGTAGTCTTTTTAAGCATTATGCAGACGGTGTGCGCCATGAAGTATTGCCTTGTTCATCGAGATTTGGCAAATGATCGATAGCCTTGCGGAAAAAATTGACGGATCAATGCAATCCAAAGAACTTCATCGCCAAGCCGTCATAAACGAGCAGAGTTCTGAAGCGATAGCCTCGATTGAGCGGATAACAGAGGCCGCGTTTGAGGCCGTTGTTTCCCATGTCTGCTCGAACGACGCAGACCTCTCTGAAAAGATGCGATTTTTGTTCGAAGAGGTCTTGGTCCATTGCGAGGAGTCTCAAGAGGTGCGCCACCTTTTGAACGTAGTGCAAACGGATGTTATTGGACTTCTAAAGAAAACTGGAATGCCGCTCACTTGATTGCGAATTGATTAGCTGACGCGAGCACCCCCTCGATCAATTATCGCAGGCCTATTCAGTGCGCGTGGAAATAGCTGCTGCATGAACACTTCGGCTAACGTTTGGTTGATGCGAGCGTCAGCCTTCGGTCGGATACGGCGCCTCGGTGTCGGATGCCGCAAGTGCGCGTCCAGGTAGTATCGCAATACGCGTAACTTGTGGATAACTGCCGACCGTAGTCGGATTCCGTAACATCGTGCGGATTCCGACGATGTCGGCCGGGGATTCCGATTGAAGCCGGCCACCTGTTCCGATCGAAGTCGGCCATCCATCCCGGGGATGTCGGCCACCCCTCCGGGCTGGTGCTCTCGTGTCGGCGCGGTTGACACGATCAGGCGGTGATGACCGCCGTCAGGTGGCGCTGTCAAGCCCCTTCTTGGCGTTACGCTTGCGGATGCTCTCACCTTCCAGGACAAGCCGGTGCGCGTTGTGCACGAGGCGGTCGAGGATGGCGTCGGCGATGGTCGGGTTGGGGATCAACTCGTGCCAGTGCTCGACGGCAAGCTGGCTGGTCACGATGGTGGAGCCGCGGCCGTGGCGGTCCTCCATGATCTCCAGGAGATCGCGCGCCTGCTCGTGCGTGATGGCGCCGAGACCCCAGTCGTCGAGGATCAGCAGGTCAACCCGCGCCAGGGTCTTCAGCATGCGTGCGTGCCGGCCGTCACCGCGCGCCAGCGCCAGCGCATCGAACAATCTGGGCACGCGATGATACAGCACCGAACGATCATCCCTACACGCCTTATTGCCGAGCGCGCAGGCCAGCCAACTCTTGCCGAGCCCGGTCGATACAGCGTCACAATGCCGGGTGTCCGGTGTTCGAGGTGCGGATCCACTATCCGTTCCATCCGCGGGCCGGACAATTTGTGCATGTCGAGTACGTT
>JANLPY010000765.1:0-2339 GCA_031367505.1 Hyphomicrobiaceae bacterium | reverse complement strand
GAGCTATCACCGAAAGTTGGTGACGTCGGGAATCGGGAAGGCGGCATATCGTGGGGGTGCTTGACGCCACCACTTCTCCACCGAAGGAGCGATATGCCGTGCCCAAGGATAACGTCATCAAGCTGATTCAGCCAGGCGTCTTCGACGATCAACTGACCGAAGTCTTGCGCAACGGGGCCCGTGCCCTGCTCGCCAAGGCGGTGGAGGCCGAGGTCGCGGAGTTTCTCGACAAGCATGCCGATTTGAAGACCGGGGACGGCCACCAGCGCGTCGTCCGCCACGGTCACTTGCCGGAGCGCGAGGTGGTGACCGGTATCGGTCCGGTCGCGGTCCGCCAGCCGCGTGTGCGCGATCGCGAGGCCCCCGCCAGCGATCCCGGCCGCATCCGATTCTCACCGTCGATCCTGCCACCCTACATGCGGCGGTCGAAGTCGATCGAAACGTTGCTGCCGATCCTTTACCTGAAGGGTATCTCGACTGGCGACTTTTCCGAGGCGCTGGCGGCGCTGCTCGGCAAAGATGCTGCCGGGTTGTCGGCATCAGCCATCGTCCGCCTGAAGGACGGCTGGTTCAATGAACACGCCGCCTGGCAGAAGCGCGATCTGTCGGCGAAGCGCTACGTCTACATCTGGGCTGACGGCATCCATCTCGAAGCACGCCTTGAAGACGAAAAGCAGTGCATCCTCGTGCTGATCGGCGCGACGCCGGAAGGCCGCAAGGAACTGGTAGGCTTCACCGATGGCACCCGCGAGAGTGCGCACGACTGGCGTGACCTGCTGCTCGATCTGAAACGACGTGGGCTCGACGTGCCGCCGCGGCTCGTCATCGCAGATGGCGCACTCGGGTTCTGGAAGGCGGCCGGCGAAGTCTGGCCGAATACGCGCGAGCAGCGCTGCTGGGTTCACAAGACCTCGAACGTGCTCGCCAAGTTGCCGAAGAGCCAGCAGCCGAAAGCCAAACGCGCGTTGCAGGAGATATGGATGGCCGAAACGAAGGTCGCCGCCGAGTTGGCATTCGACGCCTTCATCGAGAGCTACGCGCTGAAATACGAGAAGGCGGCCGACTGCCTGAAAAAGGATCGAGACACGCTGCTCACTTTCTACGACTTCCCGGCCGAGCACTGGAAACACTTGCGCACGACCAACCCCATCGAAAGCACCTTCGCCACCGTGCGCCACCGCACCATCCGATCGAAGGGCTGTCTGTCGAACGGGACCGCGCTCGCAATGGTTTTCAAACTGGTCGAGGGCGCGCAGAAAAGCTGGCGCCGTCTCGACGGTCACAACCAGTTGCCAAAACTCGTTCTCGGTGTGATATTCGCCGACGGGATCGAGGTCATCGCCAAACCGACCGACCGTCAGCCCACAACCGCCGCCGCCTGACCGGCCCCGGCCGTCACCAAAATTTGGCGATAGCTCCTAAAGTGGTACGAGCCCGGCAAAGGCTCGGTCAAATTAGCCAGAACCGCATGCATTTTGGAAAAGGAACTGCCCACGAGAACACCGGCAGCTGCCTTCAATCATCCCAACGTAGCATCAACGGACACATTACCAGCGCCCGGTCAGGCCAATCGCTCGAAGGATGGACCCATTTTTAACACGAGACTGCGATCCGGATCCGTGGAAGTTCGTCTGATCCGATCGAGGCCGAGGTTCGCCATCAGGCTCTGGGAGTTCATCGAACAGATGATCCGCGGTGAGCAAGATGCGGCGTGGTATGGTCGTGAATTACCACGTGTGACTGCTCATGCCCGCATTTCGCGCAGACGAATATCTCGGCATCCAGTTCGAGGACCGAGTTGGCAGCCTCAATCAGCTTGAGCCGCAGTTCGCCATTGCAGAGGTCGCAGTGCAAAGAGGGTGGCGGCTGGACAAGGTTACGCATGTGATTTCCTTTCGCTCGATATGCTTCGGAAGGAAAAGGGTCCCTCAAACGGATCCCGGTCAATAAGATTGGTTAAAAGCTGAACGCCTTGGGTTGGCGTCTCAGCTATAATAATCATGCGCGTCTTATTGTTTGGTGTCCAGTGACATTAGGAATTGGAACTGGATGCATCTTGCGGCGGCGTCGCCGTTGCGCCGCAACACGTCGTTTTCGGACGCAATGCCCATTAAAAAGTTGGCGCAAGCACAAACCCCGCACTGGTGCATTAGAAATAAACCGGAAAAGACTGCACAAGGTTGATCTATCTCAACTCGAGCGCAGGTCAATCGGAGAAAGATGAAGGTGTTCTGGGCACGAGAAAATTGACACCATTGTCGGTTGCGTGACTGGTCAACTTCGGTTTCGGTCCTTGAGGTCCGCCATGTCTCATAGCTTTCATCGACAAGGTGATTGAG
>JANLPY010000585.1:0-36817 GCA_031367505.1 Hyphomicrobiaceae bacterium | reverse complement strand
CCGAGCCAAAACTCCAAGAGGAGCGTGATAACGACCCGATGGTCGCCAAGCTGCTCGAGATCTCGCAGAAACTCGAAGGGCTCTACCGGCACGCTTCGACCCATGCGGCGGGCATGGTGATCGGCGACCGGCCGCTTGACGAACTCGTGCCACTCTACCGCGATCCGAAGTCCGACTTCGCGGTGACCCAGTTCAATATGAAACTGGTCGAGCAGGCAGGTCTTGTAAAGTTCGACTTCCTTGGATTGAAGACCCTCACGGTTTTGCAAAAGTGCGTGGCGCTTATAAAGCGTGGGCGTGGCATCGACATCGATCTATTGAAACTGCCGCTCGATGATAAGGCGTCCTACGATCTACTGGCGAAGGCCGATACCGTCGGTGTATTCCAGTTGGAATCGACTGGCATGCGCGAGAGCTTGAAGAAGCTCAAGCCCGATCGCTTCGATGACATCATCGCCATGGTCTCGCTGTACCGGCCGGGCCCGATGGACAACATCCCGACCTACATCAATCGCAAACACGGCGAGGAGCCGGTCGACTGTCTGCATGTGTTGTTGGAAGGCATTCTGAAGGAAACCTACGGTGTCATCATCTATCAGGAGCAGGTCATTCAGATCGCCCAGGTGATGGGTGGCTATACGCTCGGACAAGCCGATTTGCTGCGGCGTGCCATGGGCAAAAAAGACAAGAACGAAATGGCGGCCCAGCAAAAGAAATTCGTCGAAGGGGCGATCGCCAAGGGCGTCAAGAAGGACGATGCCGTCTACATCTTCGAGCTGGTCGACAAGTTCGCTGGCTACGGATTCAACAAGAGCCACGCGGCCGCCTACGCCTTGATCAGCTATCATACGGCCTATCTAAAGGCGAATTTCCGCGAGGAATTCATTGCCGCCTCGATGACCCTCGACATGGCTAACACGGACAAGCTCGCGACGTTCGCTGCCGAAGCTAAACGTGCCAGTATCGACGTCTTACCGCCATGCGTGAATTCGTCGTTCGTCGACTTCGCAGCTTTACCCTTTTTTAGCGCATCCGACTCCGCTTCGCAGAGCCTGCCGGATGCGCCGGCTACCGCATCTGGCGGCCGGCTCCCCGTAGGGGTGTCGCCAGATGCCACAGTAAAAAGCGCGGGAGCGTTAAGGTATTCACTTGCGGCTCTCAAGAACATCGGGCCAGCTGCGGTGCAAACGATCATCGACGAGCGCGAGGCCAATGGCCGCTTCGCGGACCTGTCCGACTTTGCCCGTCGCCTCAATCCAAAGGCGCTCAATAAGCGCGGCATCGAAACGCTTGCCGCCGCAGGTGCCTTTGACAGTTTCGATCCAAATCGATCATTGGTGCACGGCAACGCCGAACAAATCTTGGCACTCGCCGGGCGATTGGCGTCCGATGCGGCGACGGGCATGAGCGATCTATTTGGCGGCTCGGGCGGTGACACCACGAACGCTGCCAAACTCGACTTGCGGCCCGCGCGCGTGTGGACTCCGATGGAGCAGCTCGACGAGGAATTCAAGGCCATCGGATTCTATCTCTCGGGCCATCCGCTCGATGCCTATGAAAGTGTGCTGCGTGGGCTCAACGTCATGAGTTGGGTCGAGTTCGAGGCGGCAGCCCAAAGCGGTGTGTCGGCTGCACGCCTCGCCGGTATCGTTGTGTCGGCTCGCGAGCGGCGCAGCCAGAAGGGCAACAAATTCGCGTTCGCAATGTTCTCCGATCACACCGGCTCATTCGAGGCGGTGATCTTTTCCGACACACTCGATCAGTGCGGCCACCTGCTCGTTCCTGGCACCGCAGTATCGATCGCGGTCGAAGCCGATCGCGATGGCGACAGCATCAAATTGCGCGTTCAAGGGCTCCAAGCACTCGACGAGGCCGCAGCTAATCTCCAACGCGAAGTGAAGATCGTTCTCGATGCCAAAATGATTGCCGAAAATCCGCAACGGATCACCGATCTGCGCGCATTGCTGAAAACCGGCGGCAAAAGCGACATCAGGTTCATCCTGCGCCTCGATGACCGCGATGCCGAGATCGATATCGGCTTTGCCCGCGCCCGCTTCGATCTGACCGCTGCCCAACGCGGCATGATGACAACCATGCCGGGCGTGCTCGAGATCGTCGAAAGCTAGATTTGGATTGGATTTTATCATCCCCGTTAAGCATGCTGTGTACGCAGCGAGCTGGCGCATCGACGATCTCAGCCGACGACTTCCTATTTCCCTCACCGGTCAGCCGATCAGCACCCGGCGGAGTACGAACGCAATCGCGCCGACCACAGCGACACCGGCGAGCCATAGACCAATGAACCAGGCGAGCCTTTGCCAAAGCGGTACAGGCTCGCCACCGGAGGGTCGATGGCGGCTCAATGGTAGCCTCCTGCCGGATCGACCTTGCCGCGAAAGACCCAGTACGAGTAGGCGGTGTAGGCGAGGATCAACGGCAGCAGCACGACTGCTCCCACGAGTAAAAATTGCAAGCTGTTGTCGGGCGCAGCGGCAGCCCAGATCGTCACGGTTGGCGGCACGATATAGGGATAGAAGCTGATCGCAAGCCCGACATAGGACAATATAAACAACCCGGCCGCCGCCATGAAGGGTGCGAGTTCCCACCGCCGGTTGAGACCAATGAACAAGGTGGCTGCACAGCAGAGTACCAGAAGTGGTACCGGCGCTGTGTAGAGGATCTGTGGCCAGGCCAGCCAGCGCGCCATGAAAACCGGACTGAGAAACGGCGTCCACAAACTCACCAGACCGATCAACGCAAGCGTACCGATGGCGGCGCGCTTAGCCCAACCGTAGGCGTGATCCTGCAATTCACCCTCGGTCTTGAGGACAAGCCATGTCGCGCCGAGCAGCATGTAGCCGACCATTAACGCCAATCCGGTGAGCACACTGAATGGTGTCAGCCAATCCCACCATCCGCCACCGTATGCGCGACCCGACACACGAATGCCTTGGACGAGCGCGCCAAGTGCGATGCCTTGCGCGAAAGTCGCCACCGCCGAGCCAATGGTGAATGACCAATCCCAAAACCACTCGTGCCGGCCGCTGCGCCAACGGAACTCGAACGCCACGCCACGGAATATCAACCCGAGAAGCATCGCAAAGATTGGTGCGTATAGGGCGGGCATGACAATCGCGTAGGCGAGCGGAAACACAGCGAACAATCCGCCGCCACCGAGCACCAGCCACGTCTCGTTGCCATCCCACACCGGCGCGACGGAATTCATCATCGTATCCCGGTCGGCTTTGTCGCGCCCGAAGGGAAACAGCATACCGATGCCAAGATCGAAGCCATCGAACAGCACATAAGCCAGAACCGCAAAGGCGATCAGACCGGCCCAGATGAAGGGTAGATCGAACACGATGTCACCCATGTCTAGCTCCTGCCGTCATGACTTGATCGGGTTGCACACTCGCAATTGGCGTTATGCCGGCCGTGCGCTGAGGCTCGCCTGGCGGCATGCCGGGCTCGTTACTCTCCGGGGTTTTGCCCATCATGCGTAATCCGTAAAACGTGCCTGCGCCGAACACAGCAAAGTAGACGATGATGAACGCGATCAACGACCCAGCGACCGCCGGTGCCGCCAACGGCGAGGCCGATTGCGCCGTGGTGAGCAAACCGTAGACGGTGTAAGGCTGGCGGCCAACTTCGGTGGTGATCCAGCCAGCGATGACGGCCGCGAACCCCGCCGGCCCCATCAACAGTGCGAGGCGATGCATCGTGCGGCTTTCGTACAAACGTCCGCGCCAACGCAGGAAGAGACTGAGCGCTCCCACGAGCATCATCGCCAATCCGATGCCGACCATGACTCGAAAGCTCCAGAACACGATCGTGGAATTCGGTCGCTGTTCCTTCGGCCAAGCCTTGAGGCCTTTGACTTCGCCGTCCCAATCGTGGGTCAGAATGTAGCTGCCGAGTTTGGGGATCTCGACCGCATACCGCGTCGTCTCAGATGCCATGTCGGGCCACCCGAACAAGATGAGAGGCGCGCCGGACTTGGTCTCGAAGTGACCTTCCATGGCGGCAATTTTGGCCGGCTGATGCTTCAACGTGTTGAGACCGTGGATGTCGCCAGCCACGACTTGCAACGGCGAAACGAGTGCTGCCATCCACATCGCCATGGAAAACATGACGCGCGCCCGCTCGTTAAGCCGGTCGCGCAATAGGTGGTAGGCGCCGACCGCGCCGACCACGAACGCCGTAGTCAGGTAGGCCGCCAGTACCATATGCACAAGCCGGTAAGGGAACGACGGATTAAAGACGACGGTCCACCAATCCTTGACGACAAACTGGCCGGCAGCGTTCACGGCGTAGCCAGCCGGTGTATGCATCCAGCTGTTCACGGAAATGATCCAGAACGCGGAGAAAAGCGTGCCAACCGCCACCATCAGCGTGGCGAAGAAATGCAATCCGCGGCCGACCCGGCTCATGCCGAACAGCATCACGCCGAGAAACCCCGCCTCGAGGAAAAATGCGGAAAGCACCTCGTATCCCATCATCGGGCCAAGCACCGGGCCGGTCTTGTCGGAGAAGACGCTCCAGTTGGTACCGAACTGGTAGCTCATGACCAGGCCCGACACGACACCCATGCCAAATGCCAGCGCGAAGATCCGCTTCCAATAATTGAAAAGTGCGAGATAGACTTCACGGCCGGTGCGCAACCATAACGCTTCCAACACCGCCAAATAGCTTGCCAACCCGATCGAAAACGCCGGGAACACAATGTGGAATGTCACCGTGAACGCGAACTGAATCCGTGCCAGCAAGAGCGCATCAAAATCCATCGGACGTGCCTCGGATGTTGCTCGGAGCGCGATCATACTCCCAAAACGGCAGCAATAGTCTGCGACGAGAAGGTCTGCTGAAACTTGGGTGAAATTAGCAACGCCCATGGTCGTGCAATAAGAAAATCCCCCGCCGCGGATGTCGCGACGGGGGACGGTCAAGCTGCATAAAGCAACCTTTAGGCTCAACCGCGATGGCGGAAACGGCCGCACGTACGGTCGAGATCGCGACGCAATGCTTCGATCGTCATGCGCTCGCGGCGATCGATGTGTCCATCGCGTGCCGAGCGGCGCTCGTACTGATTCAAGCGGAACGCCTTATCCTGGCACGTTGCGTGATGGCGCTGCGCATACGGATGCTCAGCCTGCGACCATGGTCGAGCAGCGTATTGGGCGCTGGCAGTGGTTGCACCGACTGCGATCAGACCAACGGCTAAAATCAGTGACTTCATCTGGCTGTTTCCTCTCGGCGCGCAAACGCCAACCGTTTGCGTTCTCCGTATTGGGATTATTATCACGCGCATGAACGCCGTGTGAACCGGTTAAACACCGAGGCTGGAAGCTGTTTTTCGATATGCGAAAGACGTTGCCGCAATTGCGCCCGCATCACGATTCTGGATCGAGCGGCTGTGTGCCCTTGGGTTGGCCGTCTTGACCAAATGTCAACCGCTCGACCTTGGCTTCAGCGACCTTAAGCATCTGATCGCAATGGTCTTTCAGAGCCTCGCCGCGCTCGTAGATCGAGATGCTTTCCTCGAGTTCGACATCGCCACGCTCAAGGCGGCCAACGATCGTCTCCAGCTCTTTCAACGCCCGCTCGAACGGCATGTCCTTGATATCGGCGAATTTGGTGGCGTTCTTGGCCGTGCTCATCTGTCTAACCTCAAAACTTTATCACTGGCGCATGCGCCTACTTTAAATTGCCGAGCGTCCTCACGCATCCATCAGGCGCTTGACGTGAACCGCAACCGATCGTGCCAACGCCGTCAAATCGTAACCGCCCTCCAGCATCGAGACGACGCGGCCGTTTGCGTGGCGCTCAGCGACTTCCAGCAATTGCTCAGTACCCCAAGCGAAATCCTGCTCGACGAAACGCAGGTTCGCCAAAGGATCGGCCTCGTGTGCATCAAACCCCGCCGAAATCAAAATGAGGTCTGGCCCGAAATTGCGCAGAGCAGGTAGAATGCGCTGTTCCATTGCTGCACGAAACTGCTCGCCACCATCGTTGGGACGAAGCGGCGCGTTCCAGATATTGCCCTCACCGGTTTCACCCAACGCGCCAGTGCCGGGATATAGCGGCATTTGATGGGTCGACGCGAAGAATACCGATTTGTCGGACCAGAAAATATCCTGCGTGCCATTGCCGTGATGCACGTCCCAGTCGACGATCGCCACGCGCTCGGCGCCGTGCTTTTGCTGTGCGTAACGGGCAGCAACGGCCACGTTGTTGAACAGGCAGAACCCCATTGCTTTTGCCGTTTCGGCATGATGTCCGCAGGGCCGCACTTGGCAAAATGCATTTTTCGCGGAGCCTGACATCACTTGGTCGACCGCCAACATACCGGCACCGACCGCGCGCAACGCCGGCTCCCACGAGCCCGACGAAAGCACCGTATCCGGATCCAGGCGAACGGCTTCTTCACCATCAGCAGGGCGCATCGATTTGATGGCCGCCACGTATTCAGCAGGGTGAGCGAGAGCGATTGTCGCTTCCACGTCGTCGCGCAGCGGTGCGTCCATCCGGGTGAGTGATTTGAAGGCGTCATGCGCCATCACTTTATCGATTGCACGCATGCGGTCTGGTCGCTCGGGATGGCCAGCTCCGGTGTCATGCAGCACGAAACTCGGATGTGTGATCAGTAGGGTTGTCATATCTTAAACTTCGCAGCGGTGATTTGTGGGAAGGGCGTAGTTATCGCGCAGTCACGCGCCCATCGGCAATGGTACCACCTTGACGCCGGGCGGGGGGACATTGGCTTCGGGCACGAAAAAGTCCAAAGCCAAGGGCATCGATTTATCAGCCCGATAGCCCTCGAAATCGGTGACACCACCGACGTCGTGCAGGAAATTGTCGTCGATCAGGAAGTTGCCGGTGAAGTCGCTCGACGGCTGACAAAACACGAGGTGCGCCGCATCGGCCAGAATTTCCGGTGTGCGGCTCATCCGCATGAGCTTGTCGCCACCGAGCAAGTTGTTGACGGCTGCCGTCGCGATCGTCGTGCGCGGCCAAAGCGCATTTACCGCCACGCGATCCTTTTTGAACTCGGCCGCCATACCCAGCACGCAAAGGCTCATGCCGTATTTCGCAATCGAATAGGCGACATGATGCTTGAACCACTTAGGGTTCATGTCGAGCGGCGGCGATAGCATCAAAACGTGCGGATTTTCTGAACTGCGCAGATAAGGCAGACAAGCCAGCGTGGTAACGAACGTGCCGCGCGTGTTGATGCCGAACATCAAATCGAAACGCTTCGGATCGGTCGTCTCGGTGGGGGTGAGCGAAATGGCGCTGGCATTGTTCACGCAGATGTCGATGCCGCCAAACTTGGCCGCTGTTTGAGCCGCAGCCTCGCGCACCTGATCCTCGAAACGAATGTCGCACATGATTGGCAATGCCTTACCACCTGCCGCTTCGATCTCGGCGGCAGCAGTGTGGATGGTGCCCGGCAACTTTGGATTGGGCTCCGCCGTCTTCGCGGCGATCGCAATATTGGCACCGTCACGCGCCGCTCGTAACGCAATCGCCAAGCCGATGCCGCGACTGCCACCCGTGATGAAAAGTGTCTTGCCTTTGAGCGTCGTCATGGCGATCCATCTCCCGACTGGTATTCCGAGGAATATTTCCTAGCGCAGTCCCGGCACAATGCCAAAGTGTCAGGGCCGGCCAACGAAGGCTGCGACCTTATCGGCCAAGTCCTCGCCGAATAGGTCCCGGAAGAAATGATCGGCGCCGTCAATTGTTTCAACGCTGACGCGACCGCCAAACCGCTTGCGCTGCTGGGCGTCGACCACTGCCGCCGAAAGGCCAGGGACAATCCGATCGTCGCCGGCGAGCACTAATAGGACCGGTGTTGTAACTTCCTCCATCAGCCGCAAGACGTTGTGCTGAGGATCTGGCTCATAGTAATCGTGGAATGCGGCCGCCGTCACCTTCGCCGGGCGGCAATACAAGAAACCTGGCACATCGAGCAGCGCATCACCCTCGCCATCTTCAACGAGTTTCTTGGCTTTGGCGAGCAACGGCGCCAGCGGTTGCCCATTCTCCTCCTGGTAACGGGCTGCGATCTCGGCTTCGGATTGAAGCAGCGGGGCCGCCAGAATCAGTCCGCTGACGCCGGCATCGGCTCGCTCGACCAGTGCAAGTGCTGCTTGGCCGGCACCGCGCGAATGCCCCAGAACTGAGATCCGAAGCGCGCCTTTCGCTTGAAGCCACTCGACCCATGACACGATTTCATCGGCTGCATCCCCGTGCCGGTGGTCTTGCTCCAGCTTGCAATCAAACATGCCTTGGCGACGGTTCAAGCCGAGGCTCAATGTTATCGCGAGGGAGTTCACGCCGCGCTGCTTCAGATTGTTTTGCAAAGCCGCGATCGTCTCAACGCGGTAATGCGCGAGCGATCCGTGAACGATGAGGACAACGCCATCGGCGCGCAGCGACTTGCCAGTTGCCAGCTCGAGATTGCCGTTGACCTCGATGCCCAGATACTCGTGCGATGCAGGTTCGGCGCCGGCAGCTGATGCCGTCCAAAATAATGCATGCATGCAAAGCAGGGCGAGGATGGCAATCCGATACATCAACCCTCCGGCGGTGTGCGCCACGCCAATGATAGGCCTACGCCCCATACCATCGCCGCCGCGAATACCAAAGACGCCCAACCGGTTGCCGGCAATCCCTGCATAACGGTCCAAAGTGCCGCGACCAGCCATAGCGCGGTCAAGCTCAGCGTCACCGGCCACAGCGACTGCACCCGCATCGGGTGCACCCAGCGCCAGCGCACGAAGGTCAACACGGTACATACTAAGACGACGACAGCAACTTGCGGCTGGGTCAGATCAAACGCGAAGATGTGGAACGCAACGATGTTCCAGATCGCGGGAAATCCAACGAAACAATGGTCGTCGGATTTATTGCCGACATCGACAAAGTGATAGAGCGATGACAACAGGATGCCCGCTGCCAGCACATGGCCGAGTGGTCCAACGAGATAACCCTTGTGGATCAGGGCAAGGACCGGGACGAAGACGTAGGTGACATAATCGACGACAAGATCCAGCCGCTCACCGCTGACGGCCGGCAGGCGGCGTTCGACGTCAACCATGCGGGCGAACGTGCCGTCGATACCGTCGATCAGAAATGCCAAGCCTAGCCAGGCGAACATCGCCTCCCAGCGTTGATCAAAAACAGCTAGAGTTGCATAGAACCCGCAAACGGCACCCAAACCGGTGAATATATGAACGGCTGCGGCAGCGATGCGATAGGCAGGTGGATGTACAGTTGGCTTCATGCCGGCGCCGAACGTCCCTGTCAGCCGTTGATCACGACGCTAACGCGCCACATCGCAAATAAATACGGGGAGCGCCCAGCGCTCCCCGAAACCTTATAGACCGATTATGATACTGCACTCAATCGCGCAGTACTCGAAATCAAAACTTGTGCTTGATCCGACCGCCGACCAACACGTCGTCTGAATCAGTCTTATTCGCGTCGGGGCGCTTAACAGGCTGATCAGCCGCGCCATACAACAGCTCCAAACCGAAATCCATTTTTGGGATAACGCCCAACGTACCGAGACCAGGGATGCGAACGGGGGTGCCTTTTGAGCCGGGAGCAGCGTCAGGCGCAAGCGGTGTCGCCACTGGTGCGGCATCCTGCTGGCGCGGCGCCGTCGACTGCTGCTCTTGGAACGCCATAGCGGCACTGCTGACAAAAGCTGCTGCTGCGACCACACTCAATAATCTGATACGTATCATCTCATGACCCCTGAGGCCCTCACCGTGCACAAATCGGTACACTCATTGAGTGATCCGTAACTGGTTCGCGAGTGTTGTTCCACAAGCCTTAAGGACGGATGAACATTTACAAGTGGAACTGTGGTCGAGAAGCCATGTTGCCGCAACGCAACATTCCTGAGCTGGGAACCAAGATTCAGTGATTTGCCGCCGATGTTTTGAAATTAAATTGAATTGAATCAGGTGCATAGCAAAATATACTCAGACCAAGACTAATCCGATTCGATCTACACGGCGATATACCATTGGGGCATACGAATGGCATTGATGGCTGTCTTACATAATGTGCTGCGAACACAAAACCAGCGCCCATCCAATCGCGGCCCCTGGTTTGCAACACCGACGTCCAACTGTCAGACGACTACGTAACGATGCAACCGAACCATGGCAATGCCAGCACTTGAGATTGAAGCAATCCAGACGCAAGCCATAGCGCCTTATGCGGTATCGGCGTCGGATCGTCTCGACATTGAGACTGCGCTTGAACTTTGGGGACGTGCCACCACGGCCGGCGTTTTCAATCATCCAACATGGTGGCAGGCAGCTCTCGATGCGTTCGGTGAGGGCCGCCCCTTACGAGTTGTAGCGGTCCATCAAGCGTCGGTGCTCGTTGCGCTTTGGCCGCTGTGGGTCAAACGGCTTGGCGCACGAGAAGGTTTTGCGCGCATCATCGAACCCATCGGCGCTCGCGTGACCGACTATTGCATGCCGCTGCTTGCCAAAGATCACGACCCGGGACATTTGATCGACTTGCTGATGCATACAACGGTGCAAATGCTTGATGCGCAGACCTTGTTACTTTGGCCGAAAGTACCAATTGCCGAGTCCTATCGCGATTCAATTGATCAAGCACTTCACCGTCCGGGAGCGCTTTTACGGGAATATGAGCGACCGTGCGCCGCGATGTCCGTGCCAAAAAACTACGAGGATCTGCAGCAACGATGGAGCAAGAGCCATCGCGGCGACGTCCGGCGGCAGATTAAGCGGTTACGCGCCGTGGGCCGGCTTGAACTCGTCCAATTGAGCAACCGCGCGAAGATCCAAGCGATGCTACCGCGCCTGTATTCCATGCACTCGGACAATTGGCGCAGCCGCACGGGGTTTTCGGAACTGGAGGCCGGTCCAATGACTACGTTTATCGCAAAATTGGCCGATTTGATGCCTGAAACGCTGATCGACGCGTCGGAAGTTCGCGTTGATGGCGTAACGATCGCCAGTCATTTCGGCTTCCGGCACGACAACACCATACACTGGTACAAACCGGCGTTCAATTTGGCGTGGAGCAAGTTTGCTCCTGGCAAGGTCCACATCGCGCTTACCGCGCAAGCTGCCGTCGCAGATGGCGTCGATAAGATCGACTTTATGCAGGGAACTGAACCATATAAACATCGGTGGTCGGACTTAACCACGCTCACGAAGTCGTTCGCGATCGCGCGGCCTATAGCCTATCCGTTGTGGGCATGGAATACGAGCGTTCGCCGCTTCGCCGCTGAATATCGGATCTAGCGAGCGACACGCCTCTCCTGACCCCGATAACAAAGGACCCTGCTTCGTTGCGCAAATCCGTTGGCATTGCCCTGATCGATCAAGCGGTGTTGAGCCTGTTCAACCTCGCGCTCAACCTTGTGCTGATCCGCCTCGCAGCGCCAGCAGAGTTTGGCCGGTTCATATTTGCAGCAGCCGTCGTGCTGGTTTTGACGTCGCTACAGAACGCGCTTGTATCAACTCCACTGTCGATCATGCTGCCGGGTCGCCCGCCCGCCGAACAAGAGGAAGTTGCCAGGACAATTATCTCATTCGACTTCGTTTTTCGTTGTGCCGCGGCTTTTTCTGCGCCGATCATCGGTCTAATGGCGAGTGACGATTTCGGCTTCCTGGTAGCAATCGGCCTAGCCACCTTTACGACCCTCGGTCGCGAAACTGCTCGTTCGCTTGCTCTCGCTCACGAACGCGTATTCCAGTGTCTGCGTATCGACCTGACCGCCATTGGTGGCACGATCGCAGCCGTGGCCGCACTGTGGTGGTGGTTGCCCCCGGCAATCGCCAGCCTAGTCGGCATCGCAATTGGCAACCTCGTTGCGATGGTCGCTATCACATCAGATCCAAGCCCTCGACGGCTAAAGGTTTCGGCCGCCATATCAGCCTACCGGCAACAGTGCTGGGCGGATACGCGGTGGAGCTTGATTGGCGCGGGCACGACCGAGGTCCAGTATCGCTCGTATGTTTTTGCGCTCGAACTATTTCGTGACGCAACAACCTTGGCGGCCGTACAGGCGGGGCGATTACTATTGGGCCCACTGCCACTCGTCGTCGCAGCGTGGGGGCGTGTCGCGCGGCCGGCAATGGCGCGCGATCTTGCAGCCGGCAACCCGCGCACCATGATCCGATTGACCGTGCAAGGCATGAGTTATGTCATGGCGATTGGCGTGCTCTACTGCGCGGCGCTCTACGTTGCCTGGCCACTGGCCGAGGCCTGGGTTTTCCGCGGCAAATATCAAGATGCAGGCGCGATGACTGCGGCCTGGGCCGGATATATGTTCGTCGTCATTTGCCACATGGTGCTGTCGGTGCCGTTACAAGCGGCCATGATGCTCAAGGAACTGGCGCAGGTTACAATACTGACAGCAGCTCTGAGCTGCCTGCTTCTGGTTGGGCTCGCGTGGCCGGTTCCGGCGATCTATGCAGTACTGGCGCTTTCGGTTTCCGAAGTTGTCGCATTGGTATGGATATTGATCATTGTTCTGCGACTGGCACGTTCACACGAAGTGTTGCCGGAAACGTCACCCGCAGGTGCACCATGAGATCGCCGGCTCCGATCGCCGCCGCTTCAACTGACAAAGCGCGTCCGGGCCCATCGGCCACCGCCGCGCTAATCCTAAAGGCCGCTCCATTTATCGTGGCGGCAGCCCTTGCCTATCCATGCCTGGTCTGGCCGCTGCTGGAAGCCGAAGTCGTCTCCCTAACTCCAGTCTATGGCGCTCCTGCCGTCGACGGGCCGCCGAGCCCACTATTGCGCATTTACTTTTCCATCCTTGTGGTCGCCGGCTGCTTGAGTTTGGCCTGCTTCGACGGCTGGCGCGTCGCGCGGTTAGCGCGGTCACCGATCATCTGGACCGCGCTCTATCTCAGCTGGGCCGGGATAACGAGTTTTTGGTCCGTCGAACCCGACACGACACTCCGCCGGTTCTTCCTCGCCGTATTCATTGCTGGCGGCATCATCACCGCAACTATTGCCGTTCGCGATTCCGACCGGTTGCTGCTCTACACATTCTGGATGTTTTTCGTCGTGACAGTTCTCAGCGCTTTCAGCGTGCTGACGACGGCGCCCACAGCACTTGGCCATGCCGCCTATTTTCCGCACAAGAACTCATTTGGCGCGACGATATCGGTGGCGGCACTCGTGGCACTTTACCAAGTCAGCAATGGCGGCCGGATAAGCCGTATCGCCGCTATCGGGGTGCTATTGGCGTCCGCCTGGTTTCTCATTGAAGCGCGTTCGAAGACCAGTTTGGGATTGGTCGTCGTCGCGCCGATTTTAGGATTTGGCATTGCCATTCTCGCGCGCTTTGCCCGGATCTCGCCAGCAATCACGGTCGTCGCCATCGGCGTGGTGCTCTATGGCATTTATGCGATTGGCGTCGCCTCGCACATTTGGGATTTCGACGAGGTGGCGACCGCGATCGTTGGCGATCCAACCCTTACCCAACGCACAGACATCTGGGCTTTCGCCGTCAAAATGATCGAACAACGGCCTTGGCTCGGCTACGGCTACGAAGTCTTCTGGGGCGCCAGCATCGAAAGCCCGAGCATCAGACAAGGGCCGGGCTTCGTCGCCCAAATGCCCCATGCCCACAACGGCTACATCGATATCGTGCTGCAGACCGGTTACATTGGGCTGGCAATCTTTGCGGCGCTCTTACTTACCACGCTACATTTGACCGGACGCGTGGCCAGCCGATCGCTCGGTCTCGCGAGCTTACTTCTATCCATCATCCTCTATTGCATCCTGTCGAATTTTCTCGAGTCGAGCTGGTTCCGTTCGTTCAGCCTTTCCTCGATGATCTTCGTGCTGGCCGTTGCGATCACCGCGCAGACACAGGCCGCCGACCAATGACAGCGATCACCATTGCGATCGCGAGTTCCGGGCGGCCGAGTCTGGCTCGCTGTTTGGCATCCATAGCGGCGCTCGAACTTCCCTTGGGCGTGGCAATCAATGTGCTGATTGCCGATGATAGTCCGGATGGACAGGTCGCCTCGGTCCTATGCTCGGTCCCGCATTTTCCCTGCAAGATCACAACGGTTGTAAGCGCCGCCCACAACGTCGCGATCGCGCGCAATGCATGTTTGGCGGCCGCGACCGGTGATTTGATCGCCTTCATAGATGACGATGAATGGGCGGAACCTCAGTGGCTCGCCCGGATGTTGGCCGCATTGACCGAATTCAACGCCGATTGTGTATTCGGACCGGTTCATCCAACCTATCCAACACAGACGCCGGACTGGATTGTCCGCGCCAATCCACTGCACGTCAATTGGGGTGCACGCGGCACGCGCGTTTCGGTCGGCCGTGGTGGCAACACACTCATGAAGCGCGCGCTCGTGGATGCTCACGCGCTTCGCTTTGACCCAGCGCTTGGCCGGACCGGCGGCGAAGATACGAGTTTCTTCCACGCCTTCGGCAGCGCCGGTGGTGTGATGGTCGTGACCGACGATGCGATGGTCCACGAAGACGTTCCGCCATCGCGCGTCACCGTCAGCTATTTCCGGCATCGGGCGCTTCGAACCGGGCAGATCTATGCGCGCTTTATTGTCGGTCATATTGCGCAGTCGCGGCTGGCAAAAGCACGCTTTTATGCGGGTGCACTATTGAAGGCATCGATTGCGCTCGGCGCCGGTGCGTTTTTGTACCCCATCGATCGCGCCCGATGGTTGAAACTTGCCATGCGCGGTTGGATGAATGCCGGCAAACTGCGCGAGCTCCTGCGGCTCAAGCCGTCGCACATGAGCTAGTCATCAGTAAAAGCCATATTTGACACGGCGCGCTGTATCGTAAAGCGATGCCGCAGCCCAACGCGACCAGCTCGCCATCGGCGGTAAATCTCGAGCCGGACGGAATCCAAATTTGACTGTGTTGCGAGGTACAAGCCCCGTGTCAGCGGTCGCAATTCCACCAGAGCTGGCAAACAAAGAGGTATACCCAGCGGACTTCGCTGCATCGACCGCTCGCCGGTCAAGCTCTCCAAACGGCGTCGATGCGACGTCTGCGGAACAGCCGATCGCATCCTCGATCGCGCGGCGTCCGTCATGTAGCTCGTGAAAAAGCGTTGCATCGGTTGCATTGCGCCAGCGCAGATGATCAAAACCATGACTGCCGATCCGCATGCCGGCTGCAACCAGCTCTTTCAATTGTGATGCACACAGAAAATCGGGCTGTCCGATACGCCCCGCACAAACGAAGAAAGTTGCCGTGCGCTTGTGATCGACCAGGAGGGGTAGAGCCAGGGCATGGTCCGACTGATTGCCATCATCGAACGTAAAGCGAATTGGCATCGCGGTTTCGGCCTCGATTTCAGCCGCAACATCGAGCGCCTCCGCGAACGTATCGGCTGGCAACCAATACGGGCGCGCCTCTTCGCCGACGCCAGATTTTGCCGTACCAATGCCGTGCCAGGTGAGATAGAGGATGCGGGACAACATTTTACCGTCGTTAATAAGTCCTAAGGGCCCGACGACAGGGCTGAACCTGTGGTGTGAAGCATAAACATAGCACGATGCATGCCACTCGGTAGTGGACTGCGAACGGCACGAGCATTGCAGCAATTGCTTACATCCAGCACAGCCCCTGACGCCCCCGAATACAGTGATTTGCTAAAGCCATGCCTCCATCGATCCCTGACGACAGGCGTCCATTAATCCTCCATATTACTGGCGATTATCCTGATCCCACTCGAACGCCCACGACGGTTGCCATCAAGCACCTCATCGACGGGTTGACCGGCTGCGACCATCTCATCGTGTCTCTGACCCGCACCGCCGATCCACGCCGCCTGCAAGTGCGAGACTTCAAACTTACGGGTCAACAAAACATTATCGCCATTCATCATTTCGGGCTGCCATTTGGCGTTGGGTTGTATCTGTCGTTCAAAGCGGTCGCGCGCCAAATCGAGACATTGCTGATCGAGCGCAACATCCGGCCAGATATGGTGCACTCGCACCGGCTGACGTTCGACGGCATCGCTGGTTGGTTGATCGCCGCGCAACGGGAGATCCCCCACGTCGTGTCCGTGCGTGGTGAAGTGGAAAGCAAAGTCCTTCGTTTCAAGCCGACGTATCGACCGCTCATCCGCCGCATCCTGAAGTCGGCGCATCGCATTTATTATGTCTCGGCTTGGTTCCGGCCACAGATCGAGCAGCTGGCCGGGCCACAACCCAACAAGAGCAGGCCTCTTCCCAACATCGTTGCAAACACCCGCCCAACCGTCACCCCCCGCCCGCCAAACAAGTCGATCGTTGCGGTCGCCAATCTCGATATTTACCAAAAGAAGGGCATCGATCGTCTAATTGCGGCGTTTGCGATGGCCGAAGCCCGGTTACCTGGCATCGAACTCGACATTATCGGTGGCGGCTCTGCTGAAAGCACGGCGCGCGTCAGCCGGCTGATCGACAATACGGGACTGCAACATCGGATCCATCTGCGTGGCCCCCTCAAGAATGATGAATTCTTGGCTGAGTTGCCTGATGCCTTAGCCCTTGCATTGCCGAGCCGAAATGAAACGTTCGGCATGGTTTACACAGAAGCTCTATTTGCCGGCGTTCCAATTCTGTATGGTCGCGGCACCGGCATTGATGGCCATTTGAGCGGGCTTGACGTCGGCATTGCGCTTAACCCCGACGATGTCAGCAGCATTGCGGCAGGGTTGATCGACTTGGTTTCAAACAACGCCCGCTACCGCACTGCGATCCAAACGGCTGGCCCCGAACTATTCCGACGGTTCGATCCGGTACGCCAGATTGCTCTTTATATGGCCGACATCCCGGCAGGGATACCACCGCGGATGGCTGATGGCGCAGTTCCTGCAAGTCATGAATTAACGCAAAGTTGATGCGAGAATTCCTCGCTTTGGCACAAACTAGACAGCGAGCTGGCGAAACTGCCCGGGAGGGCCCGATCGCGGGAGTTGAGTAAAGTGCGTATAAGTAACTCATCGTCCGGTGATACAGTATCCGGTGCATCGCAAAGCCTTGCGGCGGAAATCCGTGCCGTCTCGCAAGCCATCCGCCGGCGTTGGCTGTGGATATTGCTAGCTATCCTCGGTGCCCTTGCGGCTGCTTTCCTGTTCCTATTACTGACGACACCGCGCTACGTGGCAACCGCGCAGATCCTCATTGACCCCAGAGCCAAGCGGATTGTCGAGGGCGCAGTCGTGCCCGGCGGCTTCGGCTCGTCCGCCGCTGGCGCCGATACACTGCTCGTCGACAGTCAGGTGGAACTGTTGCAATCGAATGCCGTGTTGAAAAAGATCGTCGAAAGCGAACAGCTTCACAAAGACCCAGAATTTATGGTCGCACGTGGCGGCGGTGGATTGCGCGTCCTGCTTCGCAACACAATCGGTACCGGCATATTCGGCACTACACGTGAAGAGCCGTACACGACGGATGCGGTCGACACTACGATTTGGCGATTTGCGGACAAACATCTGCGGGTGCGCCGCGTCGGCAATACTTACGTCATCAACGTCGCAGTGACATCGCAGGACCCGGCGAAAGCTGCACGCCTCGCCAACGCGGTCGCTCAAGCCTACATCAACGATCAAGTCCGCGCGACGGGCGACACCACACGCGAGGCAACGACTGCTCTGCAATCGCGGATCACCGAATTGCGCAAGCGAGTTGAAACCGCCGAGAACGCGGTCGAGACATTTCGCACCAAAGCCGGCCTCCTGGGTTCGCCAAACCTGCTCGTGACCGAACAGCAGTTGCAGCAAACCAATGACAAATTGATACTGGCCCGCTCACAAACGGCAATCGCCAAGGCACGCTATGATCAGGTCAAAGACGTTTCCGCGAAAGGTGGCGCCGCATTACTCGGTGCTCAATCCGACGCGCTGAAATCGCCGGTGATCGCCAATCTACGGTCAGCGCTCAGCCGGGTCGAGCGACGCGAGGCGATCATCCAACAAACCCTCAAACCTGGTCATCCTGAGTATGCGAGCGCACAAGTCGAAAAGCGCGCCGTAATGACCCAAATCGAGGAAGAGCTTTCCCGCATCAAGGCCAATGCGAAGGGCGAGTTCGAGTTGGCGGCATCGAACGAGCGTTCGCTCGCGGGTGAGTTGAAGTCGATGGAGAGCCAGACTTCAACCAGCAACCAATCACAGGTACGCCTGCGCGAGTTGCAACGTGAGGCCCAGTCGGCGCGCGCAATCTTCGAACAATTCCTCAATCGCGAGAAGGAAACGCGCGAACAAGAGGGGCTGGGGCGCGAGAACACACGCATAATCAGCGAAGCCACCGTACCGCCTTATCCGGCATTCCCGCCAACGTTCCTGATCCTGTCCGGAGCGCTGATGGCAGGCCTTCTCGGCGGCACCGGCACGGCATGGCTCGGACACGTACTGTCAGCGCCAAGAAATGCTGGGACCGCGCCGGTAGCACGCGCCACTCGTACGCTTCCATTGGCGCGCGACACGGCACAGACCAGCACGCCCGATGCCGCTTCGCGGACTAACACCGTCCCCAGACTCAGGTTGCGAAAGATGCTGTCGCCCCGTCTTCAGCCGGCTTCAGCCCCGAACGATCAACCACCCGCCTCAGCAGAATTGAAAGATCGTATGCTGAACAAGCCGCCGCAGCCGCATTTGATTGAAGCCGACCCAGCACCAACCGCCGCAACGCTTGCCCGGTTGCCGACGATATCGAAATTGTCGTTTGAAACCCCTGGTCAACACGACGCCGTCGATCCGAGCTTTTCGGATCATATCGCGGCCGTCGATGACTTATCGGCCACCGCCTACCCGGGTTACCGCACGGCGATCGAATCCATGCTGTCGGCGTTGATGCAGAATAAGAAGTCCGGAAAGCCAAGCGTTGCCCTGCTGGTCGGCGCCGAGCGTAAAGTTGGCACATCAAGCACCGCTCTCGCGCTTGCTTATCGGGCGGCAGTATCAGGCCGGCGTACTCTCCTTGTCGATGTAAGTTCGAGCGACGCCGGGCTCAGCCACGTGTTTGCCGCCAATCTAACCCAACGCCGTGCCTGCATTTTGGATAGCGAGGCTCATCTGGCCGAGATTACTTTGAACGACAGCCGCACCGGGCTATCGCTGCTGCCGCTTGCACTTGCCGACTTGTCGAAGTTGACCAGCGATCAGCAGCGCCGGCTGGGCAAAGGCTTGCAGAAGTTGATCAGCCGGTTCGAACTCGTCGTGCTGGACGCTGGAGCCGCGCGCGACAATAGCAGCGTCGCATTCCTTGCCTGCCTGGCCGGCAAGGTGCTCGTTGTAACCTCGAAAAAGAGCGCTATGACCGGCCAAACAAGATTGCAGGCCATGGATGCCGCGCGCCGGTTTAAGGCGACCGATACGACTGCTGCGATTATAGAAACGTCGGTTGGATAATCATGAACAATCTAATCGCGCCCGTCTTCACTTTGAGCGCATCTCAGCTGAAGGCGATAAGAGACGTGCCCCATTTCGCCAGCGGGGCCTATCGAGAGTTGCCTATCCTCGAAACTTTGGAATTCTATAAGAAGCGCTACGTCGACCAACTTCCACACTTCCGGACCGTCGATGCCGATACGGTGATTGCCGACATCGGTGCAGGGTATGGCTGGCTGGCCATGGCGTTCGCCGCGTACTCTCCCGCCCACGTTATCGCGATCGAGATGGATGCCGAGCGATTAGCCGCTGGCCGCCAAATCGCAGAGATCATGGGATTGGCAGATCGCATCACGTGGCGCGCAGAAGGGTTGGGGCAGATCGGCCTGGCCGATCGAAGCGTCGATGTCGCCTACTGCATCGAAGTGCTCGAACACGTCCAGCGCGCGCGCAATACAGTCGAGGATCTTGCACGACTACCGCGCGATCTACTGATCATTACCACACCGAACCTGTGGTTTCCGGTCATTGCCCACGATACCAGGTTGCCGTTCTGTCATTGGCTGCCACTGAGGTTGCGGCAGCCTTATGCCAAAGTTTTCGGGCGCTCGGACGCCGAGAACGATAATTTATTCTGGTCAACACGCGGTCTCGAGCGATCGCTAGGGGGATATCGTCCGGTTTCCGGATTTCTCCACTACGCCAAGCTGGATGACTACGTGGCAACGTATCCATTCCACTTGCCTTATGTCGGCGGCGGTCGTCAATCGCGTGCCGGTGCCTTGAAGCTCGCCTACTATAAGGTAGCGGCCAAGCTAGGTCCGGCGTCACGCTATGTGATGCCGAACCTCGCGATGGTATGGCGGCGAACCGCTTAGATCAGCAATCAAATACGCCGGCCGGCAACCCGTACTGCCTTGCGCATATTTTGCGCGACCGATGGCTTGACCGGGCTGCGCGCGGTGCGGACCGTGATATCCGTCAGAACACTGGTCGGCAGCAGGCTGTGCGGTACCGAGTTCATCAGGATGGCACTAGCCGAGAAGGCGGTCGTTAGACCCGGCGCGCCACCGACCGAGGCAATCGCCGCGATCGTCGCATTGTGCCCAGCCGTCTTGGCCGCCTTGGCATTGTCGACGCGCAGGCTCGCCAGTTTGAGGAGCTTGAGCGGAGGAGCGGCCGCGATCATTCTCGACGTATCGAGTGCCGGCATGACACGGCTCAAGTCCGCCAGGGCCAGTTCGAAATTTGCATAACTCCCGATTGGGCCCGGCACCGCTGCATAAGTGCGATGCTTCTTGTAGCGGGCCTCAGCCGGCGTCGGCGCAGATATCACCTGCACGTGAAGTTGCGCCACACCCGACTTCTTGAACCCGAGACGTTCGGCGGTCGCGCGCGATACATCGAGCGTCCGATTGCTATGGTACGGCCCGGCGCTATTCACACGAACAATTGCAGCTGCTTTGGTCTTCGGGTTCCACACCATCAACTTGGTGCCGTCGGGATAAATCGGACTAGCAGCGTTGTCCGGGCGATCCGGCTTGAACACCTCACCCGACGATGTCAGCGTGCACGGATTGAAACGATCGACCTTGCAGTCGTCATAGAAGGAGGCTTTGACGATCGTCTTCACGCCGATCAACTTCGCCGTTTCGGGCAAAGTCTTTACCCGGTGACAAATTCCGAAGTAGCAGTGGGTGCCGCCAAGGATCTTGGCATCGGCGGTAATCGTTCCCGCTGTCATGGCCGCCGAAGCGGTTGTTAGGAAAAGTCCCGCTGAAAGAATTGCCCGGCCAGAAATTGGCCGCTTGTAACTCGGCATGAGTGTTTCCCTCGATGATTGGGCAAGCGCGCCATCAGGTTGCAAAGGCAACCGCGCTGCAATCAGGAAACGTCAACAGCCTTTTTTCCTCCCTGGTAACCCCGTTACGGACGCTATGGTTAACGGCGCAGGGTATTGAACAGAAATCACTTTTCGCCTCATTTGGCGCTACGAGCTAAAAAATCGTTCTCCTAGAGTAGGTTCATTGCGTTTAGCTTTGCGCGCAAGCCGGCCTCGGCCGCGACCAACTGTCCCGGGTCGGTCGATCGCAAAACAAGTTGGGTGCAGGGCCTATTATCGCGGATTGTCGGGTAGCTGCCCATCGGCACATCGGGAAATTCCTTCTGATGCGCACCGAACATTTCAGCGATCGCACCTTCTGGAAAGTTGAGGTCGATCGAGGCGGTGAGCATTTTTCTCCCCGTCTTGAGGCGAGCGGTCACGGCGTCCAGCATCACCTGCATGATGTTCGGCACGCCAGCCATCGTGATCACATTCTCGATCATGAAACCGGGCGCGATCGAGATCGAATTCTCGATGAGACTGGCGCCGAATGGAATACGCGCCATGCGAAGACGACCGGCTGTGAGTTCGAGCCCTCTCTTTTCATAGTACGGCATGAGCAGCGCTAGCGCCCTGGGATCGACATCGATACCGACGCCGAACGCTTTGGCGATGCAGTCGGCGGTGATGTCATCGTGTGTCGGGCCGATACCACCCGTGGTGAACACGTAAGTGTAACGGGCCCGCAAGGCATTGACCGCGGCGACAACATCGGCCTCCTCGTCGGGCACCACACGGACCTCCTTCAGTTGGATGCCAATGCGCGTGCAATGTTCGGCGATGTATCCGATGTTTTTGTCTTTGGTGCGCCCAGACAATATCTCGTCGCCGATCACCAAAACTGCGGCGGTTACGATTTCAGCGCTGGTTGTCTCGGTCATGGTAATGCCTTCACGGTTCCGTTTTCTGCACGATCCTCTACTTGGCGATCAAAATCCACTATGAAGGTCGCGAAGTTCCAAGCGTTCCACCCAAAAGGCTGCCACACCGATGAAGTTCCCAGCCCCCCTCCTGCGCGGCAAACTCGTCAAGCGCTATAAGCGGTTCCTGGCTGACGTTGTCCTCGATACCGGCGAGGCGATCACCGCCACGTGCCCGAATACCGGCTCCATGTTGGGATTGGTCGAGCCAGGTTCGACGGTTTGGCTATCCATCAGCGATAGCCCGACGCGGAAATACAAACATACCTGGGAATTGGTCGAGGCACGATTTGGCGAGGCAACCGAGCTTGTCGGCATCAACACCAACCACCCCAACAAGCTGGTCACTGATGCAATCGAGGCCGGCCAAATCAAAGAACTCACGGGTTATGGGCAGCTCAAGCGTGAGGTAAAGTACGGCCACAATAGCCGCATCGATATTCTCCTCACCGATGAGAAAAAAGCTGCCTGCTACGTCGAAATCAAGAACGTCCACATGATGCGGAAGTATGGCCGGGCCGAGTTCCCCGATTGCGTGACCGAGCGAGGCGCAAAACACCTGGCCGAGCTTTCGGATATGGTGGCAGCCGGGCATCGCGCCGTCATGTTGTATCTAATCCAGATGAGCAGCCCGATCGGCTTTTCACTCGCGCGCGATATCGACCCGGCATACGCACGCGCATTCGATAGTGCCAAGGCTGCCGGTGTCGAAGCGATCGCCTACCGCTGCCGGATTGATCCGCACGGCATCGCCGTCGACGTTCCCGTCAAGATGACCACCTGAAACCGAACGCTACGTCATGACGTAGCTTTGATCAGGCGTGACTGGACGCTAGACCTAATCGTTCGCATATTCCTTGCAATTCAAAGTCCGTTACGTGATCCCGATATGGAGTTGATTATGATGACCCGTCGCACCGCTGGAAAGGCCGGCATCGCAGCCTTTGCCGCATCGCTTTTTGCAGGACAACGAGATGCTTCGGCGGCTGGCCCTAAAATTACGTTCGAGATCACCAAGTCGCCCGAGGAATGGAAGAAGATCCTTACCAAAGAACAATTCTACGTGCTGCGCGAGCATGGCACGGAGCGCGCCGGCACCAGCCCGCTCGATAAGAATTATGCGCCCGGTATGTATCATTGCGCCGGCTGCGACTTGCCGCTCTATTCATCGGAAACCAAATTCGACAGCGGTACGGGCTGGCCGAGCTTCTGGAAGGCCGAGGACAACGCTGTCGGCACCACCAGCGACAACAGTTTGTTCATCACCCGCACGGAAGTGCATTGCCGGCGGTGTGGCGGCCATCAGGGCCACATCTTTCCCGATGGGCCAAAACCAACGGGCGACCGTCATTGCATCAACGGCGTTGCATTGAAGTTCGTGCCCAAGGCATCGAGCTGAACGATCTGATCGGCATCCAAGGAAAATACCATGCGACTGAACGTGATGCGTGTTTTGGCTGTGGCTCTGGCCATGATCTTCGGCCAATCGGCGATGGCCCAATCGACGCCACCAACGGCACCGTCAGGACTGGCGGTCGCGACGTTCGCCGGCGGCTGCTTCTGGTGCATGGAGGCACCCTTCGACAAGATCGATGGCGTGTTCTCGGTCTACTCGGGCTTCATGGGCGGCAAAACGCCAAACCCGACCTATGAGCAGGTCAGCCGCGGTGGGACCGGCCACGCGGAAGTGGTTCAAGTCACCTACGACCCCGTCAAGGTGCCCTACCAGAAGCTACTCGACACGTTCTGGGTCAACATCGATCCCGTGGACAAAGGCGGCCAATTCTGCGATCGCGGCGACATCTATCGTCCGGAAATTTTCGTGCACACCGATGAGCAGCGCAAGCTCGCCGAAACCAGCAAGGCAAAACTCGACGCATCAAAGCAATTGCAGTGGCCGGTGGTTGTGCCGGTGACCAATGCGAGCACCTTCACCAAGGCTGAGGACTATCACCAGAAGTTCTACAAGAAGAGCGTGGCGCACTACAAAAGCTATCGCGCGGGCTGCGGTCGTGATGCCCGGCTGGAAGCCCTCTGGGGTAAGGATGCCACCGCGCCTAAGACGCAGTAGGATGATCCCCTACTTCTGACAATACGTGGTGGTCACGAGGCACCGATACTCGGTGCCGAGCGGGCCGAGGTTGAGATAGACGTCGCAGCTCACGGTTTCGTTGCTTTTCACCATTGGCTTACCGAGCGGCCACTTGCGCTTCTTGGCTTCGGCCTCGGCATATTCCTGCTGCTTGACCCGCGCGGCGGCCGTGGCGTTTTCCGTCCCGAAGGCGACATCGGATAGCGGCAGCCGCATGCATCCAGGCGGTGTCGCGAGCTTCTTGGCCGGTGCGGCTGCGCCCTTCGGCGTTACCGGTGCGGCAGCCGCCGCAGGCGTCACCGTTGGAGCCGTTTGTGCGATGGCTGGCAACGCCAACGTCAAGCTCAAGGCAGCTGCGGTGAAAATAAGCTTCGACATTTTGGATACCTAAATTCTCGGTTTCGGAGCGCAATATGGGTTTGGTTCGTAACCCAATTTCGACGGGTGATTATAATCAGCTTACCCGGCCAACGCCTCCGTCGGCGCGACGCCAGCCCGCTCGAGCTTTAGCCGCTCGGCAATCAGGAAAGCCAACTCGAGTGACTGATCGGCATTGAGGCGCGGATCGCAATGCGTGTGGTAGCGATCCGACAAGTTCGCATCCGAGATGGCAGTGGCGCCCCCCGTACATTCCGTTACGTTCTGCCCCGTCATCTCAATGTGTATGCCGCCGGCATGTGTACCCTCGGCGCGATGAACCGCGAAGAAGGTTTCTACCTCCGACAAGATGCGGTCGAACGGCCGGGTCTTGTAACCCGACCCCGCCGTGATCGTGTTGCCGTGCATTGGATCGCAGGACCACACGACCGAACGTCCAGCCTTCGTCACCGCGCGGATGAGCTTTGGCAATTGATGCACGACCTTGTCGGCGCCAAACCGGCAGATTAGCGTCAGACGTCCCGGCTCGTTCTTCGGGTTGAGGATATCGATCAAACGCAACAGCCCATCGGGTTCAAGTGAGGGCCCGCATTTCAAGCCGAGAGGGTTCTTCACGCCACGGCAAAATTCTATGTGCGCATGGTCGGCCTGACGGGTGCGGTCGCCGACCCAGATCATGTGGCCGGACGTGGCGTACCAATCGCCCGACGTCGAATCCAAGCGTGTTAGCGCCTGCTCGAAACCAAGCAGCAACGCCTCATGGCTGGTGTAGAAATTAGTCGTGCGCAGTTGCGGGGTGTTCTCCGAGGTGATGCCGCACGCCCGCATGAAACCCATCGTTTCGGTGATGCGGTTGGCTAACTCCTGATATCGATGCCCTGCTGGGCTATCCTTCACAAATCCCAAATTCCATTGGTGCACGCGTTCAAGATCAGCGTAACCACCCATCGCGAAGGCGCGGATTAAGTTCAGCGTCGCGGCCGACTGCCGGTAGGCCTCGATCTGCCGTTGCGGATCAGGCGTGCGGGATTCCGTCGTGAACTCCGGTCCGTTGATGATGTCGCCGCGATAGCTCGGCAGCTCAATCGCGCCCTTCTTCTCGGTTGGCGACGAACGCGGCTTGGCGAACTGACCAGCGATACGGCCAACCTTCACCACCGGCGAACCGCCAGCATAAGTCAGGACGACTGCCATCTGCAGGAACACGCGGAAGAAGTCGCGGATGTTGTCGGCGCGATGTTCCAGGAAGCTTTCGGCGCAGTCGCCACCCTGGAG
This sequence comes from Hyphomicrobiaceae bacterium, assembly GCA_031367505.1. Taxonomy (GTDB): domain Bacteria; phylum Pseudomonadota; class Alphaproteobacteria; order Rhizobiales; family Hyphomicrobiaceae; genus JAKFWF01. The sequence goes on along the minus strand of JANLPY010000585.1, from coordinate 10,880 downwards.
CAGAAAACCATTGCCAGCAGCAACATCGGCGAGCGAGCGCTTCAACTGGCGGGCCTCGCCTGCAAAAACCAACGGCGGAAACGTTGCGAGCTTGGTCTCGACATCCGTCAGCACGGAAGCACTCGGATACTCGGGCACCTGCTGGATCGGCTTTGATCTCCAGGTATCGGGAGTCCAGGTCGTGGCCATTGTATTTTCTCCAAACGCCGGCAGCGCGCGCGGCCGAAATAACATGTTGCTAGGCAGCTTATAGAGTACGCCGGGCAACGGGGCCAGATGTAGCAGAACGGGTTTAGCGATGCCGCTCGGCCCGGCCCATCAGGCCGGACAGAATTCCAACCGAGACCAGTCCGATCACGACAATTACCAATGCACCTGTCGAAGCCTGTGCCAAGCGCTCATCCGAGGCCATTTGGTAAACGCGGATCGCCAGCGTATCGAAGTTGAAGGGGCGGATAATCAGCGTCGCGGGTAGTTCCTTTAGCACATCGACAAATACCAGCAGGCCAGCGGTCAGGACAGATCGCCCCAGCAAAGGGAAATGCACCCGGCGCATGACCTGGGCAGTGGTGCAGCCGAGCGTGCGAGCGGCTTGATCCATGTTGGTGGGGATACGGCCGAGCCCCGCATCGAGCGAGCTAGACGCGATCGCCAAGAACCGCACGAGGTAAGCAAACAGCAACGCGCCGACGGTACCGCTGAACAATAATCCCGTCGAAACGCCAAATACGCGCTGCATCGATGCATCGAGCGCGTTGTCGAAGGCACCAAGCGGCGCGAGCACGCCAACCGCGATTACCGTGCCCGGCACAGCATAGCCAAAGGTCGCCAATCGCAACAACATGCGGGCAGAGTTTGCTCGGGCGAGCCGCATCGCATACGCGACGAACAATCCTGCCGCCGTGACAACAACGGCTGCAACACCTGCCAGTCCGAAGGTGGTCACGGCAAGGCGAATAAATCGACCCCCAAACAGGTCGTCGCCGCCCTGGAAGTGTAGCTGGAGCAAGATGCCCACGGGCACGACAAACCCAAGCAGCGCGGGCAATGCGCACAGAACGAAAGCCGCGCCGGCACGCCAGCCGGCAAGTGCGACGGGAATGACGACCCGATCTTTCGACCCCGTCCGATGGACGCGTCCCTGCCGTCGCGCCCATTGTTCGAGCACTACGAGCGCTGCAACGAACACCAGCAATCCACTGGCAAGTTGGCCCGCGGCCACGCGGTCTCCCATGCCGAACCATGTCCGATAGATCGCGGTGGTGAAGGTGTTGATCCCGAAATATTGCACGGTGCCGAAATCAGCCAGCGCCTCCATGAGTGCCAGCGCCAAGCCTGCAGCAATTGCCGGGCGAGCAAGCGGCAAGGCCACGCGGAAAAACCGATCGCGCCCGCCATGTCCCAGCGTTCGCGCGACATCGAGCGCCGTCGACGATTGGTCCTGAAATGCCGTGCGCGCAAGGAAATACACATAGGGATAAAGTACTAGCGTCAGCAAGAGACTGACCCCGGGTAGCGAGCGGATTTCTGGAAACCAGTAGTCGCCCCGCCCCCAATTGAACCAGCCACGCAACGCGCTCTGAATTGGCCCCGTGTAATTCAGAAAATCCGTGTAGGCGTAACCGATAATGTAGCCCGGCATCGCCATCGGCAGCAGCAAGAACCAGCCGAAGGCACGGCTTCCAGGAAATACGTACATCGTGACGAGCCACGCACAGACCGTCCCCACGATCGCAGTACCTGCGCCGACCATGACCAATAATCCGAGCGTATCAAACAAGATCTCAGGCAGGATCGTCGCAGCCAAATGGGCAATCGTCCCGTTTGAGCTGCGAAAGACGTTGCTGAGTACGGATATGATGGGCAGGGCAATCAGCGCACATAGAACGGCCGCACCGGCAACAAGTACCGGATTGTCACCCAGGATTGAGCGCAACAGACCGCCCAGACCTGCCGGAAGCCGATCAACCATGAACGGCTTCACGCGGAATTTTCTTTCGATCATCAGCTTCGATCACGAGGTGACGGTTGGAATGCCGCGATCACATCTCATTTCCAGCCCGCGCGGTCCATGATCTTTAGCGCTTCTGCATTGTTGCGGGCATAAACTCGTGCGTTGAGCTGATCCGGCTTGAATGTACCGAATGCGGCGATGCTCTTTGGGGCGGGCATGCCGGCGACCACCGGGTACTCGTCGTTGCCCTCGGCGAAATATGTCTGCGCCGCTGGCGTCACCAAGTACTCCAAAAACTTGATCGCATTATCTCTATTCTTCGACGAAGCAGCGATTCCGCCGCCCGAAATATTGGTGTGGGTGCCACGATCGGCCTGGTTGGGGAAAATGACGCCGATCTTGGTGAGCACGTCGGCATCCTTTGCTTCAGGCATTCGAATTATATTACCTAGATAATACGTGTTGGCGACCGCGACGTCCGCTTCGCCGCTGGCACAGCCTCTGATTTGATCCCTATCGCCGCCTTTCGGGGGATGGGCGAAATTCGCCACCAGACCGCGACACCAGGCTTCGGTCTTGGCCTCACCCAAAGCCGCCAGTATCGAACCGGTTAGCGATTGATTGTAAATGTGCGTCGACGAGCGATTGAGCACACGGCCCTTCCATTTGGGGTCGGCCAAATCTTCGTAGGTTGTGATGTCGGCCGGCTTGACCTTGTCTTTATTGTACATGATCACGCGCGCTCGCGACGAGAAGCCGAACCAGAACCCGTCCGGGTCGCGCAAGTTGGCCGGTACCGCCGTGTTGATCGCGTCGGAATTGAGAGGCTGCAGCAGCCCCATCTCACGTGCGCGCTCAATGCGGCCAGCGTCGACCGAAATGAAAACGTCAGCTGGACTATTGGCGCCCTCGGCCTTCATTCGCTCAAGCAGCGCATCGGGCTGGGCATCGACACGATTGACCTTTATGCCTGTCGTTTTGGTGAAGTCGGTATAAAGGCGCTCATCGGTGTCGTAGTGTCGCGATGAATAGAGATTAACGACCTTCTCCTGCGCGCGCACGACGGCTGGAGCGGCGAGAGTCGCTGCAAACCCGGTAGTGCCGATCAGGAACGAGCGACGGCCAATATTCTTCCTCGACATTGCGGTGTAACTCCTCACGTATCGTTGACGGTGGAATTTAAAGTTGACTTGGGTAGTATGGTTTTAAATATCCGAGCTGTCCACTCGGAATTAAATCAACACCGCTGTGGCGAGTTGAAGCAGCGCCGGTGCATCATTGAAAGGTCGCATGATGTCTCAGATGCGAGTTGGAATTGCGGGTCTTGGCGCGATCGGTAAAGCAGTGGCGATTGCTCTGACGAAGGGCATGCCAAACGTGGGCTTGACGGCGGTCGCTGCGCGCGACCAGGACAAAGCGCGGGCGTGGCTCGCCGCGCACGACATCGAAGCCGCCGTGGTCTCCCTCGTCGAGTTCCCCTCGCACGCCGACCTCGTTGTCGAGTGCGCGCCAGGCGCCATCCTGGGCGAGATCTGCACCCCGATGTTGACGGCCGGCCGCCGGGTTATGGTGCTGTCGGCGGCGGCGTTGTTGTCCCGGCCTGAACTCATTGAACTCGCTCGGCTGCATGGCGGCCAAATCATCGTTCCGAGTGGTGCACTCCTGGGGCTCGACGCGGTAACCGCTGCCGCCGAAGGCTCGATACAGTCGGTTCGCATGATCACACGCAAGCCACCAGGCGGCCTCGCTGGTGCGCCGCACCTGGAACGAAACAATATCTCGGTGGCCGGGCTGACGGCGGCGAAATTAGTGTTCTCCGGCAACGCCCGGGAAGCGGCCCTCGGCTTTCCAGCCAACGTCAATGTCGCGGCGGCGCTTTCGCTCGCTGGTATCGGACCAGATCGCACGACGATCAAGATATGGGCCGACCCTAACGTAACGCGCAACTGTCACTCGATCGAGGTCGTGTCGGATGCCGCGACCTTCACGGTATCAATCGAGAATATACCGTCTGAAAACCCGAAGACCGGACGCATCACCGCTCAGTCGGTACTAGCCGCGCTGCGCAAAATCAACGCTCCACTGCGGATCGGAACTTGAGTGACGGTCTACTCCGGTATCTTCTCGCCGGAGCCGCCAAACTCCGCAGGAAAGTCCTTAAACTTCGGCAGTCCGTCACGCATTGGGAGCGCCGTCTCAGCGTAGTTGACGTGCACGCCAGGGCTAAAGTCTAGTGTCGGGATGCTGGCTGCGAATACGTCGACCAATCCAAGCGGCGGGTGATTGGCCATGAGATGGCCGCCACATTTCTTGCAAAATTGACGCTGGCTCATCGGGGTCTTTTGGAACGTCGCGACTTGATCAACGCCGGCCGTCACTTTCACAGCCTCAGGCTTCCATAGCGAGAACGCGTTGACCGGTCCGCCCGACCAGGATCGGCAGGATCGGCAGTGGCAATAACCCATGCCCTCGGGCTCTCCCGAAACCTCGATTTTCACTGCGCCGCAGAAGCACTCACCTGTGTGTTTCGCCATGGTACGCTCCTTATTTTTATGGTGTGCTCAGGCTATGCCCAGCTCGCGTGCGTTGCCAGCGCCAAATTGCGACGCGCGGCCCTCTCTTAGTTGCGCCGATATTGCGCCAAACTTATTCCACACGGATGCAATAGTATATTCCAATCGTCCAGAATATAGGCTGTGGACGAGGAGTAACGAGTATCACTTGCATTAATTACAAAAGTTATTTTCGACGCTTTCTGTGGCTTTTTCAGACAAAGCGAGCGATGCGGATTATCGCTATTATTGTTTCAGCGAGCGTTTTCAGTTTTGCTGCCAAAGCACAATGCCATAACGGTACCCCCTACGACGCCACCGAAATCGCCAACAGCACATTTTTTAGCACGCGTGAGCAAACCAAATTCGCTTCGAGCGAACGCCATTATCCGATCGCCCAGGGCGCGAGCGCCCGCTACTGTTTCTCGCGTGGTTGCACGGGCCAGCTCACGGTGCGGTGGACGGAACAAGAACAGGCTCATCTACGCCAGCTCCGAGCCACCCTGATGCAGCGAGAAGAACCTTCAGCCGAACTTCGGTTTATCAAAGTCGCAACACTGCAACTCGAAGCCTGGCTTTATACGCGGCTCCGCAACCTCGATCCGGCGACGGTTAGCCAAATCATGAAACGGTACGCTGGTAATTATGGCCAATCTCAGTCGGAACACATGACTTGGATGAGTGGCTCGATGAGTAGCTACGATCGTTTCGACAAAGAATGCGCCACGTATGCGATGGAGGCGACGCAGCATTTGTTGGTGCTGGCCAATTTGGGTTTGATTCAGCATTGGAACGTGAAATCGCCAGTGTATCGCTACGGAATGCCGGGTCATTGGACTGCGGGCCTGGAGAACCGCGACACGTGCGAGAACTATCGATTTGATCTGAACTCCAAGGCCTCCGCCCGCTATGACTTGCACACGCGAGGGCAAAATCCCGCTGCAATGATCCTGCAGAACCCGCGCGGCTACAGTTATCTGTCTCCGGCAATGGATGGCAACGGTTTTGGCCGTCCAACGGGGCGCCGAAGGGCGGACGCGCCGGCCACGCAGGCGACGACGATGCCGCAATTCGAGCCGCCCCAATCCGCCGTGTCACCGCTCAAATAGAATGGGGTGCCAGTTTGCATGGCGTTATAAACTCGATAAAACCCTTCGCGAAACCCTCTAAAACTCCAGTTTCTGAACTCGGTTGACGTGCTCGAATTTCTTGATGCGGGCGATGACGTCGTCGCCAGCGGGGCTGTCGATCGCGATGAGCGCGATGGCATCGCCGCCGGGTTTGTCGCGTCCCAGATTAAGGCGGGCAATGTTGATCCCGACCTCGCCCATCAGGGCGCCGACTTTGCCGATAAAGCCCGGCTTGTCGCTATTCGTCACGTAGAGCATGTGCGGATAGAACTGCGCTTCCATTTCGATGCCCTTGACTTGGATGATGCGTGATTTTCCATCCGAGAAGACTGTGCCGGCAACCGACCGCTCTTGGCCGGACGTCTTCACCGTCACGCGAACGTAGCTTTCGTACGCGCCATCTTGTCCCCGCGTTACCTCCTCGACGACCATGCCGCGTTCCTTGGCGATTGCACTGGCCGAAACCATGTTGACATCGCTCAACAGAGGCCGAAGTACTCCGGCGATCGCGGCGGCCGTCAGCGGCTTGACGTTGAGTTTGGCGACCTCGCCCGCGAATTCGACGCGAACCGATTTGATCCCGCTCTCGGTCAATTGACCGGCGAACAACCCCAGTTGCTCTGCAAGTTTCACGTAAGGGCGCAATTTCGGTGCATCCTCCGCCGAGATCGAGGGGAAGTTGATCGCGTTGGTGATCGCGCCGGTTAGTAGATAGTCCGACATCTGCTCGGCGACCTGCAGTGCTACGTTCTCCTGCGCCTCGACGGTTGCCGCTCCCAGGTGTGGCGTGCAGATGACGTTGTCGTGGCCGAACAGCGGATTTTCTTTCGCTGGCTCGACCAGAAATACGTCGAGCGCCGCACCCGCGACGGCCCCCGAGTTGAGGGCTGCGAGAAGCGCTGCCTCATCGATCAACCCGCCACGCGCGCAGTTGATGATGCGAACTCCCTTTTTCATATTGGCAAGCGCATTGGCGTCCAGGATGTTGCGCGTCTTGTCGGTCAGCGGCGTGTGCAGGGTGATGAAATCGGCGCGGCGTAAGAGTTCGTCCAGGTCAACTTTCTTGACACCCAGCACCATGGCCCTTTCCTCGGTAAGGAACGGGTCAAACGCGATAACCTTCATTTTCAAGCCTAACGCCCGTTCGGCGACGATCGCGCCGATGTTACCGCAACCGATCACCCCGAGCGTCTTAGCGGTGATCTCAACACCCATGAATTTCGACTTCTCCCACTTGCCTGCCTGCGTCGAGCGGTCGGCGGTCGGGATCTGGCGAGCGAGCGCCAACATCAGAGTGATCGCGTGTTCGGCGGTGGTGATCGAGTTGCCGAAAGGCGTGTTCATCACGATGATGCCCTTTGCGGTCGCAGCTTTTATGTCGACATTATCGACACCGATGCCGGCCCGGCCGACCACTTTCAAGCGCTCGGCACTGGCGATCAACTTCTCGGTGACTTTCGTTGCCGATCTAATCGCGAGCCCATCGTAGTCGCCGATGATTTTTTCCAACTCGTCCTTGGTGAGTCCGGGTTTCACGTCGACCGCAACGCCGCGATCTTTGAAAATTTGGACGGCGGCCGGCGATAGTTCATCTGAAATGAGAACGCGTGGTTTGGTGGTCATGGTATGCCTCATCAGTGGCTCAGAGCGTGAGCTGGTATTTGGGGGATCGTGGGTGGGGGAGTAGACAGTAAAATTGGCACCGTGATGCAATCTCCGGTTACCAACTCACAACTGACCACTCACCTGTTACTCATCCTAGTTTGGCGCGCTCGACTTCGTACGCCCATTCGATCCAGGGCAGCAGCGCTTTCACATCCGCCGTTTCGACGGTCGAGCCGCACCAGATGCGCAAGCCCGGTGGTGCATCGCGGTAATAGGCGACGTCGTTTGCCGCCCCCTCTTGGTCAAGGCATGCGGCGACCCGCTTTGCGAACGCTGCTTGCGCTTCGAGCGGCAATGCCGTGATCGCCGGATCTACGAAGCGCAGACACACTGACGTGTTCGAGCGCGTCTCGGGCTTGACCGCGAGATTACCGATCCAAGGCGTGCGTGCGGTCCAATCGAAAATGGCCTGGGCATTCGCATCGGCGCGGCCGATCAGGCCCTTCAGTCCGCCTACACTTTCGGCCCAACTCAGCGCATCAAGGTAATCTTCCAACGCCAGCATCGAGGGCGTATTGATGGTCTCGCCCTCGAACACTTCCTTCATGAATTTCCCGCCCTTGGTGAGGCGAAAGATTTTCGGCAGTGGCCACGCCGGCAAGTAGGATTCGAGACGCGCAACGGCGCGCGGCGAAAGCACCAGCATTCCGTGCGCCGCTTCCCCGCCCAGCACCTTCTGCCAGGAGAAGGTACACACGTCGATCTTGGACCAGGTGAGATCTTGCGCAAACGCGGCTGACGTTGCATCGGCGAATGTGAGCCCTTCGCGGTCGGCAGGGATCCAGTCGTAATTTGGTACGCGCACGCCTGACGTCGTACCGTTGGCGGTGAACAGAACGTCCCGATTGAAATCGACCTTCGACAGGTCCGGCAGATGACCATACTCGGCGGTCGTGATTTTCGCGTCCTTCAGCTTCAGCTGCTTGACGATGTCGGTGACCCAACCGGCACCGAAGCTTTCCCAGGCGAGTGCCTCGACTCCGCGTTGCCCCAGCATCGTCCACATTGCCATTTCATAGGCGCCGGTATCGGAGGCCGGGACGATCGCGCAGTGATAACCATCGGGCAGGCCGAGGATGGCTTTGGTTTTATCGATCGCGAGCTTGAGTCGCGCTTTGCCCTCCTTCGCCCGGTGCGACCGGCCGAGAAACGCCTTGTCCAAAGCTTTCAGGGTCCAGCCAGGACGCTTGGCGCAGGGGCCGGACGAAAAATGTGGATTGGCCGGCAACTGCGCCGGTTTGCTCGTCGTCATGATCTCTATCCTTCCAGATAGCAGCCTCTCGGTGGGGAGAGGTGGCCCAGGATCGGCAATAGAGATCACGCAGGATGGTGTCAACAAGGCGCGCCGAAAACCAAAAAGGCGAGCATTGCTGCCCGCCTTTCGAGTGTGGTGATGCAAAGCGATATTCGCTTAATTGATATCCCAACGCAGACCGGCGCGGATCTGGTGCTCAAAAATATCATTGTACGAGAACTGACTATTGTAACCTTGAACGGAAGCATGGACGTTCGAGGTAGGAATATAGAGAATCCGATAGTTCACATCGAGCGAGGTGACCGGTGTGAACGCGTAGCTGAAACCGGCGGTAATGGCACCAGCCCAGAGCAAATGCGTTTCCGCACCTGACGCCGACCACGAGCGAGCAATGCCAGCCGTTGAACACGTCGGATCGATCAGCGTATCGCACAATTGCTCGGTGCTTGCATGGTCACGATGAAGCGATACGTAAGCCACGCCCAAACCGGCACCTACATAAGGCGTGAAGGCGGTGCGGTTCTTCCAATCGTAGTAAGTGTTGGCCATCAACACGCCACTCTTCAGGTTGGTGTCGTCGCTCGTGACGCCATTCACGACCAGGTTGGGAACGGCTGTGTAGGCGACCGGAGGACCGGCATTGAACTGGTGATAGTCGTAACGGTAGCTGCCGCGCATCTTGTAATCAGTAGCGGACCGGTGTTCGAGGGTCACGTCGGAGCGCCAGCTCGAATTCCAGCGATAGCCAACACCGCCCGAATAGTTGAACGATACGTCGCTCGCATCATTGAACCAGGACGCCGAAGAACCAAATCCGGCACCAGTCGGCGATGACGCCCAGCTGCCGGGGTTTGATCCGTATACAAGACCGCTTTCTTTTGCTCCGCGGTTGCTCTCACGGCCCATGCCAACATCCAAGCGCATATACCAGCCGCTGGGTCCATCATACGATGTTGCGGGTGCTGGAACCGGCACGGCCGCGTTACCGCGATCCTTGAGCGATCCTGCCCCATTATTCCAATCACCAGCCAACGCTGGCATCATGCCGAAAGCGAGGCATAAAAGCCCGGCGAATGCGGAAAGAATTCTACGATTCATTTGGATCAATCCTCGAATGAGGCGCGCCGTTTCCCCGGCTGCAGCCTCGAATGCCACTTCGTCCAGTTACGCGGTTGCCCGGGCAGATCGATAAAACGGTACACTTCACGCGACACGAACAAATGCTTCAGAGAAATAAAATCCGGATGAAACCGGCCCGATGGGGCCGATTTCTATTTCGAGATAATCGAAGTGATTATTCAGTTCAGCGAATGTCGTAGCGCAGACCGACGCGGAATTCGTGGGCATGCATGGCTTCGACGGTCGGATCTGGCGCGATAACGACGCTGCCAGCGCGATCCTTGACGGCACCCGTTGCTGCATCGCCCAAGTAGAGGAAACGATAACCGGCATCGAGAGCAAGGCGCTCGCGGACCTGCACCGAGAAGCCGGCCATCAGGGCTGCAGCGACGCTGGTCTTGGTAGCGCTGTCGATGTCGCCGGTGACGCCGGTGACGTTGGTGACGGTGCCAGCTGTGGTCTTGTGATGCGCGAAGCCAAGACCTACGCCGAGGTACGGCGTAATGTGGCAACGGCAGTCGAAGTCAAAGTACATGTTGGCCAGGAACACGTCGCTCTTGACGCCAAATGCGCGGGTGCCGTAGCACGATGTCTGAACCAGCGCGACCGCATCGCAGTCGGCGGTTGTCAACTGGGCAACGTCATAGCGATAGCCCGAAACGTCTGACTTGAAGCGGTGATCGTACGTCAGATCGCCACGGATATTCTTGGCGAAATAGTAGCCGACGCCACCACCCAGTGTCCAAGCCTTACCCATCGATGTCTCGGTGAGATCGGCGGTGCCATCTTCAACCATGAATGGCTTGTCGTGACGGGCAAAGCCACCGTCGAGGCGCAAGTAGAACGATGGGTTCGACGCCACCATTTGCGGCTGATAGCCGTAGTCCTTGAGGCTGCCGCCCGTACCGCCGAGGTCGGCAGCGCCGGCGCCTGTGGCGGTGCCGATCGCGAGCACGGCTCCCAGCAGCAATGTCCTGCCGAACGAGATCATCTGATACCCTTTCTCTATCTGACCGGAAGCAATGCTTACCGGAACCCGAACTTGAACGCTTAAACTGTCTCAATACGGGACTATCGGTCAGAAGTTTTAAGGGACGCTTAATTGCCCGGGCAGTTTATCGAAGCATAACTCGTTAAAAATGGAAAACCCTGCCATGGCTTTTATGGCAGGGTTTCAAATAAACATTTTATTATTTACTATTTAT
>JANLPY010000720.1:0-4021 GCA_031367505.1 Hyphomicrobiaceae bacterium | reverse complement strand
GGATCGGCGAGAGGCTCTCTTCCACGTCCCGCAGAAAATCGAAGAGCTTATCTTCGTCCAATTCCTCGATCAGTTGCGGCATGGTTTGGTATCCGCGCCGCGCAACGTTGCGGTAAAGGCTCGCCGCACAGCGATGACCAGTTCCGAGCGGACGGCCGTGACGGACGAATGTCATGGCCTCGTCGAGCGTCCCCTCGTTCATCGCGAACAGCGGAGAGATCAGGACGTGTCGGCCGCTTTCGAGCGGACACAGGCGCATGGCGGTCGCGAGCCCTGCGGCCAGGGACGATATCCTTTCGTCCAACAGCAGCAGACTTTCGCCGGTGACCAGATCTTTCAGACGAACGAGGTCTGGCCCCTCCCGATCAACAATTCTGACCAGATGAAATTGTGCGGCGCTCAGGGCTTGAAGGGCCCGTTGGTCTTCGGACGTTTTCGGTGCTTGGGCGCGAATATAGCGATCGACCAAAGTCCGGCCACTCATTGATGGCGTGAACATTTTCAGATCGGCGGCGATCACAAAAAGGCATGTCTGGGCGTCCTCGCCTTCCGGAAGATCAGCATGTCCGACCAGCCACTTACGCAAGGTCTTCTGGATAACGCTTTGTGGCACGAGCCGTTCGATTATGGCTTCGACGTGCGCGCCGATTGCCTCCTGAACCTCGAAGTCGGCTTCAATGTCGTAGCTGGTTTCGACCGTGGGCATATTGTGGCGTCTCCCCGGCTGCGTGCCTGACCTGCAACTTGGGATAGAATCCCGTGCATCATAACGCAACGCATTGGAGGCGCTCGATGTTGGCCAATCCACATGAGAATGCGTGCGGAGAATATAAAGCATAATACCCGCATAATGCGCGGTGATTATCATTGCCATTGCGGAGGATGCGCTCCATAATTACCGCAAGGAGCGCGGAGAATATGCGGTACATCCATCAATTGGCGGACTGGCCAAAATTCCAATGGCGTGACGAAGAAATCGCCGTGCCGTTGGCCGCCGTGCGCCATCGCCAAGGGCGATTGATCGGCCGCATGGAAGGCCTCGGCTTCGATCTCCGCAGCGAAGCTGTGCTGACCACACTGACTGACGATGTCATCAAATCCAGCGAAATCGAGGGCGAAGACCTGAACAGGCAGCAGGTACGTTCCTCGCTCGCCCGTCGATTGGGAATGGATATCAGCGGTCTGGTGCCTGCCGATCGCAGTGTCGAGGGTGTTGTCGAAATGATGCTCGACGCGACCCAGAAGTTCGACCTACCATTGACCGAAGAGCGCCTTCATGGGTGGCACGCCGCGCTTTTCCCTACTGGCCGCAGCGGTATGAACCGCATCACTGTTGGCGCGTGGCGCAAGGACGAAACAGGACCGATGCAGGTTGTCTCTGGCCCTTATGGTCGTGAAAAGGTGCATTATGAGGCGCCCGGGACCGAGCGCCTTTGTGACGAAATGGGGGCGTTCCTCACTTGGTTCGAAACGCCGCCGGCGCATGATCCAGTCCTGAAAGCTGCGCTCGCGCACCTTTGGTTTGTGACCATCCACCCCTTTGACGATGGCAATGGGCGTATTGCGCGCGCCATCGCCGACATGGCATTGGCGCGTTCCGAGTTCAGCCCGCAGCGCTTCTATTCGATGTCCACCGAAATCCGGCAGCGACGCCAAAGCTACTACGATGTTTTGGAGACCATCCAGAAGGACGACCTTGACATTACGCGATGGCTGTTATGGTTCCTCGAATGCCTCGATGGCGCAATCCAGCACTCCGAAGACGTGCTGCAGCACGTCTTCACCAAATCGCGATTCTGGGAAATGCACCGTGACGCGCCGCTCAATGACCGGCACCGTCTGATGCTCAATCGCCTGCTCGATGGATTCGATGGCAAATTGAACACATCGAAATGGGCCAAGATCACCAAATGCTCGACTGACACAGCCCTGCGTGACATCGATGCGCTGATTGGCCTCGACATACTTGAGAAGGAATCGGGTGGTGGGCGCAGCACCAGCTACGCATTGGTTGCTGGGTACAATGGCTGACGATGCCGCGAACGCGCCTCGTTTGCCGATTGGCGACGAGCTTCCGGCTGGCAAGGACAAGATCGGCGGTTCAGGGGCGATCCAAGCCGAGATTTCGAGCATTCGCATGCGTTTGCTTGCATTAAAGGCAGAGCAGACCAGTCTGGAAGCAATGCTTGCCAACCTTCAGCGGGAATCGTCCGCTCTCGAAACGATCAGGCCGAAGCCCACCTTTTCTCAGGCCTCAGTCACTAACAGGGCTGCGGCCCCGGCAAAAATCGCTCTGTTTCGCCGCCTGTTCCAAGGGCGCACCGATGTCTACCCGGAGCGTTGGGAGAACTTGAAGTCTTCGCGTGCCGGGTACTCGCCAGCCTGCGCAAATGAGTGGCGGCGCGGAATTTGCGCCAAACCCGCAGTAAAGTGCGGGGAATGCCCGCATCAAGCCTTCATCCCGGTCTCTGACGAAGTGATCAGCCGGCATTTGCGCGGAGGGGGTGTCGGCGGCGGCGATTATGTCGCAGGCGTCTATCCGCTGCTTCCCGACGGGACCTGCTGGTTCCTCGCTGCCGATTTTGACAAGGCAGATTGGGTGCAGGATGCGTCCGCGTTTCTGGAGACATGCCGCCAGCGCGGCGTTGCAGCTGCGCTTGAGCGCTCCCGCTCCGGCAACGGCGGGCATGTCTGGATATTTTTCGATGCACCGATCCCGGCCGCTGTTGCACGGCAGATGGGTGCCGCGCTGCTTACTGAAACCATGGAACGGCGCCCGGAAATCGGATTTGCGTCCTATGATCGCTTTTTCCCCAATCAGGACACCATGCCGCTTGGTGGGTTCGGCAATCTGATTGCATTGCCCCTGCAATGGCGTGCGCGACAAGTCGCCAACAGCGTGTTTGTGGATAAATCCCTCACGCCGTATGCGGATCAGTGGGCGTTTCTTTCGACGCTGGCCCGCAACCCCGCCGAGACGATCTTACGCATCGCCGGTGAAGCGGAGATTTCGGGCCGGATTCTTGGCGTACGCATGCCAGTTGACGATGAATTCGCGACAGAGCCTTGGAAAATGTCTCCCTCGCGACGCCCGAAAACGTTGCAGATTGAGGGAACTCTGCCGCGAACAGTGGACGTGGTTCTCGCCGATCAGATCTATCTCGAGCGTAATGCGCTTCCCGCTGGCTTGGTTGCTCAGGTCATCCGCCTGGCTGCATTCCAGAACCCGGAATTCTATCGTGCCCAGGCCATGCGGTTTGCGACCTTCGGCAAGCCGCGCATCGTGTCGTGCGCCGAATTGCATGCGCTACATATCGCATTGCCGCGTGGCTGCTTTGATGAACTGACCGCGCTGATGGATGGCCACGGTATCACGATGGTTGTGCAGGATCATCGCGAAACCGGGCAGCCGCTTCCGGCTACTGTCCGATTCGAAGGCGAATTGCTCCCGTCGCAGCGCAAGGCCTTTGCCGATCTGGCCGCCCATGACCACGGTGTCCTCGCCGCAACAACGGCGTTCGGGAAGACGGTTGTAGCCGCAGCGCTGATCGCCGAACGACAATGCAACACCTTGGTATTGGTCCATCGCCGTGAACTCCTTGACCAATGGGTGGCTCGTTTACGGTCGTTCCTTGACATTGATCCCAAGCAGATCGGCACAATCGGTGGGGGCAAACGAAAGCCGACTGGCGTAATTGACGTGGCGTTGATCCAGAGCCTCGTCAAAAAGGGCGAAGTCGCCGATCTCGTCGCCGGGTATGGGCATCTGGTGGTTGATGAATGCCATCACCTTTCCGCATCAAGTTTCGAGCAAGTCGCATGCCGTGCCAAAGCGCGCCATGTTCTGGGGCTCTCGGCGACGGTTGCGCGCAAGGATGGCTGGATGCGGCGGTGACAAAACAGGCCATCGGAACGCCGGCGCGGTGCTGAGCGTGGCGGAGTAAAATCCGGCCGTTGGTAAGGCTGTCTCTTTTGGGAGCGGCCTGGGATGTTTGCCGTGGAGAGCTATGCCGCCGTTCGG
>JANLPY010000582.1:0-2578 GCA_031367505.1 Hyphomicrobiaceae bacterium | reverse complement strand
GGCACCGCCGAAGTAGCGCCATGCCTCCTCGTGCAGGCGCGCCCAGGCCTCCTGGCCGGACTTCCACACCACGCGGCGAAAGCTGCGCCGCGAATAACGCAGCGTCATCACAAACAGGCGCGGCTTGCGGTAGCGCTCGGTACCAAGAACACGGGTGGGCGCGCCCTCGCCGTAGTCAACCTGCGCCTCCTCGGCTAATCGGAAGGACTCCGTAATGCGAAGCATGCGCCAGGCAGCATTGGCATTGGCCAACTGGCGTGCAGAACGAGCTATTCATTACGGGCACGCCATTTATAACGAGTCAAGCCAAGTCAGTATTTCTGGATTGCGTCTCCACCGTGGGGGTTTGTCGGGCTTGGTTGAGGGATCGACCTGATCGAGCGCCTTTCGCTTGGTCTCCAGATTGGCTCGGGCGTAGTGATTGGTAGTATCCAGTCGAACGTGCCCGAGCCAGTTGCGGATCACCGTCACGTCGACACCGGCCGCGACGAGCTGCACGCCGACGCTGTGACGCCAAGTGTGTGGTGTGACGCGCTTCCTGGCGAGCGCCGGAATGTTCCGGGCAGCGGCCTGAACGTATTGCTTGAGCTTGAAGCGAACCCCTGCCGCGCCGAGCGGCTGACCGTAGCGATTGACGAAGATGGGTTCGTTATCTGCGCGCGGCCGTCGTTTCAGCAGCGCCTTGAGTACGTCCGCCGTTTCCGGCCATAGGGGGCAGATTCGACTCTTGCGCCCCTTCCCGAGCAACTCGACTTGAGCGGGCGATTCGAACCGGATAGCCTGCGGACACACATCCAACGCCTCTTGGATTCGGGCTCCTGTGTTGTACAGGAACGCGAGCAGCGCGTGATCCCTTTGTCCTTCCAGGCTGGAGCGGTCGGGCTCGCGCAGGATGGCGGTGATCTCCTCAGCATCGAGATAGCACATGGCGGGCCGGGAGGTCTTCTTGACGGGTATGCACGCGATCTCGGTGCACTGCATGATCGCCAGCGGCTCGCGATGGGCGACGAAGGCAAAGAAACTGTGGACGGCGGCGAGCCGACAGTTGCGTGTACCGATGGACACCTTTCTGTCTTTCTCCAGATGTTCAAGGAAAGCGAGCACGTCGCCGGCTTGCAGGTCGGCCAGCGACAGTTGCGCGATCTGGCGCCGTTTACGCTCAGAGGCAAATCGCAGAAACAGCTTCCAGGTGTCGCGATATGAGCATACGGTGTGGCGAGAGAGATTCCTCTGTTTCCCCATCCATTCATGGAAGAACGCATGCAGCAGCAAGGCAAATGAGGTGGATTTCATCGGGCATCCTCCCCCGCCTGTAGGGCTGCTGCGCCGTTCTTGCGAAAGCGCTCACCGGCTTCCTGCAGCAGCTCCGGAGTGATCTTCAGATACACCAGCGTCGAGCGGATGTCCTTGTGCCCGAGATAGGTCGCCAGATAGGGGAGTCTGGCTTGCGGGTTGATGCCCGCCTTGTACCAGTCGCGCATCCGGTGACTCACCATCGAGTGGCGCAAATCATGGATCCGTGCTCCGACTGCGCCTTGAGCCGGTTTGACCCCGGCGCGTCGCAGTACATCAGTCAGCACGATTCGCACTCCTCCGATACGGTAGCCTTGGCTGCACTGCGGACTCCAGAACAGGGGACTGCCCGGACTTGTCGGGGCACCGGCTCTTTCGCGCATCGAGAGGTAATGCTTGAGCGCGGCCATCACCCCGGGGGGCAGAGGCAAGCGGCGGTGTTTGAAGAATTTTGTCTCCCGGATGGCAATGGACTCCTCTCGCAGATCGACATCCGCGAGCCGCAGACCCACAATCTCACTCCCCCGAAGACCGGCACAGTAGGCAAGTACCAGCATCGTGAAGAGGACGATTGGACGCAGCGGTGCCTTCGGAGATGGGTACGCCAGCGCGGAGTTCAATATCCTCTGTATTTCGTCGTCCGTGTAGAGATGGGCAGACCTGTGGTGCTGGCGGGCAGAGCGGGCTACGCCGTCACCAATGGGCAAGACTGGCACCTTGGGATCAAGACGGTGCATCGCCTTCGAGATGATGCGGCCCGCTCTGCGAGCCTCGAACAGGTGGTACGGAGACGGCTGCACGTCGCTCCAGCGCTCAACGAGCGTATTCAGCGGATGCCCGGTCAGCTCCGGGTGCTCCTGTAAGAAGCGATCGAAACGAAGTAGAGTTTCCTCATTGGTATCGTAGCGATAGCCGAGCGCGCGCATGTGCGCGATGTGCTCTTCCATCACTTTCCCGAGCCAGCTTCCAAACCGGGGAAGCCGAAGAAGTTTCTCCAACGCGGCATTGCTTTGTTCGTCGATCAGGGCTCGTACGATGGGAGTGGTGTGCGGGCCATACTGCCGGTGCAGTTGCGCAAACGGGTTCGATGTGATCACCCCCTGGTCCTGCAGCCACGTGAGATATCGCTCAATCAGGAACGTTCGGTGATACAGAATGTGCGCCGGCCATTTCACGCTACGTTCCTTCAGCCATTTCTGCACGGTCGAGACAGTCAGTGAAGTAGGTGCGCTGTGCTTGGCAATGAAACCGCTGAAATTGCGCAGAGTGCCGGCGTAGTTCTTGG
>JANLPY010000702.1:0-7700 GCA_031367505.1 Hyphomicrobiaceae bacterium | reverse complement strand
TCATGACGCTCGCGCATGAACTCGGTCACGGCGTGCACCAGGTTTTGGCAGCGCCAAATGGCCCGTTGATGGCGCCGACACCGCTGACGCTGGCCGAGACCGCCAGCGTGTTCGGCGAGATGCTCACCTTCCGCAAACTTCTGGCGCAGACCACCGACCCCAAGCAGCGCAAGGCCATGCTCGCCGCCAAGGTCGAGGACATGATCAACACGGTGGTGCGGCAGATCGCGTTCTATTCCTTCGAGCGCAAGGTGCATTTGGCCCGCCGCGAGGGCGAGTTGACGTCGGAGAAAATCAACGAACTTTGGATGAGCATTCAGGCCGAGAGCCTCGGGCCCGCGATCGAGTTCAAGCCCGGCTACGAGGTGTTCTGGACCTACATTCCGCACTTCATCCATTCGCCGTTTTATGTCTACGCCTACGCGTTCGGCGATTGCCTGGTGAACTCGCTGTACGGGCTCTATAGCGAGGCGCATCCGGGGTTCGTGGACAAGTACTTTGAATTGCTGAAAGCCGGCGGCTCGAAGCACCATTCCGAGCTGTTGGCGCCGTTCGGATTGGATGCGAGCAAGCCCGAATTCTGGGGCAAGGGCCTCAAGGTGATCGAAGGCATGATCGACGAGCTGGAGGCGATGTGAGCGACCTGCCGTTAGACAGAATGTACAACACCCTAGATTTGTGTTATACATTTTGTCTAACGTACGTGCACGAGGCATTCCATGAAGCTCGAACTCAAGAAAATCGGTAATTCTACCGGTCTGATCTTGCCGAAAGAACTGCTTGCCCGGCTTGGTCTGCAGCAGGGCGATAAGGTTGTTGTGACCGAAACGCCGGGCGGATTGAATATTAGTCGTGACGAGCAGACACTTACGGAAGGCATGGAGATCGCGCGCAAGGCAATGAGGACCTATCGTTCGGCGCTAGCCGAACTTGCCAAATGAAAGAGCCAGTTTGGCTTACTGCCCAACTCGTCATTGCGTTTCATGCAGAACAACTGAAGCTGTTTGGCGGGCCCGAAGGCATCCGTGACGAGACTATGCTTGAATCAGCACTTGGACGTCCGCAAAACAAATTTGCAGATGAGGAAGCTGATCTCGCCGATTTGGCAGCTGCTTATGCTTTCGGCATTGCCAAAAACCACCCGTTTGTTGATGGCAACAAACGAGCGGCACTTCTCGCGGCAATCGTATTCCTTGGTTTGAATGGTGTAGATCTGGTTGCGGATAACGCTGAAGCAGTGGTCATGATCCGCGGCCTTGCCGCAGGCGAAGTCGCCGAAAAGGGCCTCGCGCGTTGGATCAGGGACACGCTCGCGCGCGCGTGAAGCCGCGAAAATTCCCGCTTCGCCGGTGCGCCACACCCACAAGGACTTTGATTACCTGGGTAATTTCAAAATCTTAGATAGCAGTGTGGCGCGCGGCACACTTGCTGCAAAGTCAAGTGGTCACATGCCTTATTGATGGCAATTTAGTGGCTATCCTTCAAGTCTGAGCAGGAGTATAGACCCGCCCCAGCTCGCTGCAGTGCAGCGTATTAGAGATGAGGTGCCTTTCATGGCACAAACTTCCCTGTCGGCCACCAGTGCCGACTCGGCTTCTAGCGATCATCACCAACATGGCAACTTCTGGTCGTTGACCATCGGCTCCATTGGCGTGGTCTATGGCGATATCGGCACGAGCCCGTTGTACGCTTTCAAAGAGGCGATCAACGCTGCCAAGGAACACGGCGTGGTTGGCCGGGAACCGGTCATTGGCATCCTCTCGCTGATCCTGTGGACTTTGCTGCTCATCGTTACCTTGAAGTACGTTTTGATACTTCTACGTGCTGACAACAAGGGCGAGGGCGGTACTTTTGCGCTGATGGTCCTTGGTCAGACAGTCGCCAAGCGTAGCGCCCCATTCCTGATGGGTCTGGGGATCGCTGGCGTTTCCTTTTTCTATGGCGATGCGGTGATAACGCCTGCCATATCGGTACTCTCGGCCGTGGAGGGGTTGAAACTCGTGGCCCCCGGGCTCGACAAATTTGTCGTGCCGATCTCGATTGTTATCTTATGCGGTCTATTCTTGATGCAATCGCGCGGGACGGCAAGGGTCGCCGCGTTTTTCGGGCCGATAACAGTGGTTTGGTTCATTGCGTTGGCAGTGGGCGGATTGATGCACCTGCGGGACGACCCGAGCGTGCTTGCGGCTTTCAACCCCATTTATGGTGTGTTGTTTGCGTTTTCCCATGGCGTGACCGGCTTGACCACGATGGGCCTCGTATTCCTCGCGGTGACCGGTGCCGAAGCGCTCTATGCGGACCTTGGACACTTTGGCCGCAAGTCGATCCAAGCAGCGTGGCTGGGGCTTGTTCTGCCATCATTGGCCTTGAACTATCTAGGACAGGGCGCGCTGATCCTCGCCGATCCGACTGCCATCGAGAGCCCATTCTATAAATTGTACCCAGATTGGGCGCTGATCCCGATGGTCATCCTTGCGACGATTGCAACGGTGATTGCCAGCCAAGCCGTAATTACCGGAGCGTTTTCTCTCACCCGCCAAGCCGTGCAGCTCGGTTTCCTGCCTCGATTAGCAATCAAGCATACGTCCGAGAGTGTCGCCGGGCAGATTTATCTGCCGCGCATCAACTGGATGCTGTTTGTCGGCGTTGTGGCGGTGGTTTTGATTTTCCAGAGCTCGTCAAAGTTGGCCGCCGCATATGGTGTGTCGGTGACGGCTGCGATGGTAATCGACAGTATCATGGCGTTTTTTGTTATCTGGAAATATTGGAAGTGGCCGCTTTGGAAAGCCGCCTTTACGATCCTGCCCTTGGCCTTCATCGAGCAGACCTTCTTGACGGCCAATCTGCTCAAGGTGCTCGATGGCGGTTGGTTCCCAATTATGATCGCCGCCGTCATTGGTCTCACCATGCTGACCTGGATCAGGGGCTCGCGCCTTCTTGGAAAAGAGACCCGCAAAAACGAGGCCGATCTCGATTGGTTGATCCGTAAACTGGAAGCAAAGCCGCCGCATCGCGTACCGGGGACCGCCGTTTTTCTGACCGGAGATCCGGACGCCGCCCCGACCTCGTTGATGCATAATCTCAAGCACAATCGAGTGTTGCACGAGCGCAATGTCATCTTGTCGATCAAGGTGGCGGACAGCCCGCGCGTCGCCAACAGTGAGCGGATTACTGTCGAGAAGATCTCCGATGGTTTCATTCGGGTCACGTGCATGTTCGGTTTCATGGAAACACCGAGCATTCCGCGCGTGCTATCGCTTTGCCGCAAGAAGGATCTCAATATCGAGATGGCTGGCACGTCGTTCTTCCTGTCCCGGCGTTCGCTGCGGCCGACGGTGAAGTCGGAGATGCCGGCTTGGCAGGAGAAGTTATTCATCCTGCTCGCCGGATCGGCTCAGGATGCGACGACATACTTCCAGATCCCGACCGATCGGGTGGTGGAAGTTGGCACTCAGGTCGCGGTCTAGGCAATCCGAGTTTATCGGTCGCGACCGCGTTCAAAACCGCGGTACCACACCGCCATGGTCTCCATCGCCAGCAGCGCGATGATGCCGGCACCTAGCATCAGCCATTCGCCGGCAGCGAAGCCCGCGCCTTCGATGACGACTGCTAACAGGACCGGCGCTGTCGCGTTCATGAGAAGATAGGGCGTGGCCAGCAACCCTAGTACCGCGCCGTAGCCGACCGGGCCGAAAAGTACCAGCGGCACCGCACCGCGCACGATGGTCAAAAGCCCATTCGAAATGCCGAATAGAATAGTGAATACCAACGCCCAAGCAAATCCGCTTTGCCCGAACAGGAGCGCGCCGAACGACAACGGCAGAAATGCAACCGCGATGCGGCCAACGGTTAGTGGCCCGAGATTGCGGCCGAAGGTGATGTCGCAGACGCGGCCGGCGAACTGGGCGACGCCTTTGATAGACGCCAAGATCACAGCCTCCCGCGCATTGACGCCACTTGCCATTAGCACTGCCGGCAGCAGGACGGCGAGCGCGCCGAACACGAACGCGCATGCCGATATCACGACCGCAAACAAGGCCATGGCAATGGCGCGGGCGGAGCCATCGAGAAACGGCTTCGGGTCGCTCAATGGCGAGCGGCCGGCATTCGAGGTTGGCAAAGCGACAATCGCTGTTGCCGCCTCTCTCGCGCTCAAGCCCCACACGTGCAACGGCACGCAAATGAGGAGGTTCGCCGCCGCGAAGATCAAGAACGTTGTTCGCCAGCCGAACTGTTGATCCAAGGCGTAACCGATAGGCCAGAAGATGGACGAGGCGAAACTGCCAAATAGCGTGAGATAAGAAATCGCGGTCCGTCCCCGCTCGGGCGTAACCTGCACCAGCGCGGCGAAGGCCGCATCGTACAGGCACATTCGCATTGCGATGCCGAGGAGCGCCCAGATCGCGAGATAGACGGTGATGTTCGGCGCGAAGGCTATTGCCGCTTGCAAAATCGCGACACTCACTGAGCCGATTACCATCACAAATCGTCCGCCGCGTGCGTCGATCAAGCGACCGATCGCGGTCGAAACCAGGCCGGACGCCAACAGGGCAACCGTGATGCCGGCAATGACCAGATCGCTCCTCCAGCCGGTGCCGGCGGTGATCGGCTTGGCGAGCACGCCGAGCGCATAGACGGTCGTGCCCCAACCGATGATTTGCGTGATGCCGAGGGCGACCACCGCTCGCAGCATGGGTGAGCCGAGCAAGCCGGTCTTGCTGGGTGAGACCTGAAGCGCTTTTGGCCGTTGTTGCAAGGTAACTCGATTGCGATCGTGGGACTGGATCGTGGGACAGCCGATCCAGGGTACAGGATCGGCGTCATGTCGCACCACCCTATTTCTGCTGATCCGCACAGCCGGGATCGCGTATTGGATAGGACTGGAAGTGCGGGCTAATCGTTACGACATATACGGCAGCGGCACGTCGCCGGCCTCAGGACATTCGAGAACGATGGACAACGAAGATAATCGATTTTCGGCGCGGGCGGCTCGCTACATGAAGGTCGGCACCAATGTCGGAGCAGTCGCGGCTAGGGTCGCTGGCCAGCGTTTGTTTGGCATGCAGACCGACAACAACAAGAATGCTGCAGAACTAGCCAGAGCGCTGGGTGGCCTCAAGGGCCCGATGATGAAGGTCGCGCAACTCTTGTCGACCATCCCAGAGGCATTGCCGCCGGAATATGCGCGCGAGTTGGCGCAATTGCAGTCGCAAGCGCCGGCAATGGGACCCGCTTTCGTCAAACGCCGGATGATTGCTGAACTGGGAACCGGCTGGGCCGAAAAGTTCACCAGCTTTTCGCCGGTGGCAGCGGCGTCGGCGTCTTTGGGACAGGTGCATAAGGCGGTTGGTCTCGACGGGCGCGAACTGGCGATCAAGCTGCAGTATCCGGACATGCAATCAGCGGTCGAGGCAGACTTGACCCAACTCCGTGTCCTATTCGGCCTGCACGCGCGGATGGATGCGGCAGTCGATACGTCGGAGATCATCAAGGAGATTTCCGCGCGTCTGCGGGAGGAACTCGACTACGAACTCGAAGCCGGGCACATCGCGCTGTACCGGCACATCCTCACTGGCAACCCGCTGATCCGAGTGCCGGACGTGTTACCCGAAATCTCGACCAAGCGATTGCTATCGATGACTTGGCTCGAAGGCCGGCCGCTGCTCGACTACAAGACGGCACCGATCGAGGACCGTAACGCCATTGCGCGTGCCATGTTCCAGGCGTGGTGGTATCCGTTCAGTCATTTCGGTGTGATCCACGGCGACCCGCATCTCGGCAACTATACAATCTTCGACAATGCCGATGGGCGGCCTGGTGGTATCAACCTGCTCGACTTCGGCTGCATCCGCACCTTCCCGACCAAATTCGTTCAGGGCGTCGTCGATCTCTATCACGGGTTGTTGGAGGGTGATCGCGCCCGCGTCGTGCATGCCTATGAAAGCTGGGGCTTCAAGGGGCTCAACAGCGATGTGATCGAAGCCATGAATATGTGGGCGAGGTTCATCTATGGGCCGTTGCTGGACGATCGTGAGCGCACCCTGGCCGAGGGCACGACGCCTGGCGAGTATGGCCGGCGCGAAGCATTCAGCGTGCACAAAATTCTGAAAGAGCGAGGGCCGGTCACTGTGCCGCGCGAATTCGTCTTCATGGATCGCGCGGCGATCGGCCTTGGCGGCGTATTTCTACATTTGGATGCGCGGCAAAATTGGTTCCGCCTGTTCAACGAACAGATCGAGGGATTCGATTTGGCGACCGTTGCCGAACGTCAAAAGACTGCGTTCGCTATCGCAAATGTCCCGCTGCCGGTTTAGTCTCGCAGTTTGTAGCGCTGGATCTTGCCGGTTGCGGTTTTCGGAAGCGCCTCCGCAAACACGATCCAGCGCGGGTATTTCCAAGGTCCGGCGGCAGCCTTCACGTGTTCTTTCAGCGTCGCTTCCAATGCGGCGCTGGGCTTGGCGCCGTCTTTCAATACGACGAATGCCTTCGGCTTGGTGAGGCCGTCTGAATCTTCGGCCGGAACGATGGCGGCCTCGAGTACGTCGGCATGCCCGATCAGCGCGCTCTCGACCTCGAATGGCGAAACCCAGATCCCGGACACTTTGAACATATCGTCGGTGCGTCCGGCATAGGTGTAATATCCATCGGCCGAGCAGGTGTACTTGTCGCCGGTTCGCATCCATTCGCCCTCGAACGTGCGACGGCTCTTTTCGCGCTGGTTCCAATAGCCATCGGCCGCTGTCGGGCCGCGCACCAGCATCTCACCGACCTCGCCCGCCGGTGGCGTCTGGCCTTTCTCGTCGGCGAGCTTGATCTCATATCCTTTGACCGCCGTGCCCGACGTGCCGTAGCGGATATCGCCGGGCCGGTTCGACACGTAGATGTGCAGCATCTCTGTCGACCCCACGCCGTCAAGGATGTCGACGCCGAACCGGTTCTTCCATGCCTTGCCGATTTCGGCCGGAAGCGCTTCACCGGCCGAGATACAGGCGCGCAAATTCTTCGAGACGGCGTCGGGCGTGCAGGTGGCGTTGGCGAGGATCGCCGTATACAACGTCGGCACACCGCAAAAGATCGTCGGCTGATGCTCGCGCAAGATCCGGAAAACACTTTCGGGGGTCGGTCGTTCAGGCAGCAGGATCGTGGTCGCGCCGACCGACATCGGAAAGCTCATGCCGTTGCCAAGGCCATAGGCGAAAAACAGCTTCGCCGCCGAAAAGATCACATCGTCTTCGCGGATGCCGAGCACTCCCTGGCCGTACAAGCGGGCGGTATCCATCATACTGGTGTGAATATGTCGCGCGCCTTTCGGTGCGCCGGTAGAGCCCGACGAATACAGCCAGAACGCGGTTTCGTCGGCACATGTTTCGACCATTTGGAAGGTGTTCGCGTGCTGCGCCAGTTCCGTCGAAAGTGAAAAGCCGTAAGAGGGTGCCTCGCCGCCAGCGACCACCACGTGCTTGAGGTCGCGAAGTTCTTTCAATACTGGCTGAACCGCCGCCAAGAGGGCCGGCGAGGCGATTAGCGTTTTCACGCGCGCATCGGCCAGGATGTACCCGTACTGCTCGGCCGTCAGCAGCGTGTTGAGCGGAATTGGCGTGATGCCTGCTTTGATCGCCCCCCAAAAGCAGACCGGGAAATCGATGGTGTCCGGAAGCAACAGAGCAATACGCGATTCTCCCGGTAACCCGAGTGACGTG
>JANLPY010000671.1:0-20199 GCA_031367505.1 Hyphomicrobiaceae bacterium | reverse complement strand
TGGTCGGTTTAGATCATCCACGAAGCACCCCGTTTGTCGAATCAGGTGCTCAGCAATGAATCACAAACGATTCTAACGATTCAAGTTTTATTCAGCAGACGCTGCTTGGCACCTCGCGACACTTGTGGGTAATTGAAAGCTTCGCCGGATGCTTACGAGGCATCGGTCTTTTCTAGATCAATCATCCCGGTTCTCCTGTTTAGGTCACCCTGGACCAGCAGCTCACCACCGATCCCAAAAGCCCCTGCCGCGCATCAACCGATCGGCGGAAGCTCTACAGGCAGACTGACACAGGCTCGATGGCAGAACGCCAACACCGGACGTCACCAAACTGACAGGTTATGGATGAGCACTATCGGCGCGTTACTCCGCCGCTTCAGCGAACTGGGGGGCGTGCCCCACCCCTCCCTTCGACGTCACGAGTTTTACGCCGAACCCACCCCATTCGGAGCGATGGAAAGCAAGTCGATATCCGTATGCATCGGCAATGTCTTCGGCGATCGCCAAGCCCAGGCCTGCGTTATCGCTGGAACGGCTCGTGCTTGCGCCACGTTGCCTGATAATGTCGAACTGGTGCTCAGGCACGCCGGGACCATCGTCCTCGATTGAGACTTCCTCGCATGACGCGCCGCTCGCCGATATGCGCACGCGCGACGTGGTCCACTTGAGCGCATTTTCCAGTAAGCTTCCGAGCAGCTCATGCAGATCATCGCGATCCATGGCGATGCGGGTGCTGGGCTCGATCTCTATGCTCCAAGTCACAGCACCTCCGCGAGGCGCGCGCTGCAGCGTTTTAACGAGTTGCTCGACGCTCAGACGTAAAGGTGAACCGGACGACTGTCGCCGGCGTCCTGCGATTTGGGTTCTGGCGATTTCACGGCCAATGTGATTTTGCATCCGGCTCGCGAGGCTCGAAATCTCGCGTGCAACTTCCAATTCGCCTTTCTGCGCAAGATCCCTCGCGATTGAATTCAGGGCAGTCAAAGGTGTCTTTAGACCGTGCGCCAAATCGCCAGCACGCGCGCGGGCTTTGACGATGGAGCGCTCCTGCGTATCAATCATGCTGTTCAAGTCGGTAACCAGCGCCATCACCTCGTTAGGGTATGCGCCGACGAGGCGGTCTTCGTGCCCCATCTGGACCGCGGCCAGTCGCTGGCGCAGCGAGTGCATCGGCTTGAGCCCGACGGCAACTTGTGCCCACGCCGCCAAGATCAGACAGAATCCAAGCACGCCAAGTGAAAATGCCAAGTCCGATCTGAATGCCGATACGGCATTGTCAATTTCGGAATGGTCGATCGCCGCGGCTAAACGTAACTTATGATCACGTCCCTGATGGTTGATCGTTACATCGCGCACCACGAGTGCGATGAGGCGGTCGCGCGGCCCCGGCACATCGATGCAGATTGGAACATTGCTCTTGGTTGGAGACGCCTTAGTCAAATCCAACTTTTCGTCGCCCAGTGACGGCGATGTCGCAACAACGGTGTTGTTTTCCTGGACTTGCCAATAGAGACCGCTGAACGGTAATTCGAAACGTGGATCCGGCAGGACACCTGAAACCGTAATCGCACCCTCACTATCCACCTCCACAAGCGCCGCGATCTGCCGCAAGTGATTGTCGAGTTCGCTTTCAATACGAACTTCGACGTGATGCGAAAATATTTGTGCAAGCGATAGCCCCGCGAGTGCAATCGCAATCAGAATTGAGAAGGCCGCCGCGACGAGAAGCCGAGTGCGTAGCGAGTTGAATTTCATGGCCGGCTGTTCGCATTTAACGTGTCGGCTTTCGCCTCGTTCAGCATATAGCCGAAGCCACGGCGCGTTTGGATGATATCGACTTTCATTTTCCGTCGCAGGCGGCCGACAAGCACTTCGATCGCGTTGCTATCGCGCTCAAAATCCTGCGAATACAGATGCTCGGTGAGCTCGATTTGAGAAACAGCACGGCCCGGTTTCATCGCCAGATAACTCAGCAGGCGGAACTCCAAGGGCGTCAATGAAACAGGCGTGCCGTGCACTGAAACGCGCATGTGGCGCGTATCAATGGTGACGGGACCCAATTCGATCACTGCGGCCGCATGGCCCGCAGTCCGGCGAATAATCGCATGCAGCCGGGAAAGGAGCTCGTCCATTTCGAACGGCTTCGGTAGATAATCGTCGGCACCAGAATCAATGCCCTCCACCCGCTCCCGCCAGGTGCCTCGCGCCGTCAGTATGATGACGGGCATGGTGCGGCGTGCGGCGCGCCAGCGTTTCAAAACCGACAATCCATCGAGCATGGGCAGCCCGAGATCCAGAATGGCGGCATCGTATTCTTCGGTGTCGCCACGGAACCACGCGTCGTTGCCATTATCGACCGCGTCGACCACAAAGCCAGTTGCTGACAATGCGCGAACGATGTCCCGTCTGATCAACTGCTCGTCTTCGACGACTAGGATTTTCATCACCGACCCTCGATACTCAAGACTTCGCCTGTACGGGCGTTCATCCGCAAGCGTATTAACCGGCCTTTTTCATCGATAATGCGAACGCGGTAAACGGGCGTATCGCCCGATGAATCGAACGAAAGGCCAATGACATCGCCGGGTACACGGGCTTCAGCGCGAGACACGATGTCCGCTTGCGATTTCCCGTACCCTTCCGGGCCGCCTCGGCCAGATCGCCCGTTGGTCCCGCGTCCACATTCGCATCCCCGAGAACCGGAATGCCCAGAACCAGAGTGACCTGAGCCCGACGACGACGATCCCGAGGAGCCGGACGAGCCAGAGCCAGACCCCGAGGAGCCAGAGCCAGAGGAGCCGGAGCCACCCGACGAACCCGAGCCACCGCCGCCACCACTTCCCCCGCCGCCACCTCCGTCACCACCTCCACCTCCACCTCCACCGCCGCCTCCTCCTCCCCCGCCTCCGCCACTGGCGAAACCCGAGACGGCCGGCAAAAGGACAGCAAGAACCGTCAACACGATCAAAACGTGCGTTCTTCTTGTTGGTGCAGTTTTTCGCATCCGCTTCGATCAATCCGTGCATGCATTAACTAATCAACATCGCACCATTTGCCTGACTTTCGGCTGACAATGCCGACTTTAATGCATGTTTCGCGCCCGCGAAGCACTCACGAGCTTAACAATTTCTGTAACGTCGCAATCATCGCGGAGCAGGCTTCTTTGCAGGCTTTGCATTCGGCGTGATGTTCTGCGTGCTTGATGCATTCCGCTTCACAATCGCGGCACACATCGAGGCAGACTTTACCCAAGTCTTTGAGACGCGATGCGTTGTTGACGGCGAGCCGGCTCATGGCTTGGCAAACGGGGAGCATCGCCTCGATTGCGCGCAGGCAGTCCTGTAGCGAGTTATCGCCCGAACGGATCGTGCGGATACAATGACGGCGGCAAGATTCACCTTTGGAAATGCACGACTTCGCCGCGTCGATGATCGCCTGATGCGGTATTGAAGATTTTGGTTTTGCGATTGCCTTCTGGGCCTGTGCACGAGCCGGGGAATTGAACATGCCAGACAAGCGTAGCGTCGTAATTCCGGCTGCAATTACCGCCACTTGTTGCATGAATAAACGCCGGCTCTTGCTGGGCTTGACTACATTCTGAGACATACTGACCTCGGCTGTTGAGACAATCGCAACTCATCCCGTCATCCTATCACAACTGAACAGCGTGCGGGAGCGGGCCTACTCATCCACCCCGCCGCACTATCCCAAATCGCAACATTTTCTGCAGCCTCTAAACGCTTCATTTACGGTTGTGGGGCAATCTCGATGGTGTTGAGTGAGTTGCCGATCACTGAGTGTACGGAAACGGATCAATCGAGCGATCCACCCTACCACCCGGCCCGGCACGTATCTGTTGCGTCAGTCCGAGTACACCATGACCAAGCGCGTTCTTGTCGTCGATGACGATCCCGTACAACGTCGCCTTTTGGAAGAGACCATCAAGCGACTAGGCTTCGAAGTCCGCACAGCCTCGACCGGCGAGCAGGCCGTCGCCATTCTCGAAGGCCCCGAGCGGTCCTCAATCTCCCTCGTTCTTCTCGATCTTGTGATGTCCGGCCTTGACGGCATGGGCGTACTCGATCGCGTAGCATCCAAACCCGGCGTTCCACCGATCATCGTGCAGACCGCACACGGCTCGATCGATACCGCGATCCAGGCGATGCGTGCCGGTGCGGCAGATTTCGTCATCAAGCCGGCCAGTCCCGAACGCCTCGACGTATCGATGCGCACCGCTCTGAAATTGGAAGCGTTGGCCGGCGAGATCGTGCGCATCAAGAAAAAGGTCGAGGGTACGCTGACCTTTGGCGACCTGATCGTCCAAGGTGACGGAATGGCTCGCGTTATCTCGCTCGGCAAGCGCGCCGCCGCCTCCAACATCCCCGTCTTGATCGAAGGTGAAAGCGGCGTTGGCAAAGAACTCATCGCACGCGCCATCCAAGGTGAGAGCGAGCGGGCTGGAAAGCCATTCATCGTCGTCAACTGCGGCGCCATCCCTGAGAACCTGGTTGAGAGCATTCTATTCGGCCACGAGAAGGGCTCGTTCACCGGCGCAACCGACAAACGAACCGGCAAGTTCCAGGAGGCCGACGGCGGCACGCTGTTCCTCGACGAGGTCGGCGAGTTGCCTTTGGAAGCCCAAGTCAAGTTGCTGCGCGCACTTCAGGAAGGCGAGATCGATCCGGTTGGTTCCAAGAAATCGATCAAGGTCAATTTCCGGCTGATTTCGGCGACCAACCGCGACATGATCCAACTCGTCAAAGAGGGCAAGTTCCGCGAGGACTTGTATTACCGCCTCAACGTGTTCCCGATCTTTGTGCCGCCATTGCGCGAGCGCATCAATGATGTACCGGAGCTGGCCACGCACTTCTTGGCACGCTTCGCTGCAGAAGAAGGCAAGCGCATCAGTGGCCTCAGCGAAGACGCCGAGCGCTTGATTACAAGCTACAGCTGGCCTGGCAACGTCCGCCAGTTGGAGAATGCGGTGTTCCGCGCAGTCGTGCTGGCGGATGGCCCGGTCCTTGGGGTCTCCGAGTTCCCGCAGATTGCGGCGCACGTCGAAGGATTCACCGCCGAAATGCCAGCAGCGCCAACCGTGTTGCAGAAAGCGCCGGCGTACACCGGTCCAGCCGTACTTGGTGCCGAGCAGGCAG
This sequence comes from Hyphomicrobiaceae bacterium, assembly GCA_031367505.1. Lineage (GTDB taxonomy): Bacteria > Pseudomonadota > Alphaproteobacteria > Rhizobiales > Hyphomicrobiaceae > JAKFWF01. The sequence continues at coordinate 15,046 of JANLPY010000671.1, read as the reverse complement.
TGCCGCAGACAATCTCTGTTGCAGGCAGTTTGACCCGCAATTCGCTGGGTATCTCGGCGATCGACGATACCGGCGAAATCCGGACGCTCGAAGCCATGGAAGCCGATATGATCCGCCTCGCGCTCGGCCGCTATCGCGGACACATGACCGAAGTCGCAAAGCGCCTGAAGATCGGTCGTTCGACGCTTTATCGCAAGATGCAAGACTATGGTCTTGAGCAACACGCAAGCTGATGAACCGGGTTGATCAGTAAGGAAATCTGGGCGTGGCGAGAAATCGCCGCGCTTTTTGCGATTTAAGCATCATAGCCATTCGACAATACATGCGCCGCCGTGGCTACGCCCCAATTGTCAGGCTGTTCTTCCACGAAGCCGTCGGCCAGCGTCCGAGCGGCTTGTTTGGAGTAAAGTCATGCGTTTTCGATCGGTCCTCGGTTTAACCTCGGTGGTAACCCTGCTATCGCTGGGCGTCCTAACCGGCGTGGCAACCGCCGAAGGCAGTACAACGGCCAGTTCCGAGGTTACGAGCGTCGAACTGGACACCTTGCCGGTGCCGCCAACGACTGAGGTTCCCGCCTCGACGCCGGCAGACTTGCCGATACCGGCTCCAGACGTCGCGAATGCGCCAGTCGAGATGGGGAACGAACCAACCTCGCCGAGTGAAGTCACGCCACACGAATCAGCCCCTAGCACCGCGCCGATTGAAACCAATATCCAGACGCCAACCGAGCCGGCTGTCGCTGTCGTCCTGATCGACCCGATCGTTGCGGGCGTACGCCAGCGTCTCACCCGCTTGGCCTCGACCCTGAGCAAAGATGATCGCCTGGTTATCCAGCGCGCCTATGGGATCGATGGCGCAAAGCCTATCTGGACAGCCGAAAAGACACTCACGCCTCGCGGTGAGGCGTTGTTGGCTGAGCTCAAACACGCCGGTGATTGGGGACTGAAATCCTCCGATTTCGATCTTCCGGCCGTGCCCTCGTCCGACGCCAACACCGAACAATTGGCCGAGCTCGAACTCAAGTTGAGTATCGCCGCGCTGAAATACGCGCGCCATGCCCGCGGCGGGCGTATGGATCCAACGCAACTTTCGAGCTATCTTGATCGCCGTGCACAACTACTGCCGCCGAAGCGCGTTTTCGACGAAGTGACGGCCGCTGCCGATCCCGATGCCTATCTGCGCAAACTACATCCGCAGCATCCGCAATTCGAGAAGCTGCGACAGGCATTCCTAACACTGCGGGATGCGAAAATTCCCACCGCTGAAACAGTCTTATCGCCAGAACCACCCAACAAGGGCAAGCGCAGTAAATCTGATCTTGCGGTCGAGACCGGCAGCGTCCGCAGGCTTTTGGCGAACATGGAAATGTGGCGCTGGATGCCAACGGACCTCGGCGCGACGCACCTCATGGTGAACGTGCCGGAATTCCAGTTCAGGCTAGTCCGCAATGGCGAGGTCATTCACACCGAACGCGTGATCACCGGCAAAGTCGATACGCAGACGCCGATCTTTTCGGATATGATGGAAACGGTTGTTTTCAAGCCAACTTGGAACGTTCCGGATTCCATCAAAGTGAAGGAGCTTCTGCCGGCACTCTCTCGCAATCCTGCGGCCCTGGCCAGGCAAGGGCTGCGGATTGCCCATAACGGCCGCGAAGTCGATCCGGCGTCAGTCGACTGGTCGACAACGGATATCCGCGCGTTCCACGTATTCCAGCCGCCGGGTGAAGCGAACGCTCTCGGGATCGTGAAGTTCTTGTTCCCCAACAAGCACGCGGTTTACCTGCACGACACGCCGGCCAAGGCGCTTTTCAACTCGACTCGCCGTGCATTCAGCCATGGTTGTATCCGCGTCAGAAATCCCGTGCGCTTGGCGGAAATCCTGATGGAGAATGACCGCGGTTGGAGCGCCGCACAGGTGCGGGCACAGTTGGCACCGGCGGCGCCGGAAGCTGCCGACACACAGTTGACCAAGAAGTTTCCCGTTCACATTGCCTACTTCACGGCATGGGCCACCGATGCCGGCGAGATCCAATATTTCAATGACGTCTATGGCTACGAGACCAACATCCACTTGGGGTTCGAAGGCAAATCGCATTTGATCGTCAAAAGGAAAGAGGACCTTGGGCCAATTCGCGCGGAAGTTGTCGGCCGAATGGTGGAGACCCGGCCGTCATCGGCCAACAAGGAGTGGATGAAGAACGTGTTTAAGACTTTTTGATCAACCGTTCAGCGACGCCACCGTTTGCATAGATGCAGTCTTCACAAGCCGGACCCTGGACGCTAGTCTTTGATCATGACACGAGTTCGAAAAGTATTGCATCGCCGTCCGTTTGGTGGCTTGAGGCAATCGCCTAGCGCTGATGCGCCCGGGCGCGGCCGTGTGCACAAAAGCGGCTATCTCGGCGGTCAGTTGTTGATTGCCATGCCGCAAATGACCGACAAGCGCTTTGCACGCTCGGTCATTTACGTTTGCACGCATTCGGCCGATGGTGCGATGGGATTGATCGTCAATCAGCGCGCCAAGAACATTAGTTTTCCACAGCTTTTGACACAGCTCGGGATCGTTTCGAAAAACGCTTCTGAGACCGTACCACCCGAAATTCTGGTCAAACAAGTGCACGTCGGCGGACCGGTCGATACCAAACGCGGGTTCGTTTTGCACAGTGCCGACTACTTCGCCGCGACCAACACAATGGCGATCGATCCTCGTATCAGTTTGACCGCGACCGTCGATATCCTCAAGGCTATGGCCAAGGGCAACGGCCCAGACAAGGCCATGCTGGCTCTCGGTTATGCGGGTTGGGCCGCGGGGCAGCTCGAGGCTGAGATCCAGCACAACGGTTGGCTGAATTGTCCGGCGGACCCAGAAATCGTATTCAATCAGGATATCGATCTGAAGTACGATCAGGCGATGTCGTTGATCGGCATCGACATGTCGCACTTTGTAAGCGACGCTGGCCACGCCTGATCAAAGGTATCAGATGATCGCGCTACCGTGCGCTTCTGGCCCCTATTCCAGCGCACCAACACTCGTTCTGAGTCGCGTAAGACCGAGCGTCTGCACCGAGCAAGCAAACGCATTCATCGCTCGCTTCACGCGGACGCGAACATTACTTGATCTTGCTGGTTTCGACCTCACCGCGATCGACGCGGCGTGAAAATTCGGTCTGCCCACCAGCCGACAGTATGCGCGCCTGCTCAACCCAGTTCTCGCGCTCTATGCGCCCACGGAAGTCGAGCACTTGACTAACCCGGTCAATATCCGACGCGGACCAATTGGCCATCTGTGCGTAGGTGGTCACACCCATCGAGTTCAATTTTTTCTCGATCAGCACGCCTACGCCCCGAACGCGCTTGAGATCGTCCGGCTGAGCCGATCTCGATCCTGATGACTGTCCGGCTCCGGTGTATGCCTCCGAGCGGACGGAACGTAAGGCCGACAGATCCGGGGCCCGTGCGGTGACTGGTTCAGCAACGGTTTTTGCCGCCGTATCGCGGATCGCATCTGACAACCGGCTTGGGCGGGCGGCATCAGCCGCGGAACCCGCCGCAGCCGACGCTTGGCGCTGATCAAAGTGCCGGGAGAACGCAGTATCGCCGCCGCGCGCCAACATCTGCGCTTGCTCGATCCAATTCTCCCGCTTCACACGTCCTTCTTGCCCCAGGAGACGGTCGAAACGCATCGCATCGGCGGCCGTCCAACTTGAAATCTGGGCGTATCTGAGCACACTCTGCGCATTGAGCAGCTTTTCGACCTCGGCGTTGATACCGCCGATACGTTGCAGATTATCGCGACCAGAGGATGCCGCAGCGCCAAGGCCGGCGGCCGCAGCGGATGCTGCAGCACCTGCAAGACCCGGCTCGCCACCGGGCGGCGAATGGACGGCAGGCGCGGGCGTAACGGCCTTCGGTGCAACGGGCGCCGGACTAACAGGTAGCGGTGCGGCTTGTACCTTGGGTTGATCGGCAAATGCGGCGCGCTCTTCGACACGCGGAAGCATCGCGGGCCCAGACGACACAACGGACGATGCTCCAGCTGAGATTGGCGCCGCTGCGGCGACCGGTGCCGATTGTGGCACTACGACGGTTGGCCGCGCACCAACAGAAGCGGCGGCGCTTGGTGCGGCGACGATTGGCGCGGTGGCTGGCAGGTTCGTCTCTGGCGCCATTATTGTCGTCTCGCCACGATCCTTCCGGCGCGCATAGGCAGTCTCCCCACCTCGGGCAAGTATCTGCGCCTGCTCGATCCAATTCTCCTGCTCGATCCGGCCACTGAACCCCAGCGCCTTTGAGATCCTCGCCACGTCAGCCGGCAACCATGCCGCTATGTCGCGATAACGTGCGACGCCGAGCTTGATCAAACTTGCACCAATCGCCGGATCAATTGCACGAATGCGGCTTAATTCATCGGCAACGCTGGCGGCCGCTTGCGCAATGGGTGCCGCAACGCTGGCGGGTCCAGACGAACTCGACGCCGCCGGAAGCGAAGGCTGGGGTGACGCGGCAACCGGCCTGCTCTGTGGTGGAACTGATGGCTGCGACGGCGTGATCGCTTTTGCGACCGGCACAACTGGCGCGCTTACAACCGCGGCCGATGCTGCAACAACGGTGGCGGCCGTTGTCGTTGCGCTTTCCACCGGCTTCGCAGGCGTCACGGCCGGTGCCGTACGATTGACGGGTGGTGCTGCTGGCGTTGGGGCGATAGTCTGCGGCGCTGCTGGCTTAACCATCGGCGCCGATGCGGCTGCTGGCGCCTGGGTCAAGACTTGCTCGAAACGGCTAGCGGCGTTCTCCGCTGCTTGTGGCGATGTTCGCTCGATCGTCTCGATCGCGATTGGTTTTGGATCTGCTCGCCGGACTGGCGGTGCGATCGGTGTCGATGGCGCAATCGCCGTCGCTCGCGCAGCGACTGACGGAGCGTCATATCTCCCCAAGTTCGGCACCGCTTCCTTGGGCGCGAAGAATGATCGTTTGACTAAGCAAGCAACCCAAGCGCCGAGGAAATATGCGCCGAGTAGAAGCAACACTGTTTCGAGGATCAGTCTTGTCATCGATCATAACTCACTGGGTGTCTAACAACGCAAAGCGCAGGTCTACTTCAGTTCAACGTTCGGCCCGGCCGCAGGATACCCAACCGACGTAACCGCCGATGAGAAATGCAGCGATAATGTACCAGAGCAGCTTCACGACGAGATAATCCACGGCTGCAAGCTCCTTGCATCAGTTTGTCCATGGCCCCGACTGCTTTGGGTCCACAGATGCCCTTCGAGATGCGGCGATGAGACATTCCATCGCCGGTTTGGCAAAATCGGCTAGTCGACCTTGACTTCGAATTCGATGCGCCGGTTTTTCGCACGATTTTCCTTGGTATCGTTTTCGGCAACCGGCTTTGTTTCACCATAGCCGACCGCCGTTAGTCGCGCGGTTTCAATACCCGCCGCTGTCAAATAGTCGAGGACCGATTTGGCACGACGGTTCGACAGATTGGCGTTGCGTTCCGGGGTACCTTCGGCATCGGTATGCCCCTGCACCTCGATCCGCGCCGCCTTGCAGGTATTCATGACCTCAACAAGCTTGTTGAGTGTCACGTTGCTTTGGTTGTCGAGCTCTGCGCTGGCACGTTTGAAGTGGATCGAGCCCTCGTTCTTGACCTGCGTCAGCATCGTCTGACAACTGTTGGCTTCGGCCCGCGATTTCTGGGTGGCCACAACCGCTGGTGCGACCGGCGCAGGCGGCACAACGGTGACAACAGGCGCGGGTGCGACTGGGGGAGCGGGAGCTGCCGTCACAACCGGGGGAGCGGCACTGGCTTTGGCCGCCGCAGCATCAGCCACGGCTTTTGCCGCCGCCGCTTCAGCTGCCGCTTTACGAGCCGCTTCATCAGCCGCAGCTTGAGCGGCGGCCGCATCTGCGCGCCGTTTTAGTTCAGCGGCGGTAATGCCAGTGAAGGCGACCTTTACATCAGCGTCACACGATGGCCCCGCAGCATTCAGAATTTCAACCGGCACGCCTTGCGCGATCGCTTCGCTTTCAGTCGTTCCCGTTACCGTAAGTGCGCGTCCACTCATTTGAACGCGCCCGTTGCCCAGCCGGCCAAGACCTACAAGCCCTGCTTGAGCGCAGGTCAACCACCCGTTCGTTGCGCCGTTCGCAACTTCCAGCTTGTCGTCAATACGCAGGCCGGCCAATCGCGCCTTCACGGTCTCGACAATCGCGGCCTTCGCGGCGGGCGTTGGGACGTACCCTGTCAAAGTTACGAGACCACCGCTGGACGTTATCGACGTCGTGAACGGATCAATGGTCTTGAGCGGCACCTCTTTAATCCGCAGAGCTTCCGACGTTTTGAACGAAGCGGGCACATCCGACTTCAATCCACGCCGAATTTCATCCGCGGTCGCGCCATCAGCCGCCAGCCCGGTTAGGTTGATCTCACTATCGCGAAACTCGATGCTGCCTTCTTCCAGACGACCAAGCTTGCCGAGACCGGCGAGCACACTTAGCAGCCACTCCTTGGGTTCGCCCGCAGCAATCTGCAGCCGATCAACCACTGCTGCCCTTGGGAACGCTTTCTTGGCGGTGGCAAAGATATCATCGCGGGCCCGCTCACTCGGCACGAAACCGGTTAGCTGCACTTGGGTGCCCGCGAACTTGGCTCCCCAGGTATATGGCTTGACCACAGGCGGTGTGACTTTGTCACTGCGAAGACGGATGCCAGGGGGCAAGCCATTCTGCAGCGCCGCTTTTATATTGCGATAAGCCGTGATGTCATCGGCCTCGCCTTCGATCTGCAGGTTCGCCGCTTCAAGGTCTACACGTCCGCCCGGCTTCAAACTTGCCAACTGCTTCAGGGCGAAACTTATGCCGCCCTCCCAGACCGATGCGGCCGGCGCGCCGCGAGCAAGCTTGGTCCGGTCATCGATTTCCCGGCTCGGGAACATTGCTTTGGCATTACCCAAAACCGCCTGACGTGTCGCGGGCGCAGGTGCGAACCCGGTCAACCGCACGCGCCCATCAGCCTGCAACTGGGCGCCCCAAACGTAATTTTTTTCTTCGTCCAGCAGTTTCGACTGATCGTCGACCTGAAGGACGCCCCAAACGCTTCGAACGATACCGGAAGCACGCAGTTGATCACTGTTGTCGACAGCTTGGCCGCTCAGAGTTGCGTTGCGGCCATCGAATGCAACGGTGGCCCAACCCTGACCGGCACTCGTCAGCGCGGCCTCAGATTGCTGCTTCAGGCTCGCTTCAATTCCAGCGAAGCTGCCGATGAACCAGTACATCAGTCCAGTCAGAACGGGCAGTAGCAGGAGACCCCACAACCAGCGGATCGGATTGCATTTCATAACTACGTCCCTACTCCCGACAACCCGACGACATCAAACCCGCGAGAACGGCCGCCCATCCAAGTAAGTCTACTGATATGGCCTAAATCGTCCCGCCTGTCTTATAGACATGGGGCTTAGGCATTGGAAGCAGCAGCGAGAAGCAGGGCGGTGCTTCACAGCAACACTGCGTACCGTCAAATTACCCAGCAACTATTGATACGGGCCCATTGCCATTGTTTCGAGAATAACAGTGGTGCTCGACTGACGGCACTGTCACCGCAATCCAAGGGCGCGTTGGAGGCGGCCTCGTAGTGTCGCGGCGCCATTTCCGAGCAACTCTTCCAATCGATTTGTCGTCATCCCCTCATGCGGCAGTTGCAGCGCTGCATTTGCCGTCATGAATACAGAATTGTGCTCGTATAATATGCGCCGCCGAGCCTCCCGCAAAAGTGGAAGACGACTTTGCCACGGGTCGTCGGCCAGTAGCCGTTCGACGCGATCCACTGCGGCGTTGGGATTACCAGTATCGATCGTTTCGTACGACCCTGCGGGAAAGTACTGACCGATCGATGGAGTGCCCGAGAATACCGGCAGCGCCCACCCAAGATACGCATCGGCGAGCTTTTCACTCCAATAATGCTCATCTGCACTATTTTCCAGAACGAGATGATAGCGGCAGGCATCGATCGCGTCCGCCTTGTCGGGGATCGGCGTGAAACCACTTCCAAACAACATCAAACGATCACCGATGCGCTTGTGCAGCAGCTCGATGAATGCCAGCCGCCGGCGATGCATCGGGGTTTGTTTCTTGCCGGAAACGACGGCCGAAATAGCCAGCCGTCGCGGCAATGCCTCGCGCCGTTCGAGTTGCTGGAAATCCAGTGCTGAGCGAACGCCCGTTTTCCCAAAAACAAGCCCATAAAACCACGGCAACCCGCCATGCGAGCGCAACAAGCGCCCTCGATAACCCCAGTGCCGGTAGGGCGATATGACCGTGCCGAATTGATTGAGGTAGGCCACCGAATAACGCTTGATGCCTCGCGGCTCGCCGGTAAGCAGAATTCGGCGATCGACCGGCACCGTCGTCATCTGCCCTTTGCCCGGCTCATCGAATACGGTTAGAGCATCCACATCAACGGCCGCATTCAAGACGAATTTCGCATCGCCAACTACGCCATCACCGTTTGGGGTTTGACGAAACCACAGATGACTTGAATGCCGCGAGACCAATCCAATCTTCAACGTGCTCTACCTCTATCCACTTGATCGCCATCCGGGCGGACGCCAGTGTCAGACGCCGCACCAATGCAGGGCCCCAACAATGTCATCCCATTCAGGCATAACGGTTGACGGCGTTTACCGCTACCCCGTGAAGGGTCTGACGCCGCAAGCAATGGACCAGGTCACGCTTTCGCCTGGCGAGACGATCCCGCTTGACCGCGCCTATGCGATCGAGAACGGACCAGGGCGCTTCGATCCCGGCAATCCGCGTCACCTGTCAAAGATATCTTTCCTCATGCTGATGCGCGACGAGCGGCTGGCAACGCTTGATGCACGGTTTGACGACACCACGCACACACTCACCATATTTCGCTCGGGCAAGCAGGTAACGCGCGGCGATTTGCGAACCAAACTAGGTTGCTCGATGATCGAGCAGTTCATGGCAGCCTATATGAAGGACAGCTTGCGCGGCGCGCCCAAGGTCGTATCCGCGCCCAATCACAGCTTCTCGGACGTCGCCATGAAATGCCTGCACATCGTCAATATGGCGTCAGTGCGCGACCTTGAACGGACGTTAGGCAAGCCGGTGGACCGGTTGCGCTTCAGAGCCAATCTATATCTTGAAGGGGTCGAACCGTGGGCCGAGTTGAATTGGCTGGCACGTGAACTGGTGATCGGCGATGCTCGCTTGGCAGTCGTAAAGCGCACCCAGCGTTGCGATGCGACCAATGTCGATCCAGTTACGGCCCAGCGCGACATGGCATTGCCCGCCGAATTGCAGCGAACATGGGGACACAGCGATTTCGGGATTTACGCAACTGTAACTGCCGGCGGGTCGATTGCCCCCGCCGACAGCGTCGTACTGATCTGATCAGTTGTTCGCCAGGCCGGCAATTACTCGTCGCTCTTACCAGACGGCGCGTCAGGAGGGACATCTCCTGTTTCGATAGCCGGTGCCGCTGCTTCCCGCTTCGGACGCCGAACGGGGCGCCGCAAAAACTCTGGCTGCTCCTGCACCCCTTCAGCAAAGCGATCGGGTGATGGGGCGGCCGCTGCGCGCCGGCGTGGAGCTGGCGCCTCTCTCGTCACAGCAACGGGCTCGGCGACGTGTGCCGGCGCCGCATCAATAGCAAAACTAACGTCATGAGCCGGTGCAGACTCATCACGAACGGGTGCCATCGGTGCCGCCTCGAGATCGACCTTCACCGGATTGGCATCGCCCTGAACCCGATCTTGAGTTGGCCGATCGAACGCCGGTCTGTCCTGCGATGATCGTTCCTGACCGGACCTATCGCGATCATGCGGGCGATCCTGCGCCGGCCGGTTTTGCCCTTGGCGCTCCTGGTAGGAACGCTCTTGATTAGGGCGATCACCGCTGCTGCGATCTTGACCTTGGTTACGATCGAGGCGCTCCCGCCGATCATCTCGATTGACGTTATAACCACGCTGACCTTCGCCGTACCGATCGCGTCGGCCGCCATCGCGCTGGCCGCCCTCACGTTGGCTGCCCTCACGCTGGCTGCCCTCACGTTGGCCACCCTCACGTTGGCCGCCCTCTGGGCGATTACCTTCGCTGCGATTGCCATCGTTCCGGTTACCGTCGTTCCGGCGAGGCTGACGATCATCGTAGCCCCGCTGCGGGCGGTCGTCGCGTTGGCCACGATCCTCTCGAACGGGCTGATCCAACTGGCGATCGGCGAAGCGGTTATTGGGCGCGTCGAACATACCAGGCTGCGGCTCTTGCCCGCGGATCGACCCGTCGATGCCGGAGCTCTGATCGTCACCGTCATCGTCACCGCTCAGCGGCTCACCGCCACCTTCACCGGCCTCACCAGCGGTACGCGGTCGATACTGACCTTCACCCGACTGCTGTTGCTGCTCGCGATAAGCCATGATGATGCGGTTATAGTGCTCGGCGTATTGCAGATATGCTTCGGCCAAAACACTATCACCCGACGAATGTGCGTCACGTGCCAGGGTCGTGTATTTTTCAGCGATGTGCGCCGGATTGCCACGAATTTTGACGTCCGGGCCGTTCGACTCATAACTGCGAGCCAGCGGATTTTGGCCCTTGCGGTTGTTGTTGATATTGCTCTGGTTGTGTTGGTTGTGCTGGTTGCTGTTATGCCCGCCATTGTTCTGGCGGCCACGGCCCCTGCGATTCTGCTGTCCTTGCCTCATAGGCTTCCATTCTCAACGCTGGAGTTATCTCGTTGTGCTAGGCCGGCTTCAAGGCTCACCGATGCTCGTCGCATCGTCAGCCCGATTACAATTGTGATTGCCAAATTCCCCTCACGCGCTCATACGGCGCCGAACGCATCGCTAAATAAATGTGCCTACTTCGCGCCCGCAAAGCCGACCTATCCGATTCTACCATTCGCCGCCGTTGATCGATTTGATCTGTGTCCTGAAATGCGAGCGGGCACCCGAAGCCCTGTACGCTCAGCGAAGCGCTCTGACTATTGCGACGATGCGTCGATCGGAATTGCCTCTGTAAGCCGATCCGCAATAACGCGGTGCATATTAATGCAACGGCCGGGCCGCAACGTCCGAACGCTTTTGTTCAATGCGACGAATTAGACATTACCGTGACCGGCGACTGATTCCAATAGTTATTTGGCTCAAGATTAACGCAGTGTTTTTTGCGCAACACACCGGGGATGCCCAGCCATGTCGTTGGTTACTGTCGCCAACGGCCACCGGGCATCGCGTCCGGCAATACGTAGCAGGGTTGAAACCTCGCCGGCTTGGGTTTTGCCAATCTCGAAAAACGCATAACCCACTGGAACAACTATATTAAGCCTGCCGATGATGCGGCGGTAAATTGCTAGACCATCTGGCCCGCCATCCAAGGCGTCCATCGGTTCGAAGTCTCTAACTTCGGGTTGCAGAGTGCAAATTTCAAGGCTCGGAATGTACGGTGGATTGCTTACCAGCATGTCGAAAGTTTCATCGATCCCGTCTAGGGCGTCGGCAATTCGCACCTCCATTCGTGACGAAACACCGTGCGTCGACGCGTTGCGCGCAGCGATCTCCAGTGCCGCTTGGCTGATATCGGTCGCTACTCCCGTGGCAATTGGCAGCTCGGCGAGGAGCGTCACGAGCAGGCACCCCGAGCCGGTGCCGACGTCGATCAGTCGCAACGGCTTGGCCGCGTACTCGGGCGATCGAGCAACATTCAGGATTGCATCAACGAGTGTCTCGGTATCGGGACGGGGGTCAAGCGTCGCGGGAGAAATTTGGAGATCGCGCCCATAGAACTCGCGATAGCCGACAATTCGCGAGATTGGTTCGCGCGCAATGCGCCGGCTGGCGGCGGCCACAACCATCGCTGCCTTGTCGCCCACGGGTCGATCAGGTTGGGCGATAAGAACCGCAGCGTCAATTTCGAGGATCACACACAACAACAGTCGCGCGTCTAGTGCCGCTGTATCAATTCCAGCGATCTTGAAGGCGCGGGTCATTGACCGATAGGCCTCTCCCACCGGCTGATCGGGTGCGATGGCAAGTTCCACCCGGGCACTCCCTTCAGCGACGATCATGTCGAGGATTGCGCAAGTTCGGCGAGTTGGCTCGCCTGAGCATCCGTGGTCAGTGCGTCGACCAACTCGTCGAGCGCCGCACCTTCCATCATCGCGTCGAGCTTGTGCAATGTCATGTTTATGCGATGGTCGGTCACCCGGCCTTGGCCGAAGTTGTATGTGCGTATTCGTTGCGAACGATCGCCGGAGCCCACTTGATCCTTGCGAGCGCTCGACCGTTCGGTCGCCAGCCTGTCGCGTTCGGCCTCGTAAAGTCTAGAACGCAGAACCTGCATCACCAGACGACGGTTCTGATGCTGAGACTTCTCCATCGAAACGATTACGATTCCGGACGGGATATGGGTCAATCGCACGGCCGAATCCGTTTTATTGACGTGTTGGCCACCGGCCCCCGATGCCCGCATCGTATCGATGCGAATGTCTTCTGGGCGGATGTCGATGTCGACTTCCTCAGCCTCGGGCAGGACAGCGACGGTTGCCGCCGACGTATGAATGCGCCCGCTGGCCTCGGTCGCCGGAACACGCTGCACGCGGTGAACGCCGGATTCGTATTTGAGCCGCGCAAACACACCTTTACCGGTCACCGACGCGATGATCTCCTTGTATCCGCCCAGGTCGTTCTCGGACATTGAGATGATTTCCACCTTCCAACCCTTCGAATCCGCATACCTCGTGTACATCCGAAACAAGTCGGCCGCGAAAAGTGCGGCTTCGTCACCACCAGTGCCTGCTCGCACTTCTATGATGGCACTTTTTTCGTCAGCGGCATCCTTGGGCAGCAACTGAAGTTTCAATTCGTGCGAGAGTTGTTCGATCCGCGCTTTGATCGCTTCGCTCTCCTCCCGCGCCATCGCCGCCATCTCACGGTCCTGACCCGGCTCAGCAAGCATGACCTCGAGGTCCCGTAGCTCCGCTTGGCTCGCGCGCAGTGAACGGATGGCATCGACCACGGGCCCGAGCTCGGCAAATTCCTTCGAGAGCTTGACGAACATCGTCTGCGTCAAGGTCGAGGACAATTGGGCCTGCAGCGCATCCCAACGCTGGACGAGGCGATCTAGCTTTTCGGCGGGTACGGACATCATAGCGCAAGGCATCCACGAAACATGAAGTAGCTGAACAGATCGTCCGATCCTGGCTACAATTCGATGCTGTCGCCCTCGGCAAATCTATGCAGGTCCGAACGCAAAGAACCGGTCCGGGTCGCAAGCCATTCGTTCATGCGCTCGGCCAGCCGGCTGGCATCGAGCGAACGAAGCATCGCCTTAACCGGACCGATGGCTGCTGGCGACATCGAGATCGACCGGAAACCCAAGCCGATGAGGGCCATGGCCGACAGCGGTCGGCCCGCGAGTTCGCCGCATAGCGTAACGGGCTTACCGTGCTTCTCTCCGGCTTCGACGATCGCCAGTAGCGCACGCAATGCGGGAACCGACAATGCGTCGTATCTGTTGGCCACGCGACTATTTCCGCGATCGGCTGCAAACAAAAACTGCATCAGGTCGTTGCTGCCAACCGACACGAAATCAACGCGCGTCATCAACGCGTCGAGTTCGAACAGCAAACTCGGCACCTCGACCATCGCCCCGATACGGACATGAAGCGGCGATGGCCATGTCCCGCGCTTGATCATCAAGGCTTGTTCGTGCGCGATCAAACTGCGTGCCGCATCCATCTCGGCGACCGAAGATATCATTGGCACCATAAGATTCAGAGTGCGCCCTCCAGCCGCTCGCAGCAGTGCGCGCACTTGCGTACGGAACAAGCCCGGCCGGTCGAGTGACATGCGGATCGCGCGCCAGCCGATTGCTGGATTCTCTTCCTTTGGCTGACGTAAGTACGGCAGAGTCTTATCGCCGCCAATATCGAGTGCGCGGAAGACAACAGGCTTATCACCTGCCTCCTCCAGAATCTGGCGGTAGGTGAGTGTCTGTCTTTCGAGCCGCGGAAAATTATCCGAAATCATAAACTGTAGCTCGGTGCGGAACAGACCGATCCCGTTGGCTCCACTCTCGACCAGATGCGGCATGTCGACCAGCAAACCGGCGTTGATGCGAAGATCGATGGTGCAGCCATCCTTGGTCACGGCCGGCTGATCACGCAATGCGCGATACTGCAGCTGCCGGCGCGCCCGGAACCGTGCCTTATCGGCGTAGGCCGCGATTACGTCGGCCGGCGGCCGCAGATGGACTTCACCCGTTTCAGCATCGACGATGACCGCATCGCCGGTTGAAACGCGTTCGATCAAACCGCGCGCATTGCCGACGGCGACGATCCCTAGCGCCTTGGCGACAATTGCAACGTGGCTTTGGCCGCTGCCATCCTCGATAATCAGTCCACGCAGTCGCGACCGGTCGTAGTCGAGCAGTTCAGCGGGGCCCATGGTTCGGGCGACCAGGATGGTATCGAGCGGCAGATCGAAATTCTCGCGCGCGGCGTTTTCCCGGCCCGCAAGCAGCCGCAATAGCCGATCCGACAGATCGTCCAAATCACGTAGCCGCTCACGCCAATAGGGATCGTTCTGACGCAACATGCGCGATCGCGTAGAATTTTGGACGCGCTCAACGGCCGCTTCCGAAGTCAGGCCCTCCTTCACGGCCTCACGCATGCGCCGCAGCCAGCCCTTGTCATTGGCAAACATGCGGTAGGCTTCGAGCACGTCGCGATGGGCGCCGGCCATGGCGAGGGTCTCATGCGACAGCATCTCGTCGAGACTACTGCGCAGCTTTACAACCGCCGCATCAAGTTTGAGCACTTCGGCGGCCGGATCGTCCGCGAGCAACTTCGTCACAACGACGCGTGGCTCGTGCAGCACCACATGCCCCAGGGCCAAGCCCTCCGACATCGGCTCGCCTTTGATCGCCGTCGACAGCGTCCGCCCGACGTCGAGTGCGGCACCGGCGCCCGCCACCGCGCCCGACACAATTTGTTCGGCCACCACCATTGCGGTCGTCTGTAG
>JANLPY010000668.1:0-5157 GCA_031367505.1 Hyphomicrobiaceae bacterium | reverse complement strand
AAGACCGCGCTTCAGCTGATTGCTGCCAAGGTTGCAGAAGATCGGCCCCTGACATCAACAGAAATGCGACCGGCGAACACACCCACCCCGAGTAACATTCCTCCGTGAGGCAATACGCGGGGTCAAAATTGCACGCCGGTTCACAACCTGCTCTTGCGCATCCGAACCTCCTCGTCCTTTCAGGGCCGAGAAAATTCTACCTTCAAATCCCATTAGTTGGAGGGGGGATTACCGATGCACTGACGGCGCTTGATGCGACGACTGCGTTTACCGCTTTGCCGTCCGGGAAGACGGGTGTCGAGGACGGCGCAGTGCTGCTGACAACCACCCAGCAAGTCGCCGTGGTTACCGGCACTTCCGAAACATTCAATGCGCAGGGGCCGAATCTCGCAATAATCGCAACCTCGGGTGCTGGCGTCAGTCTGACGACGACAGGATCTGCAATAAATGCCATCACTTCAACGGGTAACGACTTTATTCTGTTGAATGGTGCTGGTGCTGATACGCTTTATTCTGGTGCCGGCAATGACACCATCGTGAGCGGTGCTGGCGCGGACGTGGTTCACTCAGGTGCCGGCGACGACCTCGTCTTTGTCGGTGGCAGTGGCGCGACGCTGGTCGATGCGGCAGGTGGCGACGATCGCATCATCGCCGGTGGAGCGGCCGATACGGGGCAATACACGCTGCTCGGTGGCGCTGGCGACGATCAAATCTATCACGCGGGTGTTGGCGCTTCGTTGCTTGACGGCGGATCCGGCAACGATGTCATCACTGGCGTTGGGCATGATACGATTCTCGGTGGCACAGGTGACGACTATCTGATCAGCCGAAGCGCGACGGGCGCAGGCGTCAACGTCGATGCAGGCACCGGCGACGACATCATCTTCATCGGTGATGGCAACGATTCGGTGAATGGCGGCGGCGGCGATGACAACATTATCGCAACCGGGCTCACCGGCGCTGGCAGCAACGGCGTGCTGAGTGTCGATGGTGATGCGGGTAACGACGTCATTTATATCGGGCGCGGTGCAGGCAGCACGATCTTGGGTGGCAGCGGCGATGACTACTTGATCGGTTCCGATTTTGGTTATGGAGCATCGGGTGCTCGACTGCTCGATGGCGGCACTGGTTCCGACACGATATTCAGTGGCGTCGGTGCCGACACATTGCTTGGCGGTGCTGGTGACGATTATCTCGTCGACAATAACGCGACGCATGGACTTGCCGGTAGCGGCCGGATGCTTGAGGGTGGTACTGGTAACGACTTCATGTCGGGTAACGGCGACTTCGATACCATCCTCGGCGGTACTGGCGACGATACTGCGGTCGGGTATGGTGCACATGCTTCTATCGCCGGTGGCGATGGTAACGATAGCCTCTATGATGTTGGCGCGGGCTTCAGCACCCTTTCTGGCGGCGAGGGCGCAGACTTCCTGATCAACTTCACCGGTGCCCAAGATACATTATTTGGTGGCAACGGCGATGACTTGATTTTCAACCTCGGAGGCGGGCTGCTGCAGGGCGATGCAGGAGACGACAACCTGATCGTAATTGGCGCAGATGCCGCAACGCTGATGGGCGGAGCTGGTAACGACGTACTCGGTGGTAATACCGGCAGCGGAAATTACCTGCTGGATGGCGGTGATGGTAACGACGCCATTTACGGCGGTGCAGGCAGTGACACAGTCGTTGGTGGCACGGGTGACGACACCTTCATCTACAGCACGAAGGCTGGGCTTGTTGTCGCCGGTGGCGGCAACGATCGTTTCGATGGTAGCGCTGGCAACGATCTTCTCTATGCGGCGGGGCATTCGGTTGTGGCCGGACCTGGCGGCATCGTGAACAACAACGACGGTACGTTCTCGGTCAATTTCGTCGGCGGCTCATCGGTCATCGTGCGCGATGTCGAGAACGTCTTGGATCAGAACGGCCAGTACGTACACATCGGTTGATAACGCATACATCGTTTGCAAACAGGGTGGCTTCGGCTGCCCTGTTTTTGTTTGATGCAGCGTGGTGCGACGACCGATCGGCGCTGCTCGGTAATTGATCAGTTAAATGATCGTCATTCAATTAGGACAAATAGAGCGCTCGCAATTTATTTAAATTGTGTGAAGGAATAATTGTGGCGCTGCAGCGTTGACTTCAATTCGAAGCTTGGTGAATTAATGGCTAACAAAATGTGGGGCACCAAGTTCATTTTCTAACGGACGCGCCTAGTTGGGCGTGGTTTTGGCGAGCATTGGTGCTGCCAGCGTATTCAGTATCGTTGCGTGGGGTAGTAAATGTCAGTCTACAATCTAACGCGTCCTCAATTGGACGCCGTTCTTGCGACCGATGGTATGGTCGCCTCTTCCCGATTGGACGCATTGACAGCACTGGATGCTGCGGGCATTTTTTTAAATCCGGTGACGAGTACAGTCTGTGTCGACGAGGCTGTTGCGCCGGGAAATAGCGCTGGGCAGGTCGTTATTGCTACAGGGACCACTGACCGCTTCGATGCCTCCGATCCTGCAAATCTGGCGATCATCGCGACCTCGAGTTTTGCTGTCAATTTAACGACAACGGGCCACTCGATAATCGCAGTTACGTCCTCCGGCGACGACTTCATCCGATTGAATGGCGCAGGTGCCGATACGCTTTTCTCTGGCGAGGGCGCCGACACCATCATCGGTGGCAACGGCGACGATTTGATCAATTCCGGTGCCGGAAACGATCTCGTATTTGTCACGGGCGACGGGTCGGCGAGCGTCATCGGAGGAATAGGCGACGACTATATCGTGGCCTTCGGTGCTGGGCATGACACGCTTGCGGGCGGCACTGGCGATGACAAGATTTACCATATGGGAGTGGGCGCTTCGTTCATCGATGCCGGCTCAGGCGATGACGTCGTCTATGGAACCGGCAGTGATACCATTCTAGGTGGGACTGGCGATGACTACATCGTCTTGAACGGTGTCGGCACGAGCGCCTTGCATGTCGATGGCGGTTCCGGCAACGACTATATTTATCATCAAGGTGGCGGGCAGGGATTTATCGACGGCGGCACGGGCAACGATGTGATTTACGGTTCGGGTGCAGACACCATCCTCGGTGGCGGAGGCGATGACTACATTATCGGCGGAGGCTCTAGTGGTCTGAGCATCGATGGCGGTAGTGGCTCGGATACAATTTTTGGTGCCGATGGCAATGATACGATCTACAGCGGCCTGGGCGACGACGTCGTCTTGGGGCAATTGGGCGATGACCTGATCTTCGGTGGTGCCGGCGATACGCTGTATGGGCGCGCCGGTAATGACGGCATCTACGTGCATGGCGCCGGGGGTGCCACCTTATACGGCGGCGATGGCAACGACGTTTTGGCCGCAAACTACAGTACCGGTTCAAACCTTATCGACGCTGGAAATGGCGACGATGCGATCTACGGCGGCGCTGGGAACGACTCGATCATCGCCGGTGCGGGCAATGACACAATCGTATTCGTGGCGGGGCCAAGCGGGCACGATACCGTGGTGGGTGGCGCCGGTAATGACGTCCTATACGCTGCTGGGCATACACTTGCCGACACGAGTGTGGTCCACAACATCGATGGGTCGTTCTCGATCAACTTCCTCGATGGCAGCGGTCTTCTGACGACCGAACTCGAGTATTTGCAGCTCGATGCTGGTGGTGTCGTCCGGCTCGTTTAATAGACATGGTGCCCCGGCGCAGTCAGGGGACGGAACTTTATCCGTTCACTGATGTGCTGTGATCACTTGGTTGACTGTCTGGACAGTGCGATGCGGTCGCTATTTCATGAAAAACGACAGTAGACCCGTGCTGCGTGGTGGTGCCTTGAACTCGGCCATGTTCATGGCGATTTCTGAGTAGAGCTTGGGCACCCACTCCGGCTGGCGCAAATCGCGCGCCGGAAGACCAGCCACGCGAAAGTCGGTTGGCGCGATGACGAGTTTGACATTCGATAGTCCGGTCTGGGCCGCTAACAGGAACAACTCTTCAACCGCCTCATCTCCCATAGCCAGGCAGCCGGCCGATAAATTTTTACCGTGGATCATGATGTCGCCACCCAGATCTTTTCGGCCATCTTTCGCTGCCGTTTGGCGATCAAAAGCGTTCGGGTAATTGACGCGAAGTGAGAGGTGATAGGCGCTATTCGGGTTGAGTAACGCAATGCCGTATACGCCCTCCGGCACTTGCTTGTCGCCCTGGCGCAGTTTGGGCCCTATGCCGCCGCTCGCCGCCAGGACGCGATAGCGGTGAATGAGGCTCCACGTGCCACCGTTCGTCCGCGTGTGCAGCTCGAGAATTTTCTCGTCCTTGATGGCGATGAGGGCGACCTGATCGGGCGGCCAGACGGCCTTCGCAGCCTCAAATTTGGCGGCGAGCCTAACGCTCGCAGTTGGTGCGATCGCGGCTAGGCGGGCCTTGAGAGCATAGGTTTGTCGCGGTGCCGTGCGCAGCGCCGTCTGCCATGGCAGTCGAAACGAAGGCAACAGTGTGAAACTTGGGGCGAGTTGTGCGGGCAGGATCTCTGCCGACCAAGACCCTACGGCTTCCGAACTCGGCGTAATACTTGGTCGTAGCTGCGATTCACGTGTGGCCCTGTCCGCTTGGATGAAGGTGCCTGGCGGCACAAAGGCGAGCCGATCGACACTGGGCGTAGGTTCCGGCGAGCTAAGCGGTGCAACGTCAAAATTTTTGGTCGTCGACGAAGCGACAATCGACGAGCGAACCACTACGATCATGAGTATAACGCCGACGAGCGCAGCGGCCGAGTTGTAGACGAGTGGTGGATAACGTCCGCTTGATCGCATAACAGTCCCGTGAGCGTTTCGGCGTCATTGAACGACGTTGGGGACCATGACTGATTCGCAGTCTCCGAAGATGGCGTTTTCTCGACATTCCCCGGTCGTTACTCAGCAACGAAAATCGTCGTCGCGCGCCGCCAAGCAAGCAGGCGCGATTGACTCAATCTGAGGCTATCCCTCAGCTTGGGTCGCTGGCAGCGCGGTATGTGGTGTAAAAGCCGGAGCAATAATCCCTCACAGAAGCGGCTGATTTGTTCGGTCGCGCCGCCGGAGTGAAAGTGCGGCAGATAGAGCTCTTGTGCCTGCGTCGGCCGAGGGTGGGGGATGAAGACAGTGGAACTATACGCAC
>JANLPY010000658.1:0-4445 GCA_031367505.1 Hyphomicrobiaceae bacterium | reverse complement strand
TGGTCGTAACCACTGTGCAGCACGAACGGCACGCTCTTTTTCTGCAACCGCAGACACATCTCATTTGCATCGCCATCACGTAAACCGAAGTCGATGATGGCAGCGCTAATACTCGTATCATTGCCAAGGGTTCTGGCGGCGGCCAGCGAGTGGGCGACCGCAACTCTCGCACCGGCGCGTTGGAAAGCGTCAGCGATGTCGAGCGCAATAAGCGGCTCATCTTCGATAATGAGGATGGTACGGCCGTGCAGGATCGTTGTGTCCATAGGACACCCTCGCGGCGCGGCTAAGCGCATCATCAAGGGGGCGCAGTGTTGCTATGAGAGCGACTGCGCGAATGTCCCGAGCGTCGATCAATCCTCGAAGGATGCAGCAAAAAACAATGATCGACGGGAAAGGTCTTGTTGACACAGCTACGGTGAACAAGATGCTGCAATACCATTCCTGCGCTCGCCTGCTGTCTTGCACCAGAGCTTTCAAAAGTCTGTACGGTAGCGTGCTAATGATTGACACCGCGGCATAAAGTCAACGCCGGCCCGAAAGGCCAACTGGAAGATCGCAGATCGGAACCGCAGGGCCCGTAGCTCGTTGCCTATCTATGTGGCACGCATTTACATATGAGCTCGCGGTCGACGGCAACTGGATTGCCGATGTCGAAGGACGGGCGGAACTTTTATGGTCGGAGGATTTTGACGCATTTGGCATCGGCGAGATTGAACTCCGTCATTTGAAGTTCGTATCCGATCCCGGCTTCCCGCACGCCGTCGAAGAGTGGTTCGCAACACCAAGCCAGCATGATCCGATCGCGGCGATCATCATTCCGGATATTCGACGGCAACTTCCCATCCTCGACGCAGCGACGATCGAGGAACGGGCGGACGAGGCTCGGGCAGAAGCCCAAACGAGGGCAGCCGAGTGGCGCGGCTCCTGAGTGTGTTTCCCGAGGCCCCGGGCCGTGGAAGCCATTGATTTGCTGTACAACGCGGGAGCGCGAACTGTTTTCTTGATGGGGTGCATCCCGCGCACCCCGTCGTCGGGCAGGGTGTCACGCCTCTCCGGGGGGAGAAAGAGTGCCCTCTGGCTCCCTGCCCGATTTTACGCCTTCGCGAGGGAGCGCGACGCGCGACGGGTCCCGCAACCCGTAGGACCGAGGCTAAACGATTATTGTCATCTTTGAAGCTTTGGTGCGGTACCGTACCTAACCCGTCAACACCACCCAATTCAGTTAAAAACTGCGGAGTTTTTGCCCATCGATTGGACTTCGTCCGCCATTGAAAGGCGCGCGCTTCAGTCAATCGTTGCTGAGATTGCCGCCATGCTTGACCAATCCACGGTTCGCAATCGCCTGCTGGCGCATCTTTCGGCCGGTGACTTCGCCGCGCTGGCCGCGCACCTGGAGCCTGTCGAACTTGATCGTGACTTTGTTCTCGCGATCCCGAACAGGCCCATCCTCGATGTGTTTTTCATCGAAAGCGGCATGGTCTCGGTGGTCGCCGAAAAAGCCGACGGCCGCAGCATTGAAGTCGGCGTTTACGGCCGCGACGGCATGGGGCCGAGCACCGTGCTGCTCGGCTCGGACCAGACGCCGCATCATCAATACATTCAGATCGCCGGCGCCGGCCTGAAGCTTACGTCGAAGGCATTTCTCGGCGTTGTCGAGCAACGCCCGGCTATGCGAAATTTGATGCTACGCTTTGTCCACGTTTTCATGACGCAAACGGCGCAGTCGGCTCTGGTCAACGGCAGCTCAGTCGTCGAGGAACGGCTAGCCCGTTGGGTCCTCATGTGCCGGGACCGCCTCGACACAGACGAATTTCCGATCACCCACGACTTCTTGTCGATGATGCTCGGCGTGCGGCGTTCGAGCGTCACTGATGCACTGCATTTGCTTGAAGGTGATGGTCTGATCAAAGCAACGCGTGGCTATATTCAAATTCTCGACCGCGCGCGGCTGGAGCGCGCAGCGGGCGCTTCTTATGGTGTGCCCGAAGCCGAATTCCGGCGCTTGATCGGCCCTCTCTGAAGCTGCTGATGACGTCGTCGACGAAGACGAGAGGCTCGCGCGCTCCTAACCGCCGGCTGACGCTGTGTCGGCCTAGAACCAAAATTTGCGCACCAGCCGCCATAAGGCGGAAGATCGGATTAGCGTGGCAAAAAATGAAATCTTATCAATGCGTGCCGATGGCAGAGATTTTACCACGATTGATGCAAGTGCTCATTGATCCCGTTTTGGTAGGTCGCAACAACCTAGAAAAATCAATGAGCTAGATTGAAGTGGCGGCTGGTGGCGCAAATTTTGGTTCTAGGCCCAGACGTATTGCACATCGACATCACCCAACCAACGCCTTGGCGATCAGTGGTGCCGAGATGCTGCCGTGAGCAAAAGGCGCGGAACGACAGTCGAACATCGGCGTTTCCTTGTGAATGACCAACGCCGAGTCGACAATTGTTGTTGATGACGAGCCTCTGGTCAGGATGGGCACGGCAGATACCTTGCGCGAAGGAGGTTTTGAAGGCCTGAAAGCCGCCGATGCAACCGCCGTCCTGCGCCCGTTTTTGGATGGGCGGGATGTTGCCGCATTGGTGAGCGATGTGCAGATGCCCGGTGCTATGACCGGAGTGGATCTGGCATGGCTCATTGATCAACGGCATCCAGCCACCGCAGTCGTTCTTATATCGGGAGGGCCCGTCCCCACCCATATGCCGCCGGGGCTCGCTTCCTCGCAAAGCCGGTAGGCGACTATGCGCTATTACGTGCGAGTTGCGTAATTGATGGCAAATCTCTCAACCGAGTTACGAGTAGGCTTACTCAGACCTCAGTGCAAGAAGCCAAGAACGTGCAGGGAACCCCATTAGGCTTCAACCCCATCCGGAACGACCGCACGCTGGCGGCTGTCGGCCTCGGTCCACCACGGGAGTCATTATTGATGATACGCGAACGTGCCCATCTGCGCTCCATCGCCACCGCGGTGCCGCCAAACTTTGCGACCCAGGCGGTGGTAGCCGATCGGACACGTCGCGTGTTTGGCCTGCGGATGCCGCAATTCGAGCGGCTGGAGCCGGTTTTCACCAACGCGGGCATCGACACCCGCCATGCCGTCTGCGCCAACGCCTGGTACGAGGAATCCCATACCTGGGCCGACCGCTCCGAGGTCTACCTGAAGGCCGCCACCGAATTGTTCGTTGCAGCCGCACGTGCGGCGCTTGAGCAAGCTGGGATCTCGGCGGCCGAAGTCGATACGGTGGTGACGGTTTCCTCGACCGGAATCGCAGCCCCGAGCCTCGAGGCACGGGCGGCAGCGGAACTTGGTTTCGGCGGACACGTCAAACGTGTTCCCTTGTTCGGGCTCGGTTGCGCCGGCGGCGTCACCGGCCTCTCGCTGGCGGGCCGTCTGGCGGAGGTCAATCCGGGCAGCAATGTCCTGGTGGTTGCCGTCGAACTCTGCAGCCTCGCAGTTCGCATCGACAAGCTGACGACGGCCAACATCATCGCGCTGGCGCTGGCGCTGTTTGCTGACGGTGCGGCGGCCGCCGTCGTGCGGACAGGTGAAGGCGGCCTCGCACAATTGGAAGGCGGCGATGAGCACTCGTGGCCCGATACCCTCGACATCATGGGCTGGAGCGTCGACCCGCAAGGGTTCGGCGTCATCTTCGATCGCTCGATCCCGCCCTTTGCCGAGGAAAAGTTGGCGCCCGCCGTCGATGGAATCTTGAAGCGCCACGGGCTGGACCGGAGTGATATCGATCGCTTCATCTGCCACCCCGGGGGTCGCAAGGTCATCGAGGCGATCGAGGTCGCCCTCGCCATCGGCCCCGGCGCGCTCGACCACGAGCGGGCGGTCCTAGCTCGCTACGGCAACATGTCGGCGCCGACGGCGCTGTTCGTACTCGAGCGGGCGATCAAGGCCGGGCTGCCGGCAAAATCGATGTTGATGGCGCTCGGCCCGGGCTTCACATTGAGCACGGCGATGCTCTCGGCGGTTGATCATGCGCGCCTGGGATCCAGCATCTGACGAAGCGCATTCTGAAGACGTGGCGACAAGCGAACATTGGGCGCGAAGAGCGCCGCGGAACTTCAAGGTATCCCAGGAGTTTACCGCGATTATGCGGCCGGAGCCACGAGACTGGCGATCGAATAGGTGGAGAGAATGATGGCGAAAATTAATTCGACCAAGCCCCTCGCGAAGCCCGCGAAATCCCTGCGGAAGCGGTCAACGGTCCGCGCGGTACCTCTGTCATCCGGACAAGCAAAGAAGACGACACTGAAGAAGCGAAAGCCTCGCGCGGCCGATCGCCGACTGCCAGCGGACCGGGTATTTGAGACCATCGAAGAAATCCAAGCGCGAATGCCGGCTACCATCGGAAAATTAGAGGAGCCAGCGGGGAGTGGCGCCGAATCTCCTCCCATGTCAGAGCCATTGCCATCCTTGGCATTGATGGCAACG
>JANLPY010000657.1:0-3136 GCA_031367505.1 Hyphomicrobiaceae bacterium | reverse complement strand
GGGTCGTAATCAGCATATAAACGGCAACATTCATCTCATGGCGTACCTGGAATATCTCGTCGAAGGATTTTCCGGTCTCTGGGCCGAACGACGCCAAAAAGCGATACCGCTTGGCATGGAGTTGCGCGAAAAAATCGGCTTTCGTCAGCAGCCTTTCCGTCGTTCGGTAATAGCTATCCAACAAACTTGCATCACGGTCGGTCTCCCAGTCGGTCTTTGGACGGGTGCTTCCCTCGCTGGCATAACCTCCAGGGTGGCGTGCGTCTTGAATGATATCGCGTGCTTGATAGAAATCGGCAAGCACCTCTTCCGCCAGGACAGCACGTCGCTTCTTGACATCAAGATCGTAATCGAGAGCGAGCTTTTTCTCAGCAAGGGCAATGTCGGATGTCATCCGCCGGTCGGCCTGCTTCTCATCGAAGGCAAGCTTCTCGGTATGAATGCTTCGGGCATTGCGGGCAGAGATGCACATGCCGATGACAGAGACAATGCTGGAGATCACCGCCGCGACGACAGCGGGGCCGATGAGAGGGGTCAAATCCATAAAGGACTCCGAATCGGGTTTGCCGCCCGATCCTGCCATCCTTCTTACATATGATAAAGGACATTATCACATATAACAGCTGGGGCAGGCGCAAGGTTGAAATGTCACCCCGGCGGCGGACAGGACCAGCGACACACGGCACCAATGCCTCTCGCTGGGCAAGGGTGGCGAGGTCAAGTGGCGACGCCGGCTTGCCGGTGCGAGTAGTGCAGCCCTTGAAGCCGTCGTCCCTGCCTAGCATCCTGGAAATGCCGCCGTCTTGCCCATCGCGCACCATGGGAATATAACAACGCCCACCCGTCGCGCGTCCGCCTTGACGGGGGCAACGTCAAGGAGGCTCCGTTGTATCCGGCTTTCTTAAACTACATCGTGGTCTTCCTTGCGGTATTTGGGTTGTTATCCGTTGGCCCGTTTTTCAGACGCCGGTTCGGCGTACGCAAGATGCCGGGGAAAGGGCCATCGCCGCTATTAGGATCGGCACTTCCAAAACAACCGGGCACCGGACAAGTGCCGCACGTCGTTCGACCAGTGGGACAGCTTGCCGCGCTTGAGCGGCACCTGAACACAGCCATCCTAGATCCGGGCGCCAGGGAACGGCTGGTTTCCGACGCTCTTCGACACACTGGAAGAGATCGGGCCGCCGCCATCCGCAAAGTGCTAACCGACCTCGAAACCGAGGATCGGCGTTGGTCCTGAGGAGATGTGTGCAACCACTCGATAACGCACGAAAGTCTCACTTGGGAGTTGAATTCACCGACTTACAGCCAATTACCGCAGAATGGGCTTTATGGTAACTCGAAAGTGGCCTGTGCAACCGTCGGCTAAAGCTGCGAGACAATGATCGGTGGCGCTCTCGATAAATCACTTGCATGTGATCAGCCTTGCAGTAGTGTGTCCTGTATGTTTCCATACAGGTGAGATGCGGGTAATGTGAATCATGGAACGCCAACCCACGCAGCTGAAATCAGCTTTGTTCGCGGACCGCACGCACAGGACAACATGCTGCACGACGACCAGCCGTCATGAGGGAGAGTTGTAATGCTTACCGACAGGTGCATAGGCGAAAGGGTGCAAAGAGCTTTTGAGCCGCGTAGGGGCGAAGCGGTAATATCTGCTTACGGCAACCGGGTAATAATTTCAGTCTACGATGGGATCAGCCATAAGCCCGTTCTCAAGCCGGCCGCCTTTCGACGGGATATCCTTAGGAATGAATCTCATCTTGACCATGTACTCACGGATATAAAAGGCCAGATTCCTTCTATCTCAACCAGCTAACGCTCAGATACCTCATCGTTGCCAATCAGGGAGCCCTTGCTCCCATCTCATCGAGTCGCGGCCATTAAATGGCTGATTTTGTATGCGTTTCTTGTTAACGGGAAGATTTGGACAGATCGTGTGGTGACCCCATTCTGCCTAGCGAAGAGCCGGCGGAGCATAGGTAATAGCAGTCATGATATTCCCGAAAATTGGGGCAATTTCCTTGCATTTTTCGAGCGATAAGAAGCTCGCACGCTCTATCGAAATAATGGTTATAAACATGGAATCGATAGAATTCTCACCCGATGAGGAGTTTCCTAATTCCACTCTTAGGCCAAGAATGTCACATGATATTATCCAAGGGATACTGATCGGCACTACGCTGACTGTATGAAGCCCATCGCCGCTATTTGCGACTAGCGTGCGTCCGTAACGGACTAACCTGAGTGCAAGACGGCGCTCTATCTCCACGCGTGCTAGTTCGGGTGTCGCAAAATATGAAGCTTCCTGCTCTAATTGCTCTAATCGTTTTGCTTCCGCCGCTTTCTTGTCCACGTCAGTTCGTTTGTCATTATGAACGCAGCTATAAACCAAGGCAATAGGCACAAGGAAAATGGACAGCATAAAGCACCACCCGCTGATGCTGGAACGCCAACCACCTACCTTGGGCGTCATCGGTGAATGCACCCTTCGTCCGGCTAATCTCGAAATCGTCGTGCGGTCGACGTTATAGCTCTTGGCGAGTTCCGCAAGTGTCGCCCCCTCGGCGCGGCTACGGCCCTCGGCCCTGCGGGTGCGGATCAGGTCGCGCTCCACGTCCGCCAGTCCGCCCAGCACGGCGATCATCAGTCGTCCGTGTGGCATGGTGACGTCCGCCCACGTGTCGCCCAATGACCGCAAGCCCGCCTCCCGTCCGGCAATCACGGCGGCGATGTTCAGCAGGCCGCGGATCGGGCGGGCAAGCCGGTCAAGATGGTCCATCATCAGCACGTCGTGCGCGTCGAGTTGGTCGAGCAACCGGCGAAGCTGGGCGCGATCGGTCTTCGCCCCGCTCGCCACCTCGCGGAACACCTTGCCCGCTCCGGCGGCCGTCAGTGTCGCCACCTGAGCCGCGACGCTCTGGCCGTCTGTGGATACCCTTGCATAGCCGTAGTTCATGCCACCTTCCGGCGCGGTTTCCGCTTCCCGCCTGACCTGGCTCTGGCACCACTGGACCGAAGCCGCGCCTTATCGGCGCGGCTCTGCCTGTGTCGGTCAACCTCCCTTCGCCTTGGCAATCGCTCGGCGGGCGTCCTCAAGCCACGACATTTCATCGTCTGAGAACCCACATGATGC
>JANLPY010000571.1:0-49702 GCA_031367505.1 Hyphomicrobiaceae bacterium | reverse complement strand
TGCACCGCCGCAACTGGCGTTGACTGACAGCGAAATCAAAGTGCTCGACCAAGTCACCACCAATGGTCGACGATCCCGATCAGGAGCGAAAACACTAACGCACTATTTGACCAAGATCACCCAGTCCATAAATCAGGCTGGGGCATATTACGGCCGACCGGATGCCGCGCTCGGCTGCCTTAAGTACCATGAGATCGATATCGCGCCGCGCCTGTTTCATTGGGTGCACGATCAGGGGGGTGTTATCGTCGAAGATCTTGTCGGAGCGAAACATGCCGCGCGCATCATCGCCAACGATGCTCGATCCACTGGTGTGAACCAATGGCTTGTTCGAACCCTCGAGCCCTGCGATCAACGCCGCCGCCGCTCCGGAATGGTCCGCATTGGCGGTATTGATCACGCCATCGGATGCGCGCGCCTCGGCCGCCAAGAGGTCGGAATCGTCGAGGTCACCCAACACCGGGATCACTCCGCGTTCGGCAAGCCGCGCGGCATTCTCTTTGGTGCGCACAAGCCCTTTGACTTCGTGACCATTTTTCACAAGTGCGGCGGCGACCGAACCGCCAATATATCCGGTTGCTCCCGTCAGAAAATACGTCGCCATAAATCACCTATTTGCCAAAACCAATTGAAAGACCGGGCACGGCTGCAACAATGATTGTGCCTATGAACAAAGCCACGATATATCCGACAAGCGGTCTCATTCCAGCGTTCGGGCTCACGCGGCTGATCGCGCACGCCGCGTAGTAACCCACTCCAAACGGCGGTGCGAACAAGCCGATACCCATGGCGAGCACCACGACCATCGAGTAGTGGATCTCGTTGATTCCGAACTGTTTGGCGATCGGAAATAGGAGCGGGCCAAACACCACGATCGCTGGGATGCCTTCGAGAACGCTTCCCAGGATAATGAATGCCACCAGCGATACTGCCATAAAACCAGCAGCGCCTCCGGGCAACTGCGTCATCGCGTACGCCAGTTGTCGCGAAAATCCCGATTGGGTCAACGCCCACGCCATTGCTGTCGCCGTACCGATGATGAGCAGGATCGCGCCCGACAACGCCGCGGTATCAACGAGGGCCGAGCAAAGTCGTTTAACGTCGAACTGCCGATAGATCAACGCTCCCGCCAACAGCGTGTATGCGATGCCGATCGTCGATACCTCGGTGGCGGTCGCAACGCCTTCGACGACCGCTGCTCTGATAATAAATGGCAGCACCAACGCAGGCAACGCAACCACCAGTGCTATGCCGATTTCGCGCCAAGTCGCACGTGTAATCCCTGAGACATCGACATTGCGATTTCGCCACCAAACGACGCAACAGAGGAGTGCGGCAAGGACCAGGGCTGGGACCAAACCGCCCGCGAATAGTGCGGCAATGGATATGCCGGCAACCGAACCGATGGTGATGAGCACAATGCTCGGCGGGATCGTTTCGGTCTGCGCGCCCGTTGCCGCTAGCAGTGCCAGCATTTCGCCTTCGTTCATGCCGCGCTTACGCATTTCCGGAAACAGTACGGGCGCGATCGCAGCCATGTCGGCCGCTTTCGAGCCTGAGATGCCGGAGACGAGATACATACCCGCGATGAGAACGTATGACAGGCCGCCACGCACATGGCCCAGCAGCGCTGCGAGAAAACGTACCATGGCCTTGGCCATGCCAGTCAATTCGAGTGCGATCCCAAGAAACACAAACAGGGGCACTGACAAAAGAACGAGGTGGGCCATTCCTTCATCCATCCGTCCAATCACCACAATCGTCGGTCTCGACGTCGTGAAGGCGATATAACCCAAGGTGGCGAGACCGAATGCGAACGCGATCGGAACTCCTGCGAACACTAGGACCGCCACGAGACCAACAAAAAAGATCAACAGATTCCAATTGCCGAGCCCGTGGAAAACGGGCTGCAGGAAATAGAGACCTACGGCGGCCACCGAGCAAAGGCCCACCGCTATAAGAACGGGTCTCCAATTGCTGGCTTCAGCCAATTTCAAGATCCCAGCCGCGAGCATCAAAAAGATGCCGGTTGGCAAAGCCGCCGCACGCCACACATTGGAGATATCCAAGGAGGGCGTCATCACGATCATTTCTTCGACGGCGAATTCATAAGCGGGATGCGCCATCGCGATGAGAAAGAAGAGAGCGGCCACCACCGCGATGTATTCCAACACTTCGCTGACATGGCGCGGTGCAAACGACACCAGAGCCGTCATCCGCATATGCGCCGAGCGGCGGAACGCGACGACCGAACCCAGCATGGCAAGCCAGAGAAAAAGCATGGACGCGAGTTCATCCGACCACGTCAACGGTTTATGAAACACGTATCGGCTGAGGACGCCTGAAAACAACAGAACAATTTCGGCAAGGACCAGAATGCCGGCCGGCACTTCGGTGAGCCAAGCGAAGGCGCGGTCTGCCTGCGAGACACGCCGATACCAGACCGACTTTGCCGTCGTTACGGCCGGATTTTCAAAATGTATGCGGTGATCCATTAGGCAAAATCCGATTGCGTATGCGCGCAATTATTTCGCCAATGCCGGTGTGGCATTCGCGGCCTGCGGTCAGCCAAAGGCAAGCATGGACCCGACATAGTGCCGGACCCACGCTCAAATGTTAAGCGAGCTTGCCAGTATACTTCTCGAGCAGTGCCCAAGCCTCGGGACCGAATTTGCCTTGCCACTCGCTGTAATAGCCTGACTTCTGCAGAGCGGCGCGGAACGGCGCGAAATCCTTTATCTGGTTGAACTCCATGCCAGCCGCCTTGAGCTTTGCCTCAAGTTTTGCATTAAGTTCTTCGTGTGCCGCGCGCTGCTTGATTGCATGGGCATCCATGATCGTCGTGACAAGTGTACGCAGATCTGCCGGCAGCGTGTTCCAATTGCGCTTGTTGCCGACGAGTGAGAAGGCGTCCCAAGCGTGGGAGCTATACGAGCAGTATTTCTGCACCTCGTAGAACTTGCCGGCATCGATCGTTGGCAAGGCATTTTCTTCGCCATCGACGACTTTGGTCTGCAAGGCAAGGTAGAGTTCGCCGAAACTGATGTTGGCCGGTGACGCGCCCAGACCTTTGAATAACGAAGTCAAGATCGGGCTCGCGGGCACACGCAATTTCATTCCCGCAAGATCGGCTGGGGAGTTGATCGGCTTCACGGAATTCGTGATGTGCCGGAAGCCATGATCGAAAAGCTTGCTGACAGGCACGAGATTGAGTTTGTCGAAAGTGCCTCTAATGTGCGCGCCGAGATCTCCGTCCATTGCCTTCCAGACCGTTGCGTAATCCGGAAAGGCAAAAGCCACGACGTTGATTGAGGCGACGGGTACCAAATTGCCCCAAATCTGGTTTGCCGTGCAGACGAAATCAATCCCGCCCGAGCGCACCTGCGCGACCGTGTCGGTGTCCGAACCGAGCTGGCCATTGCTATAGACCTCCATGGTCAGCCGGCCATTGGATTGCTTAAGGATCTCTTCACAAGCGGCTTTCAAAGCCACGACGGTCGGATGGCTGTCTGGTATGGAGATCGCCACCTTCATATTGAATTTGTCGGTGCCCTGCGCCCAGACCGTATTTGGAACGAGTGGGGCGGCCGTGACGCCGGCCAATAGCTTCAGTGCATCGCGGCGCGAATTTGTGCTGCTGGCATTGGCAGTCGTGCTTACGTTATTGTTTTTATGCATGAGAATTCCTCCCTGTTTTTTTTGTTTTAGAGTGCTGAAAACACGTCGGTCTGATGAACTTCGACGACTTGACCATCCGGATCTTGCAGGAAGATCTGGTACCAGCCGGGGATCGCCCAGCAGCCATAATCCGAATAACGAATGCCCTGCTCGTCGCACTTACGCATGAACGTCTTGATGTCGTCGGTGCGGAAGCACAAATGACCATGCCCCATCGGATTGACGGGCTTCTTCATTTTGAAACCGGTGTCGAGGTCGCGCTCGGCCAAATGGAATTCGATGCCGCCGTCCGTAAGAAAATCGACTTTTCCGGTGTAGGCGCGATCGTCGCGTTGGCCACTGATGACGGTGTGTGTCGCGTTGTTGATCGTGCCCAACTCGAACAGCGTCTTGTAGAAATTCGTCAAGCGCGGAAGATTATCGGTACAGAAATTCATATGGTGAAACTTGAAGCTCATCGCACGCTCCTTCGCGTAAATTGACGTTCCCCAACCAATAGCGGTCTATCGCCCGCTTGATGCGGAACTGTTCTTGCGGCTCAAAAAAACGAGCAGCCGTGCGCGACATTATGAGAATTCATTGGTGAAATCAATTGTTCGCCCGTGGAATTTCAGTCAAATGCACTTCTGGCAGACATGCCGCGACGACGAGCACGCTTGACTGCTAGCGCTGCGTGCAACTTCACCTCGATCCGAAACGCGAAGGCTATTTGGAAGTTGGTGACTAACCGCGATCACACCGGCCGCGTACTTCCAAGACACTTGTCTTGGAAGTCGCGGCTGACGCGAACCGCATGTCGAAGTCGCGCGACCTACCGGGATTTCGCACGAGACAGGAGGGCTGATTTCCCACCAAGCCTGCGCGTCAGAGAATGGGCGGCCGCTCCCAGGATTTCCTCGATTTTGGCAATCGATTTGCGGTGGACCTGGTCGATGCGTTCGGCGTAGGGGACCGTTAGCGCGGCAATGGCGCAGCCTTCGGAATCAAGGATCGGATATGCAACAGCATAAAGACCGCGCACTTGCACGCTCGGTATCGATTCGAAGCCACGCGCTTTAATCGCATCCAATATCACATGGATCTGCGGGTCGGTCTGCTCGGGGCGGCGACGCGTTGCCTCCTCGATGCGCAGCTTGCGTGTCTCGGCGTCTTGGAACGCGAGCAACGTCCGCCCCGAGGCCGACACCAGTACATCGAGCTCTGCGCCGACTCGCAAGCTGAAGCCCATGCCGCTTGGCGCATCGACTTTCGAGATGACAACTTGCTTGCCCTGATTATAGACCGTGAGATGACAAGATTGATCGAGGTCGTTCGACAGCTTCTGCATCGCCGGCATTGCTTCGATCAGTAGCCGGTGCGTCGGCGGATTGAGATGGGCCAGCTCGAAGAGCTTCGTTGTGACGGTGTATTTCTCGTCGATGTTGGCAACAAAGCCGCGCTCGACTAGGCACGCCAGCATCCGATACAGCTCTCCAACGGTGCGATCGAGCCGCTGCGCAATTTCCTTCTGCGGCAGTGGCGTCTCGCTGCGGCACAGGAGCTCCAGAATATCGAGACCCTTTTCCAGTGCCGGCGCCGAATACAATGGCCCATCGATCTCTTCAGATTTCTTTGCAGTTTTTGCTGTGATGCTCATCATCCCGGTCCAATTCAATCGCCGAAGTGCGGCTTAGCACAAACCGGTCGAGGAGGCACGCGAAGAGGTCGGTGATTGATGCCCGCTTCGACGTCCAGCGTAACCCAGCGCTTCGCGCATAGTTTCATACTTGCATGTTATTATGCATATATGATTTAATGCAAAAAAGACAGGAAACGAGATCGAAGCAGCGCATAGGTTGCAGGTCTTAAATTCAAGGGATTTCAAGCCATGGGTAGGCTCGTCGGCAAGGTCGCCTTCATCACCGGCGGCGGCGGCGGAATCGGCCAAGCGACCGCGTCTCGATTTGCCGAGGAAGGCGCTAAAGTCGTTGTCGCCGAGATCAACCAGGAACTCGGGGAGGCTGCCGCAGCGGCCGCGCGACTGAAAGCAAAGGACGGCGGCGATGCCGCATTCACATTCTGCGACGTCACCGACAAAGCAAGCGTAACAGCTGCGATCCGCGACACCATTCGACGCTTCGGTAAGCTCGACATCCTTCACAACAATGCTGGCGGCGCGACGCCGCAAGACGGGCGCGTGACGGAAGCGCCCGAAGAAGAATTCTGGCGGGCAATCAAGCTGGACCTGTTTGGAACGTTCCTCTGCTCGAAAGTAGCGATCCCCGAGATCGTCAAGGCCGGCGGCGGTTCCATCATCAACATGTCTTCAATCGTCGCCATCATGGCGATGCCTGGTCGTGATTGCTACACGGCCGCCAAAGGCGGGATTTCCGCTTTGACCCGTTCGATGGCCGTCGAATACGCAGCCGATCGGATTCGCGTCAACGCTGTCGCGCCGGCGGTCACGCTGTCGGAGCGCGTGAAGAAGCAGCTCGAAGGCAATCCCGTAACGGAAGAGCTGGGGCGTCAGCACCTGCTCGGTCTCATCGAGCCGATCCACATCGCCGATATGGTGGTCTACCTTGCATCAGAAGAATCGGCGCGCACAACCGGTCAGATCTTTCCGATCGATAGTGGCGTGACAATCCGCTGACCGGCCGCGGCCAGGTGAACTTTGCAACCTTGAGGTCTTCGACAGAATGCAAGATCGGGTCCATCGCACCGAGGCATGTACGCTCACCACGGTCCGTCGAACTGCGGCAATGCTGGATCTTGATCCCGAGCAGTTTCACGATGGCGACCCACTGCCGCGCGGCTGGCACTTCATCGTTCTTGGCGGCGAGACGCGACGCTCGGCGTTGCGGGCCGATGGCTTTCCGGGCTTTGGCGTGCCGATGCCGGATCTCGGTCTTCCACGGCTGCTGTTAGCTGGCCGCACTGTAGAGTACACGGACGATCTCGAAATCGGCGCACAGGTTCACCGGCGCAGTTGGGTTTCGAAGCTCGACCGCAAGGAGACGGGGAACGGCTCGACAGCGATCGTAACGATCCATCACGAGCTGGGCCGCGCGGCCAATGTACCGCCAGCTATAATTGAAGAACAGACCTACATCCTGCTCGGCCCGGCGACCGGCCGCGCGCCACCTACGCGGCCAACCCAGCTTATGAGCGGCCAGTATGAGAAAACCTTGCTGCCCGATGAAACCCTGCTGTTCCAATACTCGGCTCTCGGTTTCAACTCGCACAAAATCCACATCGATCGCGACTATGCGCGCAACATCGAGGGGCTTCCCGACCTCGTCGTGAACGGGGGCCTGACGACGCTGCTGTTGACCGAATTCATGCGGTTGGATGTTGGAGTGGTACCTGCTCGCGTGTCGGTGAAGCACAAGGCGCCGCTGTTCTGCGGCCGCCGCATCACCCTGACCGCCACCCAAGATGGCGACACTTGGCAGCTGAAGGTGCACGACGACACGGGTGTCGTGGCGGTCGTCGGGGAGGTACAAGTACAATGAGCTTTGCTCCGCTGAAAGGCGTCCGCATCTTAGATTTGACGAGCGTCGTCGTCGGTCCGGTTGCAACCTGGCGTCTTGGCCAGTACGGCGCTGATATCATCAAGTTGGAGAGCCCGGATGGAGACTTGATGCGGGGGCTTGGTGGTCTGTCGCCGACCGGTCAGCATTCCGGTGCGTACCTTCACTTCAATCGCGGCAAGACCAACATCTGCCTCGATCTGAAAAAAGCCGGTGCCCGCGATGTCGTCGATCGGCTGATTGACTGGGCCGATGTCGTTGTCGCCAATATGCGTCCCCAGGCACTCGAGCGCTTGAAACTCGACGCCGCATCTGTCCGATCGAAACATCCCGAGAAGATCTACTGCCTGATCACCGGCTATGGCACTGACGGGCCTTATTCCGGGCTGCCGACCTATGACAGCGTCGTGCAGGGGGCAACCGGCATGGCCGGGCTGATGCTCGCGCGAGACGGTGCGCCGGCCTACATTCCGATGCTCATCTGCGATCACGTGGTCGGAGAGATCACTGCTGGCGCCATTCTCGCAGCGATCCTACAGCGCAACGCGATCGGCACCGGATCTAGCATCGAGATCCCGATGTTTGAAACCATGGCGGCGTTCGTGCTACAAGAGCACCTAGCGCAAGCAAGTTTCGATCCGCCGGTCGGGCCCGCTGGCGATCAGCGCTTGTTGAGCCCGTACAACAAGCCGGTGCAGACGGCCGATGGCTGGATCTCCTTCACGATCAACACCGACGCGCAGGTCCGTGCCTTCCTGAAAGCGAGCGGACGGAGTGAGTTGCTCGACGATCAGCGCTTCGCAACAGTCGGCTCGCGCGCGAAATTCGTCGCCGAGTGGTTCGCTGTCCGCGGTGCACCATTGACTTCCAGGACAACCGCCGAGTGGCTTGCAATCTTTCGGGCCGCCGACATCGCTGCGATGCCCTGCCACACACTCGATACGCTACGCCGCGATCCGCACCTCGAAGCCGTCGATCTCGTCAGCTTCGAAGATCACCCGAGCGAAGGGCGGACCGCGGCGATCAGATCGTCGATCCGGTTCGACGGCGAGACGTCCGATTTGCGTTTCCCGGCCCAACCGCGGGGCGCGCAGACACAGCAAATCCTTGCCGACCTCGGCTATACCGCGAGCGAGGTTGCTGAATTGCTTTCGATTGGTGCAGCACGTGCAGCCGCTAAACTTTCGGACAACCCTGCGGAAAACAAACTCTGAGGCGATGCGAGCATGCTCCTGAAAGACAAAATCTGTGTGATCGCCGGCGCGGCATCGCTGCGTGGCATCGGCTATGCCACGGCTGAGCTTTTTGCGCGCAACGGCGCGCGATTGGTCTTTGTCGATGTGGCGATGGATACGCCGGCGATCGACGCCATTGCCGGTTCGATTGAGCGGGCAACCGGCGCACCTGCAATAATTCGCGGCGTCAAGTGTGACATTCAGCAGGCGACCGACTGCGACCGTGTCGTCGACGAAGCCTTGAACGCCTTTGGCTCAGTCGACGTACTCGTGAATTGCGCCGGCGTCGTCAAGGCGCAGCCTTTGCTGTCCATATCCGAGGCCGACTACGATCGCATGCTCGACATCAACCTCAAGGGCACGTTCAACATCTGCAAGAGTGTGCTTCGCGTATTCGCTGAAAAAAGAAGCGGCGCGATTGTCAATCTCGCGTCGGTCGCCGCACAGCGCGGAGGCGGCCTCGTCGGCGGCGCGCATTATGCGGCTTCGAAAGGCGGCGTGCTCAGTCTCACCCGCTCCATTGCCCGCGAGTTCGGGCCGCTCGGCATTCGCGCCAACGCTATTTGCCCATCGATGATCGAGACCGGCATGCTCGACGGCAATGTCTCACAAGCGAAGGCCGACGAGATTGCCGCCAGCATTCCCCTCCAGCGCTTGGGAAAACCGTCGGATATTGCCGGTACGTGCTTGTTCCTGGCGTCAGAGCTCGCGGCCTACATCACAGGCGCGACCATTGACGTGAATGGCGGCAGCCACATTCATTGAACCGAATTAGCGGCCGGGCGGGGCCGATCGGATTTACTACGCGGATGGCCACGAACACGGATCGCTCTGCCTCGCGCGCGAGGATCGGGTCGCCCTCCGAAACCTTATGCCCGAGCATGATGTTGAGCACGAACAGTCCGCCAGCAGGGAGCATGTCCGCGGGCTGACTGCCATTGAACCGGTCACGACGGCACAAAAGCTTACGGCCACAGCGCTGGAAGAAGGGCACGAAGTGCCAATTCATTGAGGGAGACAGTGTGCTTGGGCAGCTGTTATACAGCCGTGTGATCAAGATCACACGTTCATCACACGGGCATACTGAGCCTAGACGAGATGAAGATCACTGAGTAAAAGGATAATATACTGATATGGCGAAGAAAAGTCCGTCCTCTGCGGTCTCAAACAAGCCGAAGGCGTCGGACCCAATAGCCTCGTCGGGATACTGGCTCCTCAAGTCGGAGGCAAGAAGAAAATTGAGGCCTTTCAGCCGGTAGGACCGCATTTCCTGTCATGCCGACGCAAGCAATCACACGCCTATCACACGGCCCCTTTAAGATACGTTGCATTGCCTGGGCTACGCCATCAAGGTTTTGTTAAGATGTTGTTCGGCATGGTTACCTACTGTTGAGAGGTACGATCTGGACGGCAACCCGCTCCCGATGAGGATCGCAATGAGTAATAAAGTAACATTGAGCGTTTCTGGGCGTGGAAGTGACACGGATGCTCCGACGGTCGAAGATTTTCTTGGCCAAGTTCGAGACTATTTCGACGTTCTGACGCAAGTCGAAGCCACGCTAGCAGAGGATGGCGAGAGTGCCATCGAATGGCGCATCATCGGTGCCAGCAAGAACAGTCCTCTGTCCATCGAGGCGGAGGCGTTCCCCCGCCAATTCGGAGTGAACGTAGATCGACGCTCTGAGCTAGTGGTTGAAAACGTGGCAGCAGGTTTGCGGCAGCTTCACCAAGCTGCTCAGCGACCTGCAAATTTCAACAACAGGGCGTTGACTGCGGCTCAGAAAATCTTTGATCGCGTCACCAATGGTCTCGAAATGACTCGCTTCGAACACGGTGGGGGGCGGCCCGCGATCGAACTCACAACGTCCATCGCAAGAACATCAGCAGATCACGTTCGGGAAGTCCTTGCTCCGAAGAGCAAGCCTTATAAGGAACTCGGTTCGATCGAGGGGTATTTTCGAGGGATCGACCGAGATCGCGGGCGGCCCGTGTTCTTGATTAGGCATCGCCTCACGGGTGATGAAGTGAAGTGCTTCGTCTCCGGAGAAGCAGAGCGCGAGATTAGCCTCAGAGAAATCGGCGAAGTCTGGAAAAATCGTCGCCTGCAAGTACGAGGGACAATTCACTTCAAAGCCGCAGGTCGAGTTTCGCATATCGATGCGACGGAGGTACGGTTCCTTCGCGACCGGAATGAATTGCCCGACGTCGACGGCATTGCCGATGTGGATTTCACCGGGGGATTGAAGTCTGAGGAATACCTGGAGAGGCTTCGCGATGGCGAATAGTCCTCGACGGGTATACTGGGACGCGTGTACATGGATTGCTCTGATTCAGCGTGAGAAAATTGCGGTTGGTGGGTCCGATCGCGACACTCTGTGTCGCGCTGTCATCGCAGAAGCGAAAAAGAACAAGATCGAGATCTTGACCTCGACGCTCTCCCTTGTCGAAGTCTGTAAAAGCCCGAAGATCCGCACATCCGATGAAGACCAGATCGGAGCGTATTTCGAGAACGACTACATCTTACTGATGAACGTCGATCGATTGGTTGGCGAGCACGCCCGCATGCTGATGATAGCGGGCCATACTGGTCTCAAGCCGCCTGACGCAATCCATGTTGCGAGTGCCATCCTAGGTAATGTCTCGGAGTTTCACACATTCGATGGCGGTGGAGAAAAGAAGGGATTGCTGGATCTCGATCAGAAGATTGACCGTCTTGACGGTGGCAAGCTGCGCATCTGCACACCCGACGTTGGTGGGCCGCCGCCTCCACTTCTCAGCGGAATGCAGAACCCATGAA
Source organism: Hyphomicrobiaceae bacterium (assembly GCA_031367505.1). Classification (GTDB taxonomy): domain Bacteria; phylum Pseudomonadota; class Alphaproteobacteria; order Rhizobiales; family Hyphomicrobiaceae; genus JAKFWF01. Next base: position 38,480 of record JANLPY010000571.1, on the reverse strand, counting down.
ACCTCCAAGGCGAAAACCGCAGAAAACAGAAATTATTCCATCCACGACTCAATACTGGCTCCTCAAGTCGGAGCCGGATGCGTTTTCATGGGAGATGTGCAAGGCGCGTGGCGCTAAGGGCGAGCCGTGGACCGGAGTGCGCAACTATCTCGCGCGCAACTACATGAAGGCGATGAAGCTCGGTGATCTGGGGTTCTTCTATCACTCGAACGAAGGCAAGGAGATCGTCGGCCTCGTAAAAGTCATCAAGCTCGCCCATCCTGACGCCGACGATGACACCGGCACCTGGGAGTGCGTCGACGTCGAGGCCGTGTGCGACATGCCAAAGCCTGTTACGCTGGCAGATGTGAAAGCAAACCCAGAGCTCGCAAAGATGGCGTTGGTGACGTCGATGCGGCTTTCGGTGCAGCCGGTTTTGCCTGCCGAATGGAAAGAAGTGTGTCGCATGGGCGGCCTCGACCCCAAGAAAATCAAGGGATGATTGACGATCGCGCCGCGTTTATCCGCGCCAATACGAAGCTCCTTTCACCCCCACTGGTTCCCGAAATCAAACTTTACCTCGCCGAAGAATCGCTGTCGATTTGGTTGAAAACCGAGGAGGAGCTGGGCGAAATCAACGTGCCACCGCCGTTCTGGGCATTCGCATGGGCGGGGGGGCAGGCATTGGCCCGCTACATCTTGGACAATCGCGAAATCGTCGCCGGCAAAACCGTGCTCGACCTTGGTTGCGGATCGGGCTTGACCGCAATTGCACCACTGCTTGCTGGAGCGAAGTCAGCGTTAGCGGCCGACATCGACCTGCTGGCGTTGACGGCGGTCGAACTAAATGCCGCGACCAATGGCGTCGCGGTCGAAACCACCTCGGCCAACCTGCTCGCGTTCCCACCGAAGCGTTTCGACATAACCCTCGTTGGCGATTTATTTTACGAGCGCTCCATGTCGGATGCCGTTCTTGCATACATCGAGGCGGCAGCGGCACAAGGCAGCGTTATCCTGATCGGTGATCCGCAGCGCAATTATTTTCCGCGCGGGCGATTCCAGCAGGTCGCCGAGTACAACGTGCCGGTCACGCGTGAACTCGAGGATAGCGAGATCAAACATACGGCGGTATGGCGGCTTTAAATCCACTCACGCCCGATCGATGCGGCAATGATAGCAGTTGTTCGATGCCGAGCGGACGTGAACGTAACGTACCGCCTCACTCTTGAAGACGTGCTCGGCCGTCGCTGGAATATCGGATGTCGGCGCGATCGTGCCGGTTCCATAGACAATGCGATCGTCGGCATCGCAGCCACGCACAATATAGCGTGGGCTGGCGAGAAACGCTGGAATTTGTGCGTTATCGCCGCCTCGAGTACAGGCGCTGGCATGGAGAAAGATCGGCCCGATCTCCGCATATGGCTGTGGCGCGGGGAATGGCCGATGCGCCAGCGTCAAATATTCCTCGCCAGTGTTGATCATTGCCAGGCAATGGCGGCACGGCAGCCCGTCGACACTGGCAATGCGGCGTTCGGGAGCCTGCCCATTGGCGTCCATTCCGCCTGCGTGAAGTCTGCGGACCAGATCCGTTTCCAGTGCTACAAATTGGATTGGCATGTGTGAACTCCTTGACCGGCGGCGATTTAGCCGCTGTCGTAGCGCACGAACCCACCCTATGCGACCCGAAAGCTGTGTTGACCATTCGACCAATGATGTTGTTGCAGCGCTCGGCCGTCGGCACCATAATGGGGGAAAATCAGAGCCTTCTGGGAGACAAGTATCCGATGTCCGATAACGTTTACGCCGTACCTGCCGAATGGTCTGCTCGCGCATTGATCGACGATCGCAAGTACCAAGAAATGTACAAGCGCTCCGTCGACGACCCGAATGGCTTTTGGGGCGAAATGGGCAAGCGTCTCGACTGGATGAAGCCGTATACGAAGGTCAAGAACACCTCGTTCAACGCACCGGACGTATCGATCAAATGGTATGAAGATGGCACGCTCAACGTGTCGGCCAATTGCATCGACCGGCATCTCAAAACACGCGCCAATCAGGTCGCCATCATTTGGGAGGGCGACGATCCGACCCAAGACGAGCAAATCACCTATCGGCAATTGCATGAGCGTGTCTGCAAGTTCGCCAACGTCCTGAAGGCGAACGGCGTCAAGAAAGGCGATCGGGTTACGATCTACCTACCGATGATCCCGGAGGCCGCATATTCGATGCTCGCTTGCGCTCGTATCGGCGCGGTCCATTCGGTGGTGTTCGGTGGATTCTCGCCCGACAGCCTTGCCAGCCGTGTCAACGATGCAACCAGCAAGTTCATCATCACCGCCGATGAAGGTTTGCGCGCCGGCAAAACGGTGCCGCTCAAGAAGAACACGGATGAAGCGTTGAAGAAGTGCAAGGGCGACGAGAAAGTGCTCGTCGTGCGCCGCACAGGTGGCGCGGTTTCCATGACGGCCGGTCGCGACATCTGGCTGCACGAGGAGTTGGTCAAGGTATCCGCCGACTGTCCGCCAGTCGAGATGAACGCCGAAGATCCGCTGTTTATCCTCTATACCTCGGGCTCGACCGGGATGCCGAAAGGCGTGCTGCACACATCGGGCGGCTACCTGACCTACGCGTCGATGACGCATCAATATGTCTTCGATTATCACGATGGCGATATCTATTGGTGCACGGCAGACGTCGGCTGGGTTACCGGCCACAGCTACATTCTCTATGGCCCGCTCGCTAATGGCGCGACCACGTTGATGTTCGAGGGCGTACCGAACTACCCGACGCCGTCACGCATGTGGCACGTCGTCGACAAATGGGACGTCAACATTTTCTACACGGCACCGACGGCCATTCGCGCATTGATGGGTGCTGGTGACGACTTCGTGAAACGCACCGACCGCACTTCGCTTCGGCTACTTGGTTCTGTCGGCGAACCGATCAATCCGGAAGCTTGGGAATGGTATCATCGCGTCGTGGGCGATGGCCGCTGCCCCATTGTCGATACGTGGTGGCAGACCGAAACCGGCGGTATTTTGATTGCGCCGCTACCGGGCGCCACGAAACTGAAGCCGGGCTCTGCGACGGTGCCGTTCTTTGGCATCAAGCCGGCATTGGTCGACGAAAAAGGCGCGATCCTGGAAGGCGCTGCCTCTGGTAATCTGGTGATACTCGATAGCTGGCCCGGTCAAATGCGAACGATCTACGGTGACCACAAGCGCTTCGTGGAGACCTACTTCTCGGCCTACAAAGGTATGTACTTTACCGGCGATGGCTGCCGGCGCGATGACGACGGTTACTACTGGATTACCGGCCGCGTCGATGACGTAATCAACGTATCCGGTCACCGGATGGGCACCGCCGAAGTCGAGAGCGCGCTGGTATCACATCCGCTCGTCGCCGAGGCCGCGGTCGTCGGCTATCCGCATGATCTCAAGGGGCAAGGCATCTATTGCTATGTGACGCTCAACAGCGGCATCCAGCCGAGCGCTGAGCTCAAGAAAGAGCTCATTGCGCATGTCCGTAAAGAGATCGGCCCGATCGCATCGCCCGATCAGCTGCAATTTTCACCCGGATTGCCAAAGACGCGCTCCGGCAAAATCATGCGTCGCATCCTGCGCAAGATTGCCGAAGATGACTTCTCCAATCTCGGTGACACGTCGACATTGGCCGAACCAACGGTGGTCGACGATCTGATCAACAACCGTCAAAACAAACGCGGCTGAGACGATTGTTTGGCCATCGGCAGCTATATTTTTGCTGCCGATGGCTGCGCAACGTTTGCGTCAATGCGTTACGCGAAGCTTGTTCAGGTTGCTCGCAATCTGCTTGAACACGCCGGGGAGCGCAGCGGCATTCGCGGCGGTATAAGCGTTAGCACCACCACAGGCTCGCAACTCAGCCAAGGCGCGAGCATCGAGCAGATCCAATCCGACCGTATAGATGGTGACACCGGCGGTTTTCATGTTCCCGCACAACGCTTGGAACTGCGCGTAGGACTCGTCAATTTGCGTGGTCGACAGGCTGTTTGGACCGCTCTTGTAGGATGTATTGAAAATGCCGTCGGTCAAAAATATCACGAACTTGGACGTTTTAGGATCGTTGTAGGCGGCCGGCGCGCTTGCCGAAGGCAAAACCGATGCCCACTTCGGTGACAGCAGATACCAGCCCCACGCGGCGCCGATATGGCCCGCAGTTGCACCCGATGCAACATAGCCATTGATGGTCGATTTGATTGATCCGACTTGGCTCTTTCCAAGCAATGGCAGAACATTCGCGTTCGGGCACGTGTAGTTGCCGTAAGGCAGGGAGGGCACAGCTGGCAGTATGTCGGAGCCAGTTGGCGCATCATCGGTCGTAGCCCGGCTGTTAGTGCGTTCGATGACACAAGTATCGACGTCAGCGCCGGCCGCAGTTTGGCACTTGTATCCAAAATAGAACGTGTACCCGCAGCTCGTAACCGCTGGGGACGCGCTGACCTTATTCGCGAGCGAACCTGCATTGACCGAAGCCGAAAAAGGGGCGACCGCAACGCGAACCGCATTTTCCGATGTGCTGTTCAACATGAGTTGGTCGACCATGTCACTCGCGGCGGTTTTCATGCCGGCGAGCTTCCCATTGTCATTCATCGAACCGGTGATATCGAGCACCAACGCGATTTCCATTTTTTGCATGTTCATCACCACGTCCGCGGTGCGATGAAAATTGAATCCAGAAAAGCCCATGACGTTCGCGAAGGTGGCCGACAGGCCAACATCAACTTCGGTCTTAACCTTGTTGATCGAGCGGTCGATCGTCGTTTTGAAGTTGGTCAGCTTCAAACCTGGACCAACATTCCGGACGGCATGAAGTTGAAAATAAGCCTGAGAGGCCGCGATGATCTGCGCATCGGATGAAGCTTCATTTTCGAAAAGCTTGGCGCCCGCCAATGCCGCCGAATCGAGCACCGAGCTTACACGCATCGAAGCGCTGTAGGCACGTGAAGCGTCGACCGCGAGGCCCGTGATACCCAGCAGAACCATGATGCTCAGTGCAAAGATTACCGCAATGGTTCCCCGGTCATCATTCCTGAAGGATGACAACCTCGACTTTAACTCGTGCATACCCGTCCCCGCCTGCAAATCGCGAGATGACAGGAAGCAACCAAGGCCCGTAAAATTTTGCTAATACCGTCAACTACGAACGGTTTACCGGCGCGCCATCATCGCTCATGGTTTGAGAGCGGTTAACGGACAAACCGGATTGGCACGTCAATCGGTCGTAGTGGCAGGAAAGTACAATTTCCCGCCCGCAATCACCATTAGCCCTTCAGAACCTTTGCCAGCGTGATGCCGAGCGACGCGGGGCTGTCGGCAATCGCGATACCGGCCGAGCGCATGGCTTCGAGCTTGTCCCCAGCGCCACCCTTGCCGCCAGAGATGATTGCACCGGCATGGCCCATGCGTCGGCCGGGTGGGGCAGTGACGCCGGCAATAAAGCCCGCCATCGGCTTTTTGCGGCCCTTTGCCGCCTCGCGCTTGATGAATTCGGCCGCGTCTTCTTCCGCCGCGCCGCCAATTTCACCGATCATGATGATTGAATGCGTGTCGGGGTCAGCCAGGAACATTTCGAGTACGTCGATGAATTCGGTGCCCTTGACCGGGTCGCCGCCGATGCCAACAGCGGTCGACTGGCCGAGGCCTGCGTCCGAGGTCTGTTTCACTGCTTCATACGTCAAGGTGCCCGAACGAGATACAATGCCGACGTTGCCAGCCTTGAAGATATTGCCGGGCATGATGCCGATTTTGCATTGATTTGGCGTCAGCACACCTGGGCAATTCGGACCGATCAACCGCGACCAGGAGCCGGCCAGCGCCCGCTTCACGCGCACCATGTCGAGCACTGGTATGCCTTCGGTGATACAAATGATCAGCGGAATTTCGGCGTCGATCGCCTCGAGGATCGCGTCGGCGGCGAAGGGCGGCGGCACGTAGATCGAGGAGGCAGTGGCGCCGGTCCGGGCCTTGGCTTCCATCACGCTATTGAAGATCGGCACATCGGCGAGGTCCGGATCGGCGACCTTGGTGCCGCCTTTGCCCGGGGTCACACCGCCGACCAGCTTGGTGCCATAAGCCTTCGCTGCTTTCGAGTGGAACATGCCCTGGCTGCCGGTAAAGCCCTGGCAGATCACCTTGGTATTGCGGTCGACAAGAATAGCCATCGGTCAGGAGCCCTTCGAAAGTGCGGGTAAACGGTTCTGATTGGAGCTTGTGGGGCATAACGGCTGATCGATCAAGTCCGCCGTTCGGCGGGGGTATCACTCAGACTATTTCAAGGCTGAGGGGGTTCCAATTCGGCATCGCAACCCAGCCCGGTTGCAACTTGACGCAGCCATCATGCGCGGACCATCTTCAGCATGCGGGAATGTCGAAACAAGAAGCTTGTAGTTTCTGGGAGACGTCCAATGACCAAGTTCAGAGATTTACCTGACGCCGGCACAGCTGCACTTTCTCGACGCAAAGTTCTAACCGCTGCTGGCACTGGTGCCGCAGTACTTTCAATTGGCGCGATTGGCGCCCGAGCGCAGACCGCCTCGACCGCGGTGGCGCCACCAAGCACGATCACCAGTCCGCCGCGCGATTTCGGCCCCAACAGCGCGCCGAACACCTACTTCTGGGACCCCGATGTTATTGCCGTCGACCCCAGTTTCAACGGCCTCGCTCAGCCAAACGCACCGATCCAACGACTTTGGACAGGCGCGTTGTGGTCGGAAGGCCCGGCCTGGAACGGCCAAGGCCGCTACCTCGTGTGGAGCGATATTCCCAAGAACCGGCAGATGCGGTGGCTCGAGGACAATGGCCAGGTCAGCGTTTTCCGCGCGCCATCGAACAATTCGAACGGCAATTCGTTCGACTTCCAGGGCCGGCAACTGTCGTGCGAGCATCTCACGCGTCGTGTGGTGCGCTACGAGCTCGACGGTTCGGTGACGATCCTGGCCGACAACTTCGGCGGCAAGAAGCTCAATTCTCCGAACGATGTCGTACCGCATCCTGACGGCAGCTGCTGGTTCACCGATCCGCCCTATGGTGGGCAGTTGTACGAAGGTACCAACGATGCCGCAGGCGGCGCGAGCAATCCTGGAGGCCTGATCAAAAACCGGCTCGGACAACCGCCTGAGATCGGCACGGCTAAGCGCGAGTTGCCGACCAACTGCTATCGCATCGATCCGACCGGCCGGGTCGATCTCGTGGTCACCGAAGAGCAGGTGCCCGATCCCAACGGCCTGTGCTTCTCGCACGACTACAAGAAGCTCTATGTCGTCTCGACCGGCAAGGGTCCCGGCGATCAAGGGCCAGGCGGCAAAGGCGATATCCACGTGTTCGATGTCGGCACCGACAATAAACTGTCGAACCGCAAGCTGTTCACCGACTGCATGGTCGATGGCGTCAAGTGCGGGCCCGATGGTGTTCGCGCCGACGTTAACGGCAACATATGGGCGTCGAGCAATGCCGGCCGGTCGGTTGGCTATAGCGGCGTGACCGTTTGGTCGCCCGAGGGCAAGCTGCTCGGACGTATCCGCATTCCGGAGATTTGCGGCAACGTCTGCTTCGGCGGACCCAAGCGCAACCGCCTGTTTATGGCGGCAAGCCAGTCGCTGTATTCGGTGTACACAGCAACGCAGGGCGCGGCACCGGGCTAGTACGAGGAAGGCCGAACCGTAGGTCGGGTAGACGAAGGAGACCCGACACTTTCGCGCTGCATTCGCGAATGTCGGGTCTCGCGAAAGGCTCTACCCGACCTACGGCTCCTGCGTTTTTGACGCTGCTATTGGTCCTTTGAGCTTGCCCGTGATTTGTTCGCCGGCGATCTGCTCATCCCAAAGCATCCGATCGCGCTCAACGAACCACGCCGGTCCTTAGGATGGACTCCGGAATGCCAGCGAATTCGGGAACTATAAGGCCGGGGTAGACGTTGGATCGTCTCACCACGTCGAGTAGTCATGCCTTTGACCGAATGGAGTTCAGCCTATGAAACCCGTAATCCTCTGGCTCGCCGGCGTGCCGATCGTTGGCATCGTGCTGCTCAAGGTTCTTGGAATTATTTAGTACGGCTGCAACGCAAATTGCCGCACCGGGTTGGTGCATGGCGGGCAGAGGCGAATCGTAGGTTGTGTTAGACCAGCGCTTGCTGGTCGTAACCCAACATTCCTCAATTCAGCGAGCACGATTGAGATACCTCATATCGTGCCGTGAGTGCCCAATACGCGTCCGAATAGGCGACCCAGCAACGCCCCCACGAACACGCCGCTGAACGCCACACTAGCCTCCCATATCCACCAGCCGTGGTCGAGAAAGTAGAGAGCCAAAACTACGACCGCGAACAGCGCACCGGCAAGGTCAAACCCGAGTTGCCGACGCCCAAGGCTCAAGCAGAAGCCTAGGACAACACCGCTGATGAACATGACCGGCTCCATCTCCGCGCTGAGCTCATTACTCGGCGCTGAGAAGATAACCTTATTTGGGTTTCGCCCCGCTTACGTTGATGTCGCAGATCTTCAGTGTGGTTAAGAAAGGTTTAGGTGATCTCTCACCCCAGCTTCTTGACCTCGTCGGTGATCTTCTTGGCGGCGTCGGCTAGGTTGTCGGCGGGCACGATTTTCAATCCGCTCTCGGACAAAATCTTTTTGCCGAGCTCGACGTTGGTGCCTTCGAGGCGCACGACGAGCGGCACGGTGATCGCCATTTCGCGGGCAGCGGCCACCACGCCTTCGGCGATGATATCGCAGCGCATGATGCCGCCGAAGATGTTGACCAGAATGCCCTTCACGCTTTTGTCGGACAGGATGATCTTGAATGCCGCCGCAACTTTTTCCTTAGTCGCGCCGCCGCCGACGTCGAGGAAGTTCGCAGGCTCCAGGCCGTACAACTTGATAATGTCCATGGTCGCCATGGCGAGGCCTGCGCCATTGACCATACAGCCAATCTGGCCATCGAGTTTGACGTAGTTGAGGTCATACTTCGAGGCTTCGCCTTCGGCTGGATCTTCTTCCTCGAGATCACGCAGCTCGAGGATATCCTTGTGACGGAACAGCGCGTTACCGTCGAAATCCATCTTGCCGTCGAGGCAAATGAGATTGCCGTCCTTGGTCACGACCAGCGGGTTGATTTCCAGCATGCTCATGTCTTTATCGACGAACATTTTATACAGGTTGCCGACCATCGCGACGCACTGGTTCACTTGTTGGCCAGTGAGACCCAGCGCGAAGGCGATCTTGCGGCCGTGATAGGGGAAATAACCCGATGCCGGATCAACCGAGAAGGTGTGGATCTTCTCCGGAGTGTCGTGAGCGACCTTTTCAATGTCCATGCCGCCTTCGGTCGAGACGATGAACGCGATGCGGCTGGTGGCGCGGTCCACGAGGGCCGACAAATAAAGCTCGCGATCAATCGCCGAACCGTCCTCGACGTAGAGGCGTTTGACGACGCGGCCGGCATCGCCGGTCTGGATCGTGACCAGCGTGTTGTTCAGCATCTGCGTGGCGAAGGTTTTGACCTCGTCCAACGACTTGGCGAGACGCACGCCACCTTTGTCGCCAGCGGCCGGTTCCTTGAACTTGCCCTTGCCGCGCCCGCCAGCATGGATCTGCGATTTGACGACCCATACCGGACCCGGCAGCTTCTTTGCCGCCTCGACGGCTTCTTCGACCGAGAATGCGGGAAATCCCTTGGTGGTTGGCACGCCGTACTGGCGATAGAGATCTTTTGCCTGATATTCGTGGATGTTCATGGGGTAGGGTCCCGTCGCGGCTGATGTTTATGCGGCATCCTTAGCCTGCGGCGTTGCACAATGCCATACGCCTTTTGGAACAGCCTTTGCGAGGCATCACATGCAACGTGTTCGATACTTGAGCCACGCCCAGGTACGGATTGATCTGGCGACCCCGGTTCCCGATTGGGGCCTGAGCGATCTCGGCCAATGCAGCAGTTGGTTGTGACCATTGCGCCACGAGCGCAATCCATCGCTACGATTCACTCCGCGCAAACTTGTGAATCCAGTGATAAAAAGCTCAATTAGAAATGGATTTAATGCTGCCGAAGACCATTCAATAGCTGGCGAGCTAGATTGAGTCGTTGGATCGATCTTCGATTTCGTCGGATGCTTTAAGTGTTCTCGCGGGGGAATTCAGGGCCATGACCAATTTTAGAGCAATAGCTGCGGGCGCGATTGTTGCGGCCAGCGTTGGTTTGGCAGCATTGCCGGCGATCAGCGCTCCGGCGAACCAGTACGACTGGACGGGAATTTACTTCGGCGCACATGCCGGTGGGGCGTGGTCGAACGCAACAGCACGTGACGTCGAGCCGACCGGGAGTGCGTTCACGACCGGCAATGGCGAGATATTCAACGTTGACCCGCGCGGCTTCGTCGGCGGCGCACATGGCGGCTGGCAGAAGCAGTGGGGCGATTGGGTAGTGGGTGGCGAGCTGTCGTATTCGTATTCGGGTATCGATCAAACGATCACCAGCCCGATTTTTCCCGCCAGCGACACCATCGGCATCAGGGTGGACAACATCTTCATGGCGGTCGCCCGCCTGGGTTACGCCGATGACAATTGGCTTCTGTACGCCAAAGGCGGCTATGCCGGCGCCGATGTGAGCCTCAACCTCAACGACCGTATCAACCAACTCAACTACACGCAGGATAGCCGGCAAAATGGCTGGACCGTTGGTGGCGGCCTTGAGTACGCGGCGCTCCGCAACGTGGTCCTCGGGATAGACTACAGTTACATCGACCTTGGATCACATACGGGCTCTGGCAGCACTGCATTTGGTGCAGAGAAATACCAGGTCGATACGGTCGTTCATGCCGTGACCGGGCGCTTGAGCTTCAAGTTCGGCGATGAGCCTCAGTTGGCCGGCCGCCGCAGATAAACGATCTGCATTGCGACGCACGAAAATGGGCCCGGATCAAATGATCCGGGCCCGTTTTCTTAATTGACCGATCATTTGCCGTGATAGGCGACCAGCTCTATTTCGACGCGCGCGCCTAGCGGTAACGCCGCCACGGCAACCGTCGAGCGGGCCGGGAATGGCGCCGGAAAGTGGCTCGCATAGACCGCGTTCATGGCGGCAAAATCACCCATGTCGGTCAGGAACACGTTGGCCTTGACGACGTGTGCGAAGGTGAGCCCGGCGGCTTCCAGCACGCCCTGCAGATTGACCAGGCACTGCTTGGTCTCGGCACCTATGTCGGACTGGATGAGTTTGCCGGTTGCCGGGTCCATCGGCGTCTGGCCCGACAGGTAGACAAAATCACCCGCTTCAATGGCCATGGAATAAGGCCCGACGGCTTTGGCATTCGGTGTCTCAATTGCGCGTTTGGGCATGTGGGGCTCCTACTGGGATGTCTTACTTCAATTGGAATGGGCGGCCGGCTTCCCGTAGGGGTGTCGCCCATGACCAGAAAAAACCAAGCTTAACGGTCACGCCAAGCTTGGCGCGATCTTCTTGCAGGCGTCGACCAGGCCGTTCACCGAGGCGACGGACTTGGCAAACATCTCTTTCTCGGCCGCATCAAATGCGACTTCGACGATGCGCTCAACGCCCTTGGCGCCGATCACGCACGGCACGCCGACATACATGTCCTTGATGCCGAACTGGCCGGATAGATGGGCTGCGCACGGCAGCACGCGCTTCTTGTCCTTGAGGTAGCTTTCAGCCATCGCGATGGCGGATGCGGCAGGGGCATAGAACGCCGAGCCGTTGCCGAGCAGACCGACGATCTCACCGCCGCCACCACGGGTGCGCTTGATCATCGCGTCGAGTTGTTCCTGGCTGAACATGCCAAGCTTTACGCAATCGGGCAGCGGGATGCCGCCGATCGTCGAGTAGCGCACCATCGGCACCATGTCATCGCCGTGACCGCCAAGCGTCATCGCGCGAACATCTTCGATCGAGACGTTGGCTGCTTCGGCGAGGAAGCATGCGAAGCGGGCGCTATCGAGTACGCCGGCCATGCCGATCACCATATTGGCGGGTAGGCCTGAGAACTTTTGCAGCGCCCACACCATGGCATCGAGCGGGTTGGTGATGCAGATGACGAAAGCGTTCGGCGCATATTGCTTGATGCCGGCGCCGACCTGCTCCATCACCTTGAGGTTAATGCCGAGGAGATCATCGCGGCTCATGCCTGGCTTGCGCGGCACGCCGGCGGTCACGATGCAAACGTCGGCACCGGCGATCGCTTCGTAATTTTCGACACCCGCGCCCGACAACTTGGCGTTGAAACCTTCGACAGCGGCTGTCTGGGCGAGATCGAGCGCTTTGCCCTTGGCGGTGCCCTCCATCATGTCGCACATGACGATGTCGCCGAGCTCTTTGAGGCCGGCAAGGAGTGCTAGGGTTCCGCCGATCTGGCCAGAGCCGATCAAGGCAATCTTGGTGCGCGCCATAGGTAGTTATCTCCTGAAAAGCGCTGGAGGCGGCCTTGAGGGCGGCGTTCGCAGCTGCGGGCCATGAAGTAGATGGCGGTTCGTTAACCCGAAATCGGGTGCCGTTCAATGGTGGCCGCGTTTAACTCAACGCCGTTCGATACGATCGTTCTCCGAAAATTTGCCAATTAATCAATTTCATGTTCATCTTCATTCGGAGTTATTGCACGTTCGGCATTGATATTGCTCACATTCCAGGGGCGTAACCAGTGTCCAGTACTGAATACAAGTATTGCATCATCGGTGCCGGCGCGTCCGGCCTTGGCATCGCGAAGAATTTCAAGCTGCACAACATCCCGTTCGACTGCATCGAACGTGAGCCAGATATCGGCGGCTTGTGGAATTTCCATACCCAGACCGGCGTGGTCTACGAGACGACGCATCTCGTTTCAGCCGCGTTTTCGACGTGGTTCGACGACTTCCCGATGGACGAGGAGGTGATGCCGGCCTACCCCAACCACGCGCAGGTATTGAACTACTTTCGCGAGTTCATCACTCACTTCGGCCTGGAGCCGCACATCGAGCTTGGCCGATCGGTCGAACGCGTCACACCTCGCGACGATAAATTGTGGAACGTGCAGATCGCAGGCGAAGATGCGCCCCGTGTCTATCGCGGCGTCGTACTCGCCAATGGTCATCATCACACGCCGCGCATGCCATCGTATCCTGGAGATTTTTCAGGCGAAATACTCCACTCCTCGGCGTACCGGTCGCCACGGCAATTGCGCGACAAGCGTGTGCTCGTCGTTGGTGCCGGCAATTCGGCTTGCGACATCGCGCGCGATGCCGCCCACAACAGCGGCACGACCGTCGCGATGAGCTTCCGCCGCGGCTACTGGTTCGTGCCGAAGTTCATGCTGGGGTTCCCGACACACGACGTCGTCGCCACGATTGAATCGATACCACTGCCACACGCCGTTCGCCGGTTCATTTTCGAGTCGAGTTTGTGGCTGCTGCAGGGACCACCGTCGCGCTACAAACTGCCCGATCCTGACTACCACATCGATCAAGCGCATCCGACGATGAGCGACGATATTCCCCGCTTGTCGGCGCACGGACGGATCAAGATCCGGCCCGAGATCGAGCGTTTTGATGGCAATCGCGTTGTGTTCACCGACGGCACCAGTGACGAATTCGACACCGTGGTCTTTGGTACGGGCTACAGAATCGAATTCCCGTTTATCGATAGCGCCTTGATCAATGATGCGAAGGGCAAACCCAAGTTATTCCAATTCACATTCCATCCCGAGTACGACAACTTGTTTGCCGCGGGATTGGTGCAGGCCAACGGCAGCATATGGCGTCTCGCTGATTACCAAGGCCGTCTGATATCGCGCTTTATCCATGCGCAACAGCATGAACCTGAGCGAGCGGAATGGTTTCGCCAGCTCAAAGCCAACGCCTGGAAAGCTGCTACCAGTCACTTCGTTGCGTCACACCGGCATACTCTGGAAGCCAACTACTATGACTATCGCCGTCAGTTGAAGCGATTGACCAAAGGCTTCGGGGCGGCGTTGGCTAAATTGGAGTCGAAGGCTCCGGCACCAGCGCATCTAGCGGCACAACAAAGAACCGGATGGTTCAAGGTGTCGCTGGCACAGCCGTCGCGCGCTCCAACAGTCCCCGCCGAATGAGTGGTCAATCGTGCCGCGTCGACCGGCTCGCCAGATAACCTTCGGTGCGCATTTCCATTAGACGTGAGATTGTCCGCTCGAACAACGCTGTGCCGTCGCCAGCGACGTACAACTTATCCGGCTCCGCCTCGGCTGAGGCGATCAATCCAATGTGGTTGTCGTAGAGCGTGTCGATCAGGTTGACGAAGCGGCGCGCCTCATTTCGCTTTTCGGGGCCCAGCACTGGAATAGCTTCGATGATGATGGTGTGGAACGCTCGAGCGAACGTCAGATAATCCGGCGCACCCAGAGGTTGTTCGCAAAGATCGGCGAAGGTGAAGCGGGCCACGCCGCGTGCCGCCTGGGGCACGTGCAGTATGCGGCCCTTATTGTCGAGCGTCACCGGCGCACCATGCCAGACGCCGGTCATACGGGTGAATGCGGCGCTGATCGCGCGCCGGGCCACCTCATCGAGCGGTGAAAAATACAGCGGCTGGCCAGCAAGCCTGTCGAGACGGTAGTCCTTCGCCGCCGTCAACTCGACGACGTCCATGCGCTCTTCCAGTAGCGAGATGAATGGCAAGAAGCCGTCCCTCTGAAGACCATTCTTATACAGTTCTTGCGGTGCGACATTGGATGTCGCCACGAGTACGACCTGCGCATCGAACAGCTTCTTGAACAAGCGACCGAGGATCATGGCGTCGGCGATATCGGTTACGTGAAACTCGTCGAAGCAGAGCAACTGGGCCCGTCGCGCGATTGAAGCAGCAACGTGCGGGATCGGGTCGCCCTCGACGGCGTGGCGCGCCTCTGCAAGCAGCTCGTGAACTTCCGCCATGAACTCATGAAAATGCAGGCGCCGCTTAAGTTCGAAGTCAACGGCCCGATAGAACAAGTCCATCAACATGGTTTTGCCACGACCGACAGCGCCGTGGATATATATCCCGCGCGGAACTTCAACGCGGGTCGCAAACATCTGGGCTATTCGACCGATCCGTTGCGGTTGCCACGTCCGAAGTGTCGCGGCAAGCGCGTCGAGGCGTTCGACGACGGCGGTCTGCGCGTCATCGCCCTCCATTTCGCCCGCAGCGACGCGAGCGAGGTAACGCTTCAGTGGTGGTCCCCTCATTGGCGCCCCCGCTACACGGTGCAACGGCCGCGGGTCAAGGCAGATTTTAGGTCCCCTTTGAACAATGTGAGACTTTTGGGTACCGCCGTGGCATCCGGCCAGGAGCCCTCAAACCGAGCGTAATGCGGCACCGCAGCATTCGATCAACTATTTGTTATTGCTGCCTTAAATCTGTTATGTCGCCACAGCGACAATATTTTTATTGTGCATTGCACACAATGGCCTAATTATATCCCTTAATACCGACGACAAGCGATGCTCAGCATCGACGATAATTTGGAACCAAAGACCTTGCTGGAAGTAATCTGGGTTCCGGAGAACAATAGCATGATCGAAAACAACAAATGGGGCGGTAGCTTCCGCAAAATCTGGCCGTCGGAGTCCGATAAATTTGGCGCCCATCTTCTGAGACTCGACAAGGCGAGCCGGCGCATGCGTTTCGCGCACGGCGTTTCGGACGGCTTCATTGAAGATTACGCCAGCCGGATGAGCGATATGGGAAGCGTCGTTTACGGTTATATCGCGGATGGAGAAATTCGGGGTGCAGCCGAGTTGCGCAAGCTGGGTGATAGCTGGGCACCGGACGCCGAAGCGGCGTTTTCAGTCGAATTAGATTTCCAAGGACATGGTTTAGGCAATGAACTGATGGGCCGTGTCATCCGGGCAGCGCGCAATCGCGGTGTGCAGCGTCTCTATATGAGTTGCCTCGCAGAAAATAGTAAGATGCAAGCGATTGCACGCAAGCATGAGGCAGACCTGCGCTTCGAGTACGGCGAGGTCATCGGCGAAATCGTTCCCAATGAGCCCAACTATTTCTCGATTCTGCAGGAAGCGGTCGAGGATCGCGTCGGCTACATGATGGCCGTGCTCGACATCAAAAACCGGTTGGTGAAAGCTGCCTGATCAACAGCACAGGCGAGCATCGCCGCGCCTGTGCTAATGTTTCGCTGCAGCCTCTTCGGTTATGAAGGCATCCACCTGACGCCGGATCAATTCGAAGACGCCGCGGAATGTCGCCATCCGATCCTCGATCGTGCCCTCTGCCGCGGCGGGATCGGGGAACGGCCAGTGCAGCGTGCGCGGGCTACCCGGCCACAGCGGGCAGGTTTCATTGGCAGCATTATCGCACACAGTAATGACGACATCCATTTTGGGCGCATCGAGGCTGGCGAATTCGTCCCAACTTTTCGAGCGCGCATTTTCGGGTCGTAGTCCAGCCTCGGCCAAGATCGTCAACGCGAGCGGGTTGACCTGCCCAGTCGGCTTCGAGCCCGCGCTGAACGCACGCCATTGACGATTGCCGACGGCGTTGAAGTAACACTCGGTCATGATACTGCGGGCCGAATTACCGGTGCACAAGATCAATACGTTGCTCGGGACTTTCGTCGCCATCAGTCATCTCCTCAAACAGAATTCAAATGCGATTGAGTGGAGCCGGACAACTCCGGTTTCCCCGACGCTGAATACAGATGTTGGGCTGGACGTACGCGTTATAGGCCGTCACTTGTGACGGACGTATGGCAATAGTAGCGTTAGCTGTTTTCCCCAAGCGTCACGGCAAGTTCAGCCAATCGGAGCCCGTATCTTGAAACGCTTTAGAGCCTCGCTGGTTGGCACTGGCATGACGGCCATCCTGCTTGCCATCATGTCCGGCACCGCTGTCGCAGAGGGCTCGGTCGAGCTCCCGGCGGGTGGCCTGGCATTTGCTGCCAACCCGTCGATCACAATCGAGCAACAGGACTTGGTAATCAGCTCGGCGACGATTGCCCTCACCTATGCACTGCGCAATGCCGCTCAATCACAACAATCGATCGTGGTTACGTTCTCACTTCCCGAACTCGATGCGAGCGCGCTCGCCGATGGAGAAGTGACGCTCCCCTCCGCCGAGCCCACAAACTACATTCAGTTTTCACCGAAGGTGGATGGACAGGCACCCGCAGTCAAAGTGGAGCAGCGCGCCATCGCATTAGGCTTGGATGTCTCAAGCACGTTGACGGCCGCAGGTATTCCACTGTTCCCGTTCGGCACGACTGCCGCCAGCAAGCTGTCTGATCTGAGCGCTGCGGATCGGCTAGACTTACTAGAGCGCGGCATACTCAAGGAAGAGGGCTCGACAGTGGTCGCAGCTTGGACCTTGAAGACAGTCGCCTACTGGCGTCAAACATTTGCACCGGGGCAGACGATCACCATCGCGCACTCCTATCGCCCGATCAGCGGCGCGGCGCCCTCTCGACCAGAAGCATTACCAGCGCAACGCAAACGCTTTTGTCTGAGCGCGGCACAAGAAGCAGCGATCGCCAAGTTGCCGGTTGAGGGTGGCGTTGCGCCGACGGCGACGAGCGTCGCGTATCTGGCAACAGCTGGTGCTGATCAACTAGGACCGGCACGCCGCTTTCGCATGCTGATCGAGACCAACGATCAACTGACGGTCGTCGCGATGTGCCGCGATGGTCTGAAGCGCACGGGTCCAATGCAACTGGAATGGACGAGCACGGAGCATACGTTGGACGAAGACATACACATCTTGTTCGTTCGATAATCAGCGATCATTCGAGTGGCGAAGTTCAATTTCTATCTTCGCTATTATCAATAAACGCATTCGAATACTCGATTTTTGATGATTTCATGCAACACAAAGGATGCAAACTCCCGAATTCTCGCACCCGAATCCATTTTTGATGTCAACAAATCAGAAGAACTTGCACATGCTCAAATAGTTCGAGCTGATTCGAACTCTAGAGGGAGATATGACGATGGCTAAAGCAGCAGTTAAGGCGAAGGCGAAGGCTCCGGTCAAGAAGGCCGCAGTAAAGGTTGTGAAGAAGGTAGCGGCCAAGAAGGCTCCTGCCAAGAAAGCGGCAACGAAGACTGTGGCCAAGAAGAAGGCCGCCTGAGCCTGAGCGCTGTCTCCGGGTTTGGGCACCTGGAGGGCGCGACAGAGCTTCGACAGCAGACTAATAAGTCTGACTGTTTTGCGACCGGAGGATTGCGAAAGCACCTCCGGTTTTTCTTTGCCTAGTCGCCATCGTATTATTGGCGAATTAAATACGAGTTGTATTTTAAACTCGACGTTCGACCATGAGCTTTTTCAACTCGGCTATGGCTTTTGCCGGGTTCAAGCCTTTCGGACAGGCTTTCGCGCAATTCAAAATCGTGTGGCAACGATATAAGCGGAACGGATCTTCGAGATTATCGAGGCGCTCGCCGGTTGCTTCATCTCGACTATCAACCACCCACCGATACGCTTGCAAAAGGATCGCTGGCCCCAAATAGCGGTCGGAATTCCACCAATAACTGGGGCATGACGTCGAACAGCATGCACAAAGGATACATTCGTAGAGTCCGTCGAGCTTCTCACGGTCATCACGCGACTGCTTCCACTCGGTCGGCGGCGTCGGTGTTTCCGTCTTCAGCCACGGCTCGATCGAACGGAGCTGGGCGTAAAAATTGGTCATATCCGGCACCAAGTCCTTGATGACCGTCATGTGCGGCAGCGGATAGATTTTGACCGCGCCTTTCACGTCGTCCATCGAACGCAGACAGGCAAGACCGTTGGTGCCGTCGATGTTCATGGCGCAGCTGCCGCAAATGCCCTCGCGGCAGGACCGGCGGAACGTCAGCGTCGAATCGATGTCACCCTTGATTTTCATCAGGGCGTCGAGAACCATGGGCCCGCAACTGGTGCGATCAACCCAGTAGCTGTCGACGTGCGGATTTTTACCGTCGTCGGGATTCCAACGGTAAATCTTGAATTCTTTCCACTCCCCTTTGGACTCTGGCTTGTTCCAGGTCTTGCCGGCTTCGACTTGGGAATTCTTCGGTAACGTCAATTGAACCATTTGAACCTTGTCCTTGCGGGATTTCGCACCTGCACAACAAGACATGAAAGGATGCGACGGCGCTGTCAACGCCGTCCTTGGGCTAGCAGCGTTGTGCGACGCACTGTCCTCAGGACTATTCGACGTTCATCGAGTTGGCCGCGGCGCTATTCCCGGCTACTAGAGACCTTCCCGTTACGCGACACACACTGAGCACGAGGTTTACATGCCCGATTTACGCCCACGACGCAGCGCACTCTATATGCCGGGCTCCAACGCGCGTGCTTTGGAGAAGGCTAAAGCGGTCGCGGCCGACGTCGTCATCATGGATCTCGAAGACGCGGTGGCGCCCGACGTGAAGGCAGTAGCCAGGGCTCAGATTGCAACGGCGATTGCCGCCGGTGGTTTCGGGCGCAAGGAAGTGGTTATCCGCACGAATGCACTTGATACAGCTTGGGGGATCGACGATCTGCGCATGGCAGCCTCGACCAATGCCGGCGCGGTTCTGATCCCCAAGGTTTCAAGCCCGCAGATGCTTGCAGATGTTGAGCGTGTACTCGTGGAGTCGGGTTCGGCACAACGAATTTGGGCGATGATCGAAACGCCGCTCGGCGTTCTGAACGCGCGCGAAATTGCGGCATGTGCAGGCCACAAGAACAGCAGGCTCACCTGCTTCGTCATTGGCACCAACGATCTCGTCAAGGAAACACGAGCTGAACTCGACCAGCATCGAACGGCCGCACAGTATTGGCTGTCCGCGATCATGACGGCGGGTAAAGCCTATGGCCTCGACGTCCTCGACGGCGTGTACAACGACTTCAAGGACCTCGAGGGTCTACTTCGGGAGAGCCGCCAAGGACGCCAACTTGGCATGGACGGAAAGACCGTCATCCATCCCGATCAAATCGCAACGGTCAACGACGTGTTTCGCCCGTCGGAATTGGAGATTGCTGCGGCTGAACGGATCATCGCGACGTTTGAGCAGCCGGAAAACAAGGGGCGTGGCGCAATCACAATGGACGGGCGGATGGTCGAGCTGCTTCACGCGGATATGGCGCGGCGCACCGTAGCGTTGGCCCGGGCGATCGACGGCTGAACGTGGATTGCAGCGATGAAGTGTTCATCACACGACCGCCTCGTTTCGGTCCGGGACACGCCTTAATGCTCCGCTAACCCCCTTAATGTACACGTCAGCGTGTGTGCATTTTCCTGCGGCGGCAATCGCAGGTCTGGGGGACGTAATGAGTCGAGTAATTTTGTCAGTTATTGCAGCAACGATCGTGACCAGTGCACTATCTGCCTGCGCGCCAGCACCTCGCGAAGTCGCTTTCGCCACCCCCGCACGACCCCGTGGATTGACCTGCGATACCGCCACCGCGAACGTGGTCACCTTCGGGCGGTCGAATGCCAAGCTGTACTCCGAAATTGCCTTGAAGGACAAAGTGGCCGAACTGCGCGGCTACATGCTCAATAGCGGCGTTCGACGGATTCAATTGGTGCAGAAGACCAACGAGTGCGGGTCGGGCGGCGTTTTCGCCGATCTCTACCAGTGCACCGGACGTGCGCAACTTTGCGGGCATTAGCACGACGCATCAAGCGTCAACGCTTGCAAAATGCCCGTCCTATGCCGCAAACAAGGACAGGGCAAGGTAGCCCACCTTAAAGAGGCGACGCATGAGCAACGCGAAGACAACCCTGAGCAATTTTTTCGAGGATTTCCGCCTCGGCCAATCCTTCGCCCACGCGACGCCGCGAACCATTACGAGCGGCGACGTTGCCTTGTACACTGGCCTCTACGGTGGCCGGTTCGCGGTCCAGTCGGGCGATACGTTTGCACGTGCGATTGGCTATCCAGGCTCGCCGGTCGATGACCTGCTGGTGTTCCACATCGTCTTCGGCAAGACGGTGCCGGACATATCGCTCAATGCCGTCGCCAACCTCGGATACGCCGATTGCCAATTCTTAGCACCGGTCTATCCCGGCGATACGCTAACGGCCGATAGCGAAGTCATTGGCCTCAAGGAAAACTCGAATCGCGAGACCGGCGTCGTTCATGTCCGTTCGAGCGGACGTAATCAGCGCGGTGAAATCGTGCTCAGTTACGTTCGCTGGGTAATGGTCCGTAAACGTTCGAAAGACGCGCCGACGACGCCCAGCCCAGTGCCGGTGCTGCCCAGCCGGATCGATCCTTCAGGTCTCGGGCGCGCCGTCCCGCCCCTTGATTTGGCGAACTATGACGTTGAGCGCGCCGGTACACGCTTCCGATGGGCCGACTATACGGCCGGCGAACGGATCAACCATGCCGACGGCATGACGATCGAGGAAGCCGAGCATCAAATAGCAACCCGGCTTTATCAAAACACTGCGAAGGTTCATTTCAATCAGCACACAGAAAGCCAGGGACGCTTTGGCCGGCGGCTTGTCTATGGTGGGGTCATAATCTCTCTCTCGCGCGCACTGTCTTTCAACGGGCTTGGAGCCGCATTCCACATCGCGGGCATTAACGGCGGCCGGCATGTCGCTCCAGCATTCGCTGGCGACACGGTCTATGCCTGGTCCGAGGTGTTGGAGAGCGCAGCCGTATCGTCGCGAAAGGATATTGGCGCACTTCGCTTACGCACGATCGCCACAAAGAATCTTTCAGCCGCTGCGTTTCCACACATGAACAGCGACGGCTCATACGTTGACGGCGTTATCCTCGACTTGGACTATTGGGTGCTGTTGCCACGATGAAAAGACTATTTCAGATTCGAATATAGTGTGCAGCATCCAGCGCGCTATAACGAGCACCGTTCAGGCAGGCGATCGAAGGTTGAGCCGCCCTGCACGTTTGGGGGAAATATGTTTCGAGTTGCACGCGTTGGGCGTAGCATTTTGGCGGGTGCATTGGGCTGTGCAGTGGCGCTGGCCTATGTACCGGCAAGCTACGCGGTCGGCGAAAAAGCCTTTGCCGACCTCAAAACACGTGATGGCAAAGATGTTGGCCGGATCAAGCTGGTCGAAACGACGGCCGGAATTTTAATCCGGCTGAGGCTCAAGGGCCTGCCTAGCGGTTCGCACGGCTTCCACATTCACGAAAGCGGCAAGTGCGAAGGCGATTTCGAGAGCGCGGGCGGCATACTCAACCCGCTGGGCGCCAAACATGGCTACCTTAACGACGAAGGCCCGATGATGGGCGATTTGCCCAATCTTATCGTACCTTCGAGCGGCGAGGTTGAAATTGAACTCGTCAGTGCATTTGCAACAATAGCAAAAGACGCCGAGGACACGCTGATCGATACCGACGGCGCTACTTTCATCATTTTTGAGCGGCCGGACGATTACACGAGCGATCCGATCGGCAATACCGGCTCGCGGATCGCATGCGGAGTCATAACCGCGCATAAGTAATTCGCCTAGCATCATAGCACGTTAACCAATCCTCATGGATCGTTTGCTAGCATCACTTCGGAATGCGGCCAGCGTCGCCGTTTCGGTGTGGCGAACATAGTTAGCCGCCATTTTGGCTAGGAACGGACTTTGACCCAGCGCGTGGCAGTCATCGGTGCGGGGCTTGCGGGCCTATCGTGCGCGCGCGTGCTGCGCCGCGCCGGTGCGTACGTAGAAATCTTCGAGCAAGAACGCGTGATTGGCGGCCGGGCCGGCACGACGCGGCTCGGCGTCATTCCGTTCGACCATGGCGCACAGTACATTACCGCGCGCTCCGAGCGATTTAAGACCTACATCAACGAATTGGTCAGCACCGGATATGCCGCCCGCTGGACGCCGCGCGCCCATGCTGGACAGGAGGGCGGTGGACAGCTGCAGCCTTGGTACGTCGGCATGCCGGGCATGGGATCGATTGCACGGCCGCTTGCCGAAAGCGTCAGGGTGCATACCGGGCGCCGGGTGCATACGATCAAACGCGTGGATAAAGGTTGGTACCTCTGGTTTGAGGATGAAACCTCGGCCGGACCGTTTGCGCAGGTCGCAGTGGCTGTGCCAGCGCCCGAGGCGCGGCTTCTTCTCGGACGCCTGGACGAGCTGGCAGATCCGCTGGCGCGCGTGCGCATGTCGCCTTGCTGGGCCTTGATGGTACGGATCGACGAGCGCGTCTTGCCGGACCAGGACGTATTCTCCGACATGAGCCAAGTGGTCCGCTGGGTGAGCCGCAATAATTCAAAGCCGGGCCGGACTGGGCGCGGTGAAACGATTGTCGTCCATGCATCACCGGTGTGGACCCGCGAAACCGAGGATGCAGATCCCGAAGCCGTGGCCGAGGAGCTGTGGGGCGAGGTGAGCCATGTGCTCGGATTACCGCCGATTCGCCCCTCGCAAATGGTTGCGCACTTGTGGCGCCACGGGCTTGTGGACACGCATTTGGGCGAAACCTATCTGTTCTCGAGAGAGCATATGGTAGGGGTTGCCGGCGACTGGTGCCTCGGGCGGCTTGGCGAGCACGCATTCGATAGTGGCGCCTTGCTCGGCAAAGCAATGGGCGAAGCTCTTAAGTAGGCTTGCTGAGTTCTTCCAATTATTGCAATGCACCGGATGCGACCTAGATGCGCCGAACGGTGCATTGCTGCTTATGTTGCAGCGCGCTAAAAGGCACCTGCACAGGATTGGAGATCAACAAACTATGGCGCATTCAAAGCCCGGCATCACTGGAGCCGGCGCGCGGCCGCTGTCGCCGCATCTGCAGATTTATACGCCGCACGTCAATATGATGGCTTCGATCGTCCATCGCTTGACGGGGGCCGCCCTCTATTTCGGTACGATCCTGCTGGCCGCCTGGCTGATGGCGGCAGCTAGCGGCCCCACTTACTTCGAGGTCATCAACGGATGGTTCGGCAGTTGGTTGGGCCGGATCGTTCTGTTCGGATACACGTGGGCGCTCATTCAGCACATGCTCGGTGGTATCCGCCATTTGATCTGGGATACCGGCCGGGGGCTCGATTTGCAGTCAGTCGATCGATTGACATGGGGCTGTTTCTTGGGCTCGATCCTCCTCACCGCAATAATTTGGGTCGCCGCACTCAGCATGCGTGGAGGTCTCTGATGGCTCACGATTCTCCAGGCAGCATGCGCACGCCCTTGAAGAAAGTACGCAGCCTCGGCTCGGCTAAGGAAGGTGCCACGCACTTCTGGCGGCAGCGCTTGACCGCCGTCGCAAACGTCGTGTTGATCTCGTTTCTGGTCGGTCTCGTCGTCTACCTCGCCGGCGCCGAATACGCGCTCGTGCGCCGCACGCTCGCCAACCCGATTATCGCCCTGCTGATGCTGATGCTCATTCTTTCGGGCATCTACCATATGCGACTTGGCATGCAGGTCATCATCGAGGACTACGTTCGTTCCGAGGGCAGCAAGATCACGCTGTTGATGTTGAACACGTTTTTCGCAATTCTCGTTGGCTCCGCCTGCGTATACGCAGTGCTGAAGCTAAGCTTCGGAGTTTGATTGACAATGGCCTCATCCGCAAACGGCAAGCTCAACGGCCACGCCAACGGCATCGCTAACGGGGCGGCAAAGCCAAGCTTCAACGCGAGTGCATACAAAATCATCGATCACACCTATGACGTGGTCGTAGTCGGTGCTGGAGGCGCGGGGCTGCGCGCGACATTGGGTGCCGCTGAAGCCGGGTTGAAAACGGCGTGCATCACCAAGGTTTTCCCGACCCGTTCGCATACGGTCGCGGCCCAAGGCGGCGTCGCGGCGGCACTTGGCAACATGGGTCCGGACAACTGGAAGTGGCACATGTACGACACCGTCAAGGGTGCCGACTGGCTCGGCGACCAGGACGCCATCGAATATCTGTGCCGCAATGCTCCTGAAGCCGTGTTCGAACTCGAACATTACGGCGTGCCGTTTTCGCGCACCGAAGAGGGCAAGATCTATCAGCGTCCGTTCGGCGGCATGACAACGGAGTACGGCGAAGGCCCGCCGGCCCAGCGCACGTGCGCCGCAGCCGACCGGACCGGCCACGCGATGTTGCATACACTTTATGGTCAGTCGCTACGCCACTCGGCCGAATTCTTCGTCGAGTATTTCGCGCTCGATCTGATCATGGATCAGGAAGGCGCATGTCGCGGCGTCATCGCGATGTGCCTCGACGACGGCACCATCCATCGCTTCCGTTCAAAAAAGACGATCCTGGCCACTGGCGGCTACGGCCGTGCCTACTTCTCGGCAACTTCGGCGCACACTTGCACGGGCGATGGCAACGCGATGGTGCTGCGAGCCGGCTTGCCGCTGCAGGATATGGAGTTCATTCAATTCCATCCGACCGGCATTTACGGCGCCGGCGTCCTCATCACTGAAGGATCGCGCGGCGAAGGTGGTTATCTCACCAACTCGGCTGGCGAGCGCTTCATGGAACGCTACGCGCCACATGCAAAAGATCTAGCCTCTCGCGACGTCGTCTCGCGCTCGATGACGATGGAAATCCGCGAAGGCCGTGGCGTGGGCCCGGAGAAGGATCATATCTTCCTGCATCTGGACCACCTCGACCCGAATATCTTAGCCGAACGTCTCCCTGGCATTTCGGAAAGCGCGCAGATCTTTGCTGGCGTTGACGTCCGCCGCCAACCAATTCCTGTAATACCAACCGTTCACTACAACATGGGTGGCATTCCGACGAACTACCACGGCGAAGTGCTGACCTCGAAGAACGGCAACCCCGATACCATCGTGCCAGGATTGATGGCGATCGGTGAAGCTGCCTGCGTTTCGGTACATGGCGCCAACCGGTTGGGTTCGAACTCGCTGATTGATTTGGTCGTATTCGGCCGTGCGGCTGGCAATCGCGCTGCGGAGACCATCGAAGCAGGTGCCTCGCAGCCACCACTTCCCGGCGACGCTGCGGACTTGGCATTGTCACGCCTCGACAAGATGCGTCACGCGAACGGATCGAGCAGCACTTCGATGCTTCGTTTGCGCATGCAGAAGATCATGCAAACCAACTGCGCCGTGTTTCGCGACGGCCCAATATTGGCTGAAGGTGTGCAGAAAATCTCGGAGCTGTGGAAGCAAAGCGGCGACATCAAGATTTCGGATCGCTCGCTGATCTGGAATTCGGATCTCGTCGAGGCTTTGGAGTACGACAATTTGATCGCGCAGGCGGCCGTCACCGTCGTCAGTGCCGACAACCGCCAAGAGAGCCGTGGCGCACATGCGCGCGAGGATTTCCCCAAGCGCGACGACGCCAACTGGATGAAGCATTCACTCGTTTGGGCGGATGACGCCACCAAAACGACCAAGATCGACTATCGTCCGGTGCACACCTACACGATGACCAATGAAGTCAGTTACATCGAGCCCAAGGCTCGGACATACTAAAGCTGCAACCACGTCGGTAGCGCTTGGGGGATGACCGCCGATTTGGTAGGGTCGTCTCCCAACCGCAAACTGGATTTGAATGTGGCGACACCCCCGCACACCACCTCTGAAAAAATCGACCCTGACGCACGGATCGCACCCGACCCGTTCGCGGCCGTTTTGCCAGCGATCGCCGCCTTAGGAGCGATCTCATCAATTGCTGTTATCAACTGGGTCGCGCAGGAAAAATCGGTCACCCGCCCTAAGGTCAAGCGTAAGGCCGCAATGGCGTTGCGTGATCTGGAAAGCTGCTGCCTAGGCCTGACCGAGGTGTTCCGCCGCTTCCAAAAGAACCCGCGCATTTTCGCTGGCGAAGGCGCCACTTCGTCACCCATGAAATTCGGCGTGCATGGTCCGCGGATCGACGATGACGGTGCGCGGCTCTATCGAGCCTTGATCAACGACACGGCATCGATGCTTGTGCTCGCTTCGCAGAATTCATTCGACGTGATGGCCGCAATCGAAGATGGCGAGATCGTTGCGCCCGAAGAGCTTTATTATGGGTTCGGTGAAGTGCAGGAGCGCTTGAACAAACTCATTCAGACGCGTGCCACTATTCGGGCGTGCGTGGATACCGGGCTCGATTCAGCGGAGCGTCTGACAATCCTCGTGCGCGAGTTGAAACGCCACAAAATTGACTGAGAACCGCGATGACGAAAGTTACGAACGAAACTGCCGACGTCGTCATCGTAGGGGGCGCCGCAATTGGCAGCGCCGTCGCGTATTATCTCGCGATGCTGGGGCAATTTGAGCCGGGCCGCGTCGTCATCGTCGAGCGTGACATGACGTTCGCCGAATGCAGTACCGCGCGCTCGGCTGGCGGCATTCGGCAGCAATTTTCGACGCCCGAGAATATCGCACTATCGCAGGTGCTACTCTCGCTTCTGCGCAAACTTAAGGAGACGTTCGGCCCGGACGCCGATGTCGGTTTCAAAGAGCAGGGGTATCTGATCCTCGCCTCCGAGTCGGGCGTTCCAATTCTGCGTGGCAACAACGCCATTCAACGAACGGCCGATACCGACATCCATCTCCTCGAGCCTGACGCGATGCGGCAGCGCTTCCCGTGGCTCAACGTCGACGGGATGGCGCTCGGTTCGTTCGGTGCGACCGGCGAAGGCTGGCTCGATCCGGTAATCCTGATGACGTTGTTCCGCGATGCCGCCAAGGCCAAAGGCGTGAGGGTTATCAAGGACACCGTAGTCGCGATCGAGAAACACGGCGCCAAGGTCGAAGCCGTGCAATTGGCCGGCGGTGGCCGCATCGCATGTGGCTCGCTCGTCAATGCGGCGGGGCCCGCGGCCGGTGCACTTTCCGGACTGATCGGGATTGCGTTGCCAGTCGAGCCACGCAAGCGCTTTGTCTACGTGATCGATTGCAAGGATGCGACGCCTGAGCTGCACGCGGCACCATTGACCGTCGATCCATCAGGCGTGTGGTTCCGCCCCGAGGGACGTCAGTTCATCACCGGCGTATCGCCCGAAGAACATGCGGAACCGCCGGCCGGCGATCTCGACCAGATTGATCACAGTATCTTCGAGGAAATCGTGTGGCCGCAAATTGCAACTCGTGTGCCGGCGTTCGAAGCCGTGAAAGTGACCAGCGCCTGGGCTGGTCACTACGACTACAACACCCTCGATCAGAACGCGATCATCGGGCCGCACCCGGACGTTACGAACTTCTACTTCGCCAACGGTTTCTCCGGACACGGGCTGCAGCAGTCGGCCGGGGCCGGGCGTGCGATCGCCGAACTCATCGTGCACGGTGGCTTTCGCACGATCGATCTGACACGGTTCGGCTACGGCCGGGTTGCGCGCGGCGAACCGCTACTTGAGCTGAACATTATTTGAGGACGCGGCGTGCGGACGATCCTCGCAATATCGAGCCAGGTCGCACGCGGCGCAGTCGGGCTGTCCGTGATCACACCGGCGCTGCAGGCGCTTGGGCATCAAGTTATCGCGCTGCCAACGGTGCTATTGTCGAACCACTCCGGACATCCCAACGTTGCCGGGCAAGCGACCGATCCTGAGCTTTTGCAGCGCATGGTCGATGCGATTGCAGCGAACGGATGGTTGGGCGAAATTGATACCGTCTTGTCCGGCTATCTGCCGTCGCCGGCTCACGTGGCATTCGCGGCCGCGACTGTTGTTCGGATTAGGCAGCAGCGGCCCGCTTGCCGCTACGTTTGCGATCCCGTGCTGGGCGACGATCCGAAAGGGCTGTATATCGACAAGGCTGCGGCGGCCGATATCCGGCGACTATTGCTGCCACTCGCCGACATCCTGCTGCCCAATCGCTTCGAACTCGCGTGGCTAAGCGAAACATCCGTGATGTCGGCGGCGGAGGCAATTACCGCGGCGCGGCAACTCGTGCCGGAAACCGTTATAGCGACGTCGATTCCGACGAGTGCCGGATCGCTGCTCACCATTCAGATTGACGCAAGCCGTGCTACCGCATGCGAGGTCGCTCGACGATCCCGTATCCCCAATGGTACAGGCGATCTTCTATCCGCCTTGGTTGCGGCCGAGTGGCAATTGGGCCGGGCCGTGGCAGCCATCGATGCAGTGCTAGATGCCAGCGACGGCCAGGACGAACTGCAACTGACGACCGCAAACAGCGCTTGGACGACCACAGCACCACTACAAGAAATGACGCTGAATAGCGCCTAACTGAAAGCTTCATCGTGCCAATAAACACAATGATCGCGCTCGTCGCAACGATGCTCGCGACGGCATTTCTTTCGGGCATTTTCGGCATGGCCGGTGGATTGATCTTGATCGGCGTACTGTTCGCGATCATGCCGGTACCAGAGGCGATGGCGCTGCATGCGATCACGCAGATGGCATCGAACGGCTGGCGCGGTGCGTTGTGGATCAAGTATGTGGCTTGGCGACCGGTCGCCGCCTACCTGGGCGGCTGTCTCATTGCTTTCGCTATTTGGTCGGCTTTTCAATACGTGCCATCGAAGCCGATCGCGCTTTTGGCGCTCGGCATCACACCCTTCTTGGTGCGGCTGATGCCTGCCAATCTCAAGCCCGATCCGCGAAGTTTCGTGCACGGCGGTATTTTCGGCGCGATCTGTATGACGCTGATGCTACTGACCGGCGTCACCGGCCCGATCCTCGATACCTACTTCCTCGGTGGCGGATTGGAACGCCGCCAGATCGTCGCCACCAAGGGTATCTGTCAGGTGTTCGGCCACTTCGCCAAATTCTTATATTTCGGCGGGCTAGTCGCACAAGGTGCCGCCATCGATCCTTTGATGGCGGGCTTGGCGGTGGCCGCATCAATCATCGGCACCACCGCCGCGCGTCCGGTTCTCGACCGGCTGACCGACACTCAGTACCGGCGGTGGACGACGCACATCATAACCGCGGTGGCCAGCTTCTACATCTGCCAGGCACTGTACCTATTGATCAGCCAACAATAGGCCGGCGCTTCAGGTTTTCGCTGGCGCCGGGCATGCGGTATTGCACGGTACTTCCTCTCGCTTATCGACCTTGCCGACGAACGGTGAGAATGCCTCGCGATAGCATTTTCCGCCTTCATTGACGATGCGAATGATCTGCGATTTCGACTGCATCGACTGGCAGACGACTTGGATGCTCGACTGGCTAAGCTGGATATTGCGCGCGGCCGGCGCCGGAGTCGCTGCGACTGCACCAGCCTTCGGCAATTCCTCAGCGACCGCCGGAGTGACGATCAGCGACATCAGCGTCGATGCTGCGGCGATGCTCGACTTTTGCAACTGCTCGGCTGCGATCCACTCGTAGGCAGACTTGCCGTTCGAGGCCGTCAGCTTGATTGCGATGTCGCCGCTCTTCGGGCATGCGCCGGCATCGACCTTGGTGCCTTGAGCGGTGCTGATCGCCTTATACTCAATCTTGCACTCGAAGTTTTTCACCCACAGATCGTACTGGCCTAGCCGATGGGATACCTGCGCGTAGGGAATGTCATGCTTCCAGGAGTGATAGACATTTTGCGCGGTCGGAAATGCACCGGCAACGGCTGCAGTAATGGCAATCGCGCGCGCCACCAGCAGCGGCTTGGCGAGCGGGCCCTTCTTGGCATCCTCGGACATGGCGGAGAGAACGGCTTTGGCTGGATGATCGATCATGGTGCGGCCCTCGTTCGTTTGGCAGTGGCGAATGACGGAAACGGATCGTCGCGACACCGTATCACGGTCAGTTGACAGCTGCGAAGATCCTTCATCCATGCACCGGCCAGCTTGAACCCCACCTGAGTGGGGCATTCATAACCAGTTCACTGAGGGCTGGATTGGTGACCGAAAATCGCGTCGTAACGCTTGAGGAAGGTTGGCCAAACTTCGGGGTTGAGCAGCCGCGGCGGATGCTGACCTTTGAGGATCAAGATGATTTGATCGGCGGCCCAGGTCGCAACATTTTTGCGCGCCTGATGCGTGACGCCAGCGGTGTGAAACGTCGCGACGACGTTGGGCAGCGTCAGTAGCGGATGATCGAGTGGCGGCGGTTCGAGTTCCCAAACGTCAAGCCCAGCACCGCCCAGGTGCCCCGATTTGATTGCATCGTAAAGTGCCGCCTCGTCGTGAATGCTGCCGCGCGCCGTGCTGACGAAGATCGCGCCCGGTTTCATCGCGGCGAATTGGGTCACGGAGAAGACGTTGGCCGTGCTGCGATCGAGTGGGCAATGCACCGAGATCACATCCGACTGGGCGAGCAGCGTCGCCATGTCAACCGGCTCGGCCCCACGCTGGCGGACGACGTCGGCGGTCAACAACGGATCGAACGCCAGCACGCGCATGCCGAAGCCTTTCGCGATCGCGGCCGAACGCGAGCCGGTGTTGCCGATGCCGAACACGCCGAGCGTCAGGCCGCTGAGTTCGATGCCCATCAGCGACTCGCGCGAGAAGCCGCGCTCGGTGTGCAGCAGCCGATCGGACGCAGGAATTTTGCGGGCAACCGATAGCATCAATCCGAACGCCAGTTCCGCGACCGACTGCGCGTTGGCGCCGCTCTGGTTGACCACGGCCACTCCGGCGCGCGTGCAAGCATCGAGATCGACGGTATCGATGCCGGCTCCGCCAGCCGACACGCACAGCAATTGCGGGCAGCGTTCAAGCAATGGCCCGCGCACCTGATAAGGTTTTGGCAGCTCATTGATCGCCGACGACACCTGATAAACGTGGGCACGCGACAGCACGTCCCACACGTCCGCCTCGGGACCGTGGTGCGCGGCGATCCGCAATTCGATATCGGGCTGCGCCTGCAGCTTTTCGTTGAACGCCGGATTGAGCCACAGATCGAGCCGCCCGACCCGCTTGATATTCGCTGTCATGAATTTCCGCCCCGTGCTGTTTGCCGGGACAGTATACCGATTTTCGACACTGACTGCCGAACCTAGCGCAACGCAGGTACGGCGAAATGGTATGCGGGCCGGATCGGTGGATTGTTGGGTTGGTGGGTTGAACGACCGGGTTGATTCCTGTGGCGCACCCCCTCAGCTGTCATCCTCGGGCTTGTCCCCTGTGGCTGGCGGCCGCGAACCCGTGATCGAGATATGGTGGTGGGATCTTTCAGTGTAGACTGAGCTCATCTGAACGGGAGCGAACTCATGACAAATTCGCACGAGAAACGTGTTAATCGGATAGCTGAAGGCAAAGGCTATCGCCTGGAAAAAGTCGGCAAGGGTGCACACCATGGTCGTTTCTCGATCGTGAAAGTGGCGGAGGGCTCGCGGGCTGCTTCTGGCAATCAGAGCGACCCGTACTCTTTTTCGCTCGAGGAAGCAGAGGCCTGGTTGATCAAGAGCCACTCTTAGTTTGGATCAGCGCGGCTCATCTAGTTTGCCGGATGGCTCCGAGCGGCGATGTTCGTGCCGCCGGCGCATGCGCCGGGTGATGCGCAGGCCAACTTCGGCTTAGCGCTGCCGGTGATCGTGTGTAGATTTGTCGGTCGGCGGAGGTGCCTACGCTTCCTCTGCCCAAGCGGCCCTATTGCCATGGTGAGTCCGCCCCACTCTCACCCATCCATCCGCATGGCAATCCCGGCGTTGGCCATGTGCCGTTTGGCTTCGTCGACGGTGAAGGTACCGAAATGGAAAATCGACGCGGCCAGCACGGCGCTGGCGTGGCCGATCTTGATGCCGTCGACCAGATGATCGAGCGTGCCGACGCCACCGGATGCGATGACCGGCACGGTTACCGCATCGGAAATTGCCCGCGTCAGTTCAAGATCGAACCCCGATTTGGTGCCGTCGCGGTCCATCGAGGTGAGCAGCAATTCGCCGGCCCCGCGCGCAACCACATCGCGGGCAAATCGGATGGCGTCGATGCCGGTCGCGTTGCGGCCGCCGTGCGTGAAGATTTCCCACCGGGCTGGCTCGCCGGCTTCCGATACGCGCTTGGCATCGATCGCGACGACGATGCATTGAGCGCCGAATTTCTGCGCGGCGGCGTGCACGAAATCACGATCCCGAACGGCCGCCGAATTAATCGACACTTTATCGGCGCCAGCCTTTAGTAGCGCGCGAATATCATCCGTGGTGCGCACCCCGCCGCCGACCGTCAACGGCATGAAACAGCGCTCGGCCGTGCGGCTGATAATGTCGAAGATGATGCCGCGGTTCTCGTGCGTCGCGGTGATGTCGAGGAAGCAGAGTTCGTCGGCACCGGCCGCGTCGTAGGCCGCCGCGATCTCGACCGGATCACCCGCATCACGCAGCCCGACGAAGTTCACGCCTTTAACGACACGGCCGTCCTTCACATCGAGGCAGGGAATAATGCGAGTTTTCAGCATTTTAGTTGCCGCCTCCGACAGGCGAATTTCCCGTCGCATCCGGCCGGCTCCGCGCCAGCGGAGTCGGATGCGACAACAAAGAAAGCGCCTTTACCGGATCGATCCGCCCATCGTACAGCGCGCGGCCGGTGATGGCACCTTCGAGCATTGCATGCTCTGGCCGTAACAGCGCCTC
The DNA here is from genome assembly GCA_031367505.1 of Hyphomicrobiaceae bacterium. GTDB lineage: Bacteria > Pseudomonadota > Alphaproteobacteria > Rhizobiales > Hyphomicrobiaceae > JAKFWF01. Next base: position 5,171 of record JANLPY010000571.1, on the reverse strand, counting down.
GATATCGGCGAGCGACGCCAACCCGCCGGAGGCGATCACCGGGATCGACGTCGCCATCGCGACCGCCACGGTGCCTTCGAGATTGAGCCCGCCCAACGCGCCGTCCCGCCCAATGTCGGTGAAGACGATGGCGGCAACGCCGGCGTCTTCGAAGCGCTTAGCCAATTCGATCGCGGTGATATCCGAAGTCTCGGCCCACCCGGCGACCGCAACCCGGCCCTCACGCGCGTCTATGCCGACCGCGACTTGACCCGGGAACTTGCGGCACGCCTCGCGCACGAGCTCCGGGTCGCGCACGGCAGCGGTGCCCAGGATCACCCGGCGCACGCCTTTTGTGAGCCAGAGCTCGATTGTCGTCAGATCGCGGATGCCGCCACCGAGCTGAACCGGAATATTCACCGCCGCCAAAATCGCATCAACCGCCGCGCCATTGACCGGCCGCCCGGCAAATGCGCCGTTGAGGTCGACGATATGCACCCAGGTGAAGCCTTGGGCGGCGAACGCTGACGCCTGCGCACCGGGATCGTTATTGAACACCGTTGCGGTGGCCATTTCACCGTGCCGCAAACGTACACAGTTGCCGTCCTTGAGGTCGATCGCTGGAAATAAGATCATCGGGAGCTAAATTCAGCCTCGCAAGGCTGCCATTGTGTTGCTGCTGTTTTATGGCTTCAATCAGGGCCATCCTGTCCAGTCAAGTTGTCGAGTTCGAGCGATGCTACCGTTGCACCATTCCCCACAGCCGGCGCCGCACCGCGCAAGCGACCATGCTCGCCCGCTGACGGAAGCCGACGCCATCGACATCTGGATCGCCCGTTGGCTGCGTATTCGGCGGCGCGACCTGTGTCTGCGATATGCCTGCGATCCGCGCCGGCTGTACGAAATCTGGGAGGGAACCCGGTTTCCGGCCGCTCAAACCAAAGCTAGAAACCTGTTCGCGGAGCGCTATCCCGGTATCGTCGATCGCATCGATTTCGGACATCACCAGCGGCTTTCGCGCGAAGTTCATCCCGACCAGTTGGGATTCTTTGATTGATTTCAAACAGATGTTCTCTTCTAGTCTAAAAAGGGAACAAAAAACGAACTTTGTCATTTACTCCCTGCATGATTCGTGGCATGTTCTTTTTACGTTCTGCTCCTGCCCCGGAGAAAAACGTAAGTCCAAAGTCCCCTCTAGAGTGTTTGCGTACCCCAATGACCCCGAGCAATGCCCTCTTGGCTCGGGGTCGCCCCTGCCCCCGAATTGCCCCCGTTGGGGCAGATAGTATCGGAGTTGAGTATTGCTTACCGATTAGCCCCATCTTTGCTGGAAAAGAGCCCCCCATGCGCACCTTCCTCATCTCATACGATCTTGCCCGTCCGAACCGTAACAAGCACGTTTTGGCCACCGCAATCATGAGCTTAGGACAGTCCTGGGCGCGCCCGTTGGAGCAGACTTGGTATGTGCGCGCCGATGCAGCGGAGACGGATATCGAAAGCCGTTTAGCCGGCTTGCTCGATACCGATGACGGCTTGATCGTGCAGGCTGTCAGCGATGACGCGCAATTGACCAACACGAGTTTGCGCTGGTTCCGTCAGCGCCGCACGCCATTCGATATCGATACGACGACCAACGTCATCGCCTTCCCGCTTCCCGGTATGGTCTCGGCGCAGACAGAATTACCACTCGCGCAAGCGGGCTAGTGGCGAGCCATGTCGTCTACGGCTTCCAGGTAAGGAAGTTCGCGATGAGCTTTAGGCCAAGGGCCTGGCTCTTTTCGGGATGAAACTGGGTGCCGGCGATATTGCCTCGTGCAACCATCGCCGTCACCGGCCCACCGTAATCGGCCACCGCGACCACCGTCTCCGGGTCTGATGCGGCCAGGTGGAAGGAGTGTACAAAGTACGCGTGTTGCCCCGACGGGCCCGTCGCAATGCCGGCGAGCAGCGCATGCGGGCGGGCAGCATCGCGGATGTCGATCGTGTTCCAGCCCATGTGCGGCACTTTCAACGCCGGGTCGCTCGGCTTGATCGCCTGCACGTCGCCTTCGATCCAACCCAAGCCAGGGGTCTCGCCGAATTCGAGCCCGCGCGTCGCCATCAGTTGCATGCCGACGCAGATGCCGAGAAATGGCCGTCCCCGCGTATGGACCGCATGCTCCAGAGCTTCACGCATACCCACCACTGCATTGAGCCCCCGCGCGCAATCGGCATAGGCGCCAACCCCCGGCAATACGATGCGATCGGCGCCCGCCACGGCTTCCGGATCGGACGTGACGACGATCTGCGATGCTACGCCCGCTTCACGCGCCGCCCGCTCGAACGCCTTCGAGGCCGAGTGCAGGTTACCCGAGCCATAGTCGATAATGGCGATGCGTTGTGCCACCGAAGTGTTATCCCGTTGATGATCTGTCAGCTATGATCTTTCAGCGGCGCAGCAGGCGGCGCCAGAGCGGCCGGGAAGAGGCTTGCTGATCGAGCGTCGTTGCCTCGCCATCACGATTACCCGGCACGTTGCGATCAAACGCCTGCTCGCTACCACGATCAACTGACGTACCGCGTCCAGCAGTGCGCAAGAACGGTTGCTGTATGATCCAGTTATCGAAAAAGCGCCGCTCGCATTCCGCACGATTGCGTCCGGCGACGGTTCCAACCTCATCCCAGCCACGGCGCTCCAGCGTCCAGCGCTTGATGCTGTCGGCTTCAAATCCGATGACAATATGCGCTGCCAAAATGATCAACGAGATCATCGACTGATTGACACCAGCAGCACCCAAAACAATGCCGACCGCTGCCACCGCGAGCAGATATGCGAGAAGCGCGATCCACAGACGATTGAGTGCCATCCACAACGGCGGGATCACCGCTGCGAGCAACGTGAACCCATCGCGCACGAACTCGAGCTTTTCGGCGCGCTCGATCCGATCGGCTGGCGGGTTCGGCGGTTCATGGACAGTAAAAACATTCATGTTCGCGCGGGTCCGATTCAACTGCGAGCGCAACGCCTCACACGCTGAGGCTGCCTTTGGTCGAAGGTACACGGCCGGCCTGCCGCGGATCAAGCGTCAACGCCAACCGCAGTGCGCGAGCGAGCCCCTTGAAACAGGTCTCGGCGATGTGATGGTTGTTCGCGCCATGCAGACAGGCGACGTGCAGCGTGATGCCGGCGTTCTGTGCGAATGCCTGAAACCACTCGCGGAATAGTTCGGTGTCCATGTCGCCGAGCTTGGCGTTCGAGAAGTTCACCTCCCACACCAGGAATGGACGGCCCGATACATCGAGTGCGACGCGCGTGAGGGTTTCGTCCATCGGCAGATGCACGTCGGCGTAGCGCGTGATGCCGGCCTTGTCGCCCATCGCCTTGGCGATCGCTTGGCCGAGCACGATGCCACAGTCCTCCGTCGTGTGATGGAAATCGATATGTAAATCGCCCTTGGCCTCGAGCTTGATGTCGATCATCGAGTGCCGTGCCAATTGCTCCAGCATATGATCGAGAAAGCCGACGCCGGTCGAGATTTCATAGGCACCCGTGCCATCGAGGTCCACGTAGGCCTTGATGTCGGTCTCTTTGGTCGCGCGCGCGATGGTAGCGGTACGGGTCACGGGTGTCTTCCTTGCGTCAAGCTCAATGCCCAACTATCACCTTGGGAGCGTTGAGAAAAGCTCAACAAATCGAATGAGGTTGCAAGATGAGTGGTCAAAGCGCGAGCGAAAGCACGACGTGGCACGGCACTACGATCCTAACAGTGCGCAAGGGCGGTCGGGTCATCGTCGCCGGCGACGGGCAGGTGAGCCTCGGTCAAACCGTGTTGAAATCGAACGCGAAAAAGGTGCGCTCGATCGGGCGCGGCGACGTGATCGGTGGGTTTGCTGGCGCCACCGCCGATGCATTCACCCTGTTTGAGCGTCTGGAGGCCAAGCTCGAACAGTATCCGGGACAGCTCACGCGCGCCGCCGTCGAGCTGGCGAAAGATTGGCGAACGGACCGCTATTTGCGCCGGCTCGAAGCAATGATGATCGTGGCCGATGCGGGTACCACCTTGGTGCTGACCGGCACCGGTGACGTTCTCGAACCCGAACATGACGTCATGGGCATCGGTTCGGGCGGGATGTACGCGCTGGCCGCCGCCCGTGCGCTCCTCGACAGCGACCAATCGGCCGAGATGATCGCTCGCAAAGCAATGGGCATTGCCGCCGACATTTGCGTCTACACCAACCGCAACCTCGTCGTCGAAAGCCTCGACAGTACGCGATAATCGATTTCGAGGATGCGATGCCCTGGATTTTGCTTCTTCTGGCCGGTCTGTTCGAGATCTGCTTCACGACATCACTGCGCTACGTGGAGGGGCTGTCGCGCCCGCATTGATTTGGGATCAAGATGCAGAACAACAATGCACGAGCCCTTTTGCGGCATTGGCCAGCGACGATTTCGAAACTACTGCCGCAATCGCAGACCAACAATGGCTGAATGAATCCGACCGTCGCCACTGAGGTGACACGACAATTATCGTTATTGGGACGGTTAGGACGAAGAGTGGCCCGGGCTCGTGTCGTGACAGACGTCCACGCCAGCTATAAGAACACGATCCTGCAGAATCGGCCGCATAAGGCCGTTTTGCAGACCAAGGCAGAGCAGCGCAACAACGACGCCGTCCAGACCTGCGGCTGGACGATCTCGCAGTTTAAGCAATCGCTGCTCGGGACGCGTGCCGGCGCGGTCGGTCCCTAGCATCGGCGGGCCTGCTCCATCAGAGTTTCTCGCGTGTCGCCGGGCCGAGGGCATTAGGCATGTCAGTCTCATGCTCCACGAGTTGCATTCGTAAGGGTTGCTCGGCGTATTCGGTGATTACTATGACTCCTCCACTTTGGGCGCGGATCACGGGCTGGTCCAGGATCAAATCAGGCCCACTCGTTGTTTCGTAAGTGAAATAATTCAAGTCCTCCAAGAGCGGCTTTGTGACCGCGCCCGCTTGTTCATCGATAGCGATTGCATCGAATTGTTCATGACTATTGCGTGGCTTCTTCATTCTCAAGTCTCCATGGTTAATTTTTTCGGCTCTGTTCGCGTTGGCTGTGGAGGGTCATGCCACGGCGGCAGTTAGATAAACCTCGGCGGTGAGCTCATCGGCTTGGGCCGCAATCATCCGGCGCCAGCCGAGGTAGGTTGGCAGGTTCTTGGTGGCGATGCCCCT
>JANLPY010000601.1:0-2224 GCA_031367505.1 Hyphomicrobiaceae bacterium | reverse complement strand
TCGCCGATATCGAGGCGCTGCTGCCCTGGAACGTTGCGGCTGCCGCGCTAAAACCGACGCGATAGCGTCGCTGGCCTACCCGCCGCCCGTCAAGCGGAAACCGATGCCGAGTGCGACGGTCGTTCGTGGGTCGCTTACGTTCCCCGATCGCCAACGAACAATATCCGGCTGCTTCAATCGGTTGCGATCGAAGTGGGGTGTTCGCTACTGACTACAGTTCGATGGCGGCGATCCGATCGAGGGCCTGTTGTTGCTTTGGCGTGGGGCGTGTCGTGAGGGTGAAGGTTGCCTCACCGGGCTTGGCACTTTTCGGGCGCATGGTGTTGCGCACGATGGCTCCGAGGTGAGCCAACAATTGGCCGAAGCTCATCGCCTGCGTGCCGTCGGCAAGCGTGCGCGTATGCACCTTGTCGAGCGCGGCCTTCGTGCGTTTTGCCGGCGCCCCCGGGTTGCGCGCGCGCAACGCGTCGATGCCGGCCTCGTCCTTGAATGTCAGCGGCGCCCACGCTTCGATCATGTGCCACTGCACATAATACGCGAGCATGGACAGGAAGATGTGCGACCTGACGCGGCCTTCGAGCCGATGCCTGATCGGGCGCACGTGCAGATCGACGCCCTTCAGCGAGCGGAACGCGCGCTCGACGCCGGCGAGTTTCTTGTAGTTCAACACGGCGGCTTCGGCGCTCATATTCTCCGTCGCGACGCTGGTGCGGATGACGTAGAGCCCATCCAGCGCCGCTTCTGCGGCAACACGATCCGCATTCACTGCAAAGCCGAATACGCTGTCCTTGATTTCCAGGTCGAAGTGTTTTGCAACCTTGTATTTGCCGATCACCTTGCCAACGCGCAGGCCGATCTTGTCACGGCCTTTGAGGCGACCGGCCATGACCATCGCCTTGACCTTGTCGAGCTCGATGGTGGTCGCGGCAATCAACTCCTGACGTTTCGCGGCACGCAATCTGGCGAGCGGGGGATTGCGGCAGGCAACGAGGCGCTCACCTGGATAATCGTCGTGCGTCAGGCTGATCAGATTGCGTTCGTCGAACAGATCCGGCTGCAGTACACCACCTTCGGCGAGTTTGGCGATCGCGCCGCTTTTCAGCGCCGTGATCCAGTCGATGCCGTCCATCGTGCGCATCGCGTCGATCTGCACATTCGAGATCATGCCACGGTCGCCAACCATCACCAGCGACGCGAGGCCGAAGTCCTGCTTGAGCTTTTCGACTTGCGGCAGCAGGGATTTCGGGTCGCCGGTGTTGCCATCGAAGACCGATACCGAGACCGGGCAACCGCGCGCGTCGCACAGCAGGCCATAGTTCACCTGCAGCGTGCCGGGCTTGCGGTCGCGGCTGTAGCCGAGTTCGGCGAGCGGGCAGGTGACGCCTTCGAAATAACTCGACGTCAGATCGAACAGCACGAGGCTGCCGTTTTTCAGATGTCTCTTCGCGAGCCGTTGTTCGATCCTGCCCTGGCGCTCGTGCAGCCAATCCATCGCATCGTAGAGTTCATCCTCGTTCGCGTCGGAGACACCGAGGTCGTCGGCGAGCGTCGTGTTGCCCCACGCACCGGCCATGCCGAGCTTGCTCGCCTCCGGTGCGATGATGCGCCCGGCGATCATCGCCATAACGAGGTCACGCGACCGCGACGCCTTAGCGTCGATCAGCTTGTCGAGGCCGAGCCGCGTCATCGCCGTGCGCACGGCTTCGGCGTGACCATGATGGCGCGATGCAATGCATTCAAGGCCGTCGCCGATCGCGCCAAGTTTCTCGCCCTTCAGCACACGACGGATCGCCTCGATCTGTTCGATCGGCAGTGACGACAGATTGGCCAGCGTGCGCTTGGTCACGCGCTTTCCAACACGCACACTCTCGCGCAGCAGATAGGCGGGGCGCGAATTCCGGTTTGGGATCGTGTCGATGTGCATGACACCAGAAAACACGGTTCGCCCACGAACGGGATGAGTCATTGCGACGAATTACATGACTACATTAAAGGCCTGCGTCAGTAGCCGAAACCGGCGTAAGCCAAGGTCGTCGTTGCGAAATCCAGAATACGTTCCCGTTTCATGCCGGGGAACTTCGGTTTAAGCCGACGTTCCCGGACCGAATAGCGGGCATGTCTTGACGAAAGCCGCATGGCGCACGGGTTTTCGATGCAGATTGCCGTTCGGGCGCTCTTGTAATGTGCCCATGTCTTGCGACGCAATGACTCAGTTCGATAGCGT
>JANLPY010000600.1:0-23772 GCA_031367505.1 Hyphomicrobiaceae bacterium | reverse complement strand
TCGCCGATATCGAGGCGCTGCTGCCCTGGAACGTTGCGGCTGCCGCGCTAAAACCGACGCGATAGCGTCGCTGGCCTACCCGCCGCCCGTCAAGCGGAAACCGATGCCGAGTGCGACGGTCGTTCGTGGGTCGCTTACGTTTGCTGAGCGCTTACTCCCAGCCAAACCAAATATAGCGACGATGGCAGAACCGGTAGGATCAGCGGTAGATGTGGTTCGTTGAGCGCTTACGAATGACTGCCTAATTGTAATGGGAAGAAAGGCGTGGCTCTTCTTGGGTACACCGGCCGGCGCCCAGGCGTCGGCGCACCTCTATAGCCTGATCGAAACCGCGAAGGCCTGAGGCCTTGAACCCTACGCCTATCTGAAGCACGTCTTCACGGAGTTGCCGAAAGCCATCACGCTCGCCGACGTCGAAGCGCTGCTGCCGTGGGCCATCGCGAAACCGGCGACGCGTCTTGGCGAAGCCGCGCGACGCAACAGCGTCGCCGCCTGAGCCGCCGCCCGTCAAGCCGAAATCACACCAGCCTCGATCCTGTCGTTGTCTGAGCGCTTACGGAGCAGGAGCACGCGATGCTCGCCGCACTCCGTCGCGCCATCGACGAAGAAGGCGCCGCCTCATCCGCCTGCGTTGAGGCGGTCAAGCCCTCTTGACCACCACAGCTCGCTTCAGTTGACCGAGACGGCGACGCGATCTCTTCCCGGCCTGATAGAGCCAGGTTCGCCAACCTGGACGAAAAACTGTCAACTCGACAGCCTTTCGCGATTCCTGCGTCCACCAATCCTTGTATTCACCGCCTCCGCCCATGAAATCAAATTCCTGGATCTCGGGATCGGCGATGCAGTCCTGGATACATAGTGCAATCATCAAGCTTCCGATCCGATACTTTGAATATTTCATATCGAACCCGCTTTGAAAATAATGCGCCGTACCGTTTTGTACAAATGCAACCAATGCAGCTGCGCATTTCTGATCGACCCAATACGTCCAGAGCCGAACTCGCCCGGCATCAAATGCTTCCATCACAGCTGCCCGCAAGAATACCTCAAAATTTGGTATTGAAAATGACCCGCTCTTCCCCTTGGCGGTCCATCGTATCTGATGCAGGCGAACAAGTTCCGCATATGCGACGCCCATTTCGTTTCGCGTTCGAGCGCGGCAAAATGTCAACGCGTGTCGATTGGATATATCGCGCGCCCCGTTCTTTATGTTTCTGCGGAGGTTGTTATTGAATTGTTTGCTAGCGTCGGTCCAGGGCGCGTCGGTCCGAATGTATGGCAGCCTATCGATCCGGCTGAAATCCACTTCATTGCCCAGTGTCTCTGCAAACAAAAGCATGGTTTTCGAGTTTTCGTCGACTCCCCATAAACTCAGCCGATCCCAAACCTTGCTTTCAGCGAGAAATTCTGCAAACGCGGTGGCGACGATCTTTTCTGCCCCAATCCGCGCGAGAATATCGAGGTGTTCGCTGGTTTTGAGAGCAATGCCAGTTCCGATGAAATTGATATCACGGATGTGCCGGACCCCAGCGAAACTGCGTTGTTGCCAATAGAGCGGAGCAATGCCCAGCAATTTCCCACTCTCCGAGCGGCAAGCCAACAAATAGAGCCGAGACCGCTGCGGAGCATACATCGACCACCAGAGACGGCACCACGCCCACCGCAGGAAGAATGAACTGTTGACGGCTCCGCCGAATAACTCCTCCCATTCAGGCTTCAAAGAATCGAATTCGTCTTCTGTCGCCAGCAATTCAGCTGCACACGTCAATGCCACCATGGGGCAACCCACAAGAAGACTACAGTTAGATGCGAGCCAGACGGCTGATTTGGCATGGAACAGTTACTTCAATAGGCGCCGCGACTTCTGGATGGCTCGCAAAGCCAAAGACTTAGCCTTATCCTTAACAATATTGACGCCGACTTGACCAGGAGAAAATCCTGCCCTGCGCAATAAGTCGTTAAACTCGTGGGCAGCCCGCGCGACGTAGAGATCCGGCGTGCGAAACGTGACACTGAAGGAAATCGAGACGCCCGGTCCATTGCGTACAAAATGCGGCATCGTGGTCGGCACATGAATCCCGCGCCCTGGCTGCAATTCGAAAGTGTTGGCGCGCTGCAGGTAGCTGTCGTCGAACGTCAAATTTCTATGGGCGCCGGAAAAATATCTCTCGCGCTCCACTGCGGAAACGAGGTCCCGGTCGAATAAAGTCATCGTCTTGCTGCCCCGGATCTGCAGCAGGAAATTGTGTTCCGGGTCGAAGTGATACGGCGTCATTGATCCCGGTGAAGACAGAAAGATAAAGGCCTCCTGTTGCTGCATTCCTGTCCGCAGCGTTTCCGAGATCCCGGCGATCTCGCCCAGGCAACTGCGCAATAAGTCTCGGTATTCCGGATCGTGCTCGACGTTTTTCAAAACCATCCAGGATTTGCAGCTCTCGATGCGTCGAATAGTCTCCTCCGGAGACAGGCCATTGCCCGGGGTCTGCGTAGGATCACACCCGATCGGCAGCTCCCCCGCATTGTATTCGACGCTCGTGGCCGGCAACGTACCAGCCAATGCGAGCAACCGATCGATCCGGAACAAGGGATGATCGCAAAGGCGATGCTCGACCAAAAATGGTGCCTTGTCGAAACTTGCTGCAAAGGCTGCCCTGTCGATCTGAAGCAAGGGCGCAAGCGACGCCTTGCCGATCGCCGTTCTGCCGACGGAGTCGGCCTGCATGCGTGATGATATGTTGTTTCCTTTCACCGTGATCGCACCGATCGTTTGACCGAGCGCATAAAACTATAAGCACCAATCCATAGGTTTGGCCTTAGCGCTCCCGTGGAGATTGCCAAGTCGATAATCGGACGCCGTTGCTTCCACAATCGATTGATCATGAAATGCTCCGGGATAGCGCATGAATCGAGCCGTACCAGACTGCTGTCGCTCCGGAACCGCTCCATCAACTCCAGCTCTAGGAGCACCCCAGGGGAATACGCTTTATATGCTTCGTCATAGGCAATCTTCATTGTGAACCCTGTGTCGCGTGCCACAAAATTGCATTTCAAGGCAATAGGCCGATCGTCAAGAAAGTACCCCAGCATCTGGAGTTGACCTCGTTTGTGGCCGGCATCGCAGATCGAACGAAAATAACCTTCCGTCCGATCCTGGCATAAGAATGCCGATCCGGCTTCACGTTTCCAACCGCTTGCTTCTAGCGACAAAAATTGATCTATCCACGGCCCAGGGTTCTCGTCATGTCGCAGAACGCGCGTATCGAGAGCGCCCAGCTCCGAGAGGCGGCGATACTGGCGTCGAAGTTCCTTTCGTGCGCCCGCTGAAAGACCATCCATGGGACCATGTGCATTTCCGGCGTCGCGTTCAAGCTGCGCACGGGTGTAGCTTTCGATGACCATGTTTATCACGACGCGCTTGTGCAGATGATCTATCAGTGCCCAATAACTGGGTCCTTCCGCAAGGAGGCGAGAAAATTCGAGAACCAGATTTCCATAGGGCGAACGGCGAGCCCAATCGAAAAATCCACCCCATGCCGCTTCTTCGAACCCGCGTCGCAACAGTGGGGTTCCAAGCAAAAGATTTCGATGCCGCCAGGATGACAATACCGAACCTCGCAAGGCAGAATCAGCGCAATTCGTCTCCATAGGAAAAAAGCCGATCAGGCGGTCCTCGGCTTGAGAATCTAGCCGTCCTTGCAAAAGAAACACAAAGATGGATTGCTTTTCCCGCTCGTAAACCTCGACAGCGGGCAAGAACTGCCACGGCTCAAGGAAAACATTGGGTGTGGCCGCGTCATCTGCCAAGTCTTGCCAACGACCTACAAATTCAGCCAATTCGTCCCGCCGCGTGCAGACGACGGCTGTCGTCCTAAATGTCGGTCGAGATACATCGCCGGCGTTGCGTGCCGCCCTGGCAACTCCAGGCAGAGGGTCGCGGCGCACCGGTTTTTCCGTCGGTTGACGGACCATGCTCTGCATTGCACTTTGTGCCGTATCAACTTTGGCCATTGCGCGTCCTCCTCTCGGTGGACTGCCCCAAGAAAATCTAATTGATCTGTCGAAGGCAATCAATGGCCTCCCATTGCGTCGAACGGGAATAAGAATGCGTGCCCACGGCGTCCGGCCCCAAGTCTTGCTTGCGGCTGCCCAGCAGCGTTTCCCGATACTCGGTCGGGGTCAGCTTTTCAATGCCGTGGAAGTGGGAATTCAGGCCGTACCACAAGGTTCCATCCTGGCTTGGGCGGACAAGTAGCCCATCAATCTCAAGTATTGCTCCGGCATTCCGGGAGTAGCGGGCATCCCTGCTGAGTGGGCTTGCGGGATGCAGGGACCATTTCTCACGGAGGCTACGTGTTGTGAAGAGATAAAGATGCGGGTGCGCACCGTCCGAATGACGAAAACTGGTGAAGAAGTAATGCGTACCATCCTCAGACACATGCAGGCTGGTGTCGAGACCTGGTTTATCCAAGAGTACGAGATCGAGTTCCCATTTCCACGGAAATTCTATGGAGCGGAACAGCGCTACATGCTCGGATTGGCGCGATTCTGGTATCATGAATACCTCGCCATTCTGCTCGAAAACCAAAGGAAATGAGAGATGGTGAGGTCCCGTCAGAGCAATTTTCCAAGGTCCAATTTCACCCGTATGCAAGATTTCGGCACAGGCAATATTGCCTTTCTTCTCCGACATATCGTAATCCTCAACGAACAGCCAGGTGCGACCCTCGCGCTCGAATAGGAACGGATCTGCGTAGAAATGCCCAGCTGGCGCTTCCAACCATCGGAACTCACTCCCGGAGCATTTCCATGGCGGTATCCCCGAGGCTGGCCTGATGCCAACGGTCCATTGCCTCACACCCCGGTCCAGCGACATTATCCGGCGCGCGACGGCGGGAAGTCCCCTGTTAAAAATCCATTTCGACATCTCACTGTTCGTGGGCTTGCGATAAAGTTTTCGACGGCCGCGATACTCCTGCTGAGGGAGCGCGCGCCGCTGCACACAGTCCCAGTCATTTTCGTGAAGTTGATGCAGTTTCTCGATGATCATGGGCTCTGCCGATCGATACGGAGCAACCAGATTTGCCGCCCGCGACGCACCCAGCTTGGTCGGCGTTAGCGTCTTTGCCAGGACCAGCCCCGCGTCCAGTTTATCGTTCAACACCTGTAGCACTGCGCCGGTCAGCGGTTCGCGCTCGACCAATTCCCAGAAACCCGCGGGACCGCCGCGATAAAAGTCATTATCTCCGTGATGATAGGACCAGACCCCATAGCGGGCGCAATTCAGAATATCACCCTTGAGGATATTGAAGCCAAAGCGGAGGATGACGTCCAAACGGGCGTCTCGGATATCGTTGATTGCCTCTGGCGGCAGTCGATGCACATTGCCGTTCCCGAGTGGCTGGACCGAAATTTCCGGAATATCTTTTAGCAGCGCACTGCAGTCCTCAAAAGCAAGCGCCTTTGCGTATTCGGAATGCCGGGCTTGGTCCCAGCGTTGGTACAAACCATAAACGATCGCTGAACGTCGCTTCGGATCCCACAGGACCTGAAATAAGCGGACAAACCGGTGGCGCGAGAGCTCGCTTTGCGACGGGCGCTTGCGGATCACAAGCTGCACCCCAGCAAAATCGCACTGTTGAATATGCTTCAAGACGGCGGCGAACGGGGCAATCAGCTTACTGTCGTCGATCATGACGCCAATACGCAGTTTCGGTGCGGATCGGCGCGAATTGAGATAAAAAGTCTCGATCACTTGCAGTGAGCCTCCGGCAGTTCACTTGATCGCAGGACCCAGAGGGCTGTGCTCTGCCAATTCAGGGAATTCAATCACCGGGACACGGCTCAGCAGGCGCCCGATAGTCGGGCAGCCTTCGATTTATGTTATCCAACCTGCCCGAAGCCCAACCTCGGGTCATCTCCTCGTAACAATCAGCACGTCCCCTGGAAGTAGTGGCGTGGTCAACGAGCTATGGACGGCTTGGCCATTCATACTAACGACTTCATATTGAATAGTACCTTCCGCCGCATCCGATACGACGGAGGCCTGACCGCGCGTCGCCTGCAAATCCATGTCGGTGTGCGTGGAAACGCGGTCCATTTTGCCGATTTCTTCCGTCAGAAAACCTTGACGATCGCGCGTCAATGTCACCTGCGACAGTTCGAGAGCAGCCAGGGTGCCGATGCCCTTCGCTATGCCAACCTCGACATTGACCACTTTTTCGAGCAGATCGGACAATCGGATTTCCTGCTCCAGTACGCGGTCGCTGGTAACAAGGCCCTTTGATTTCAAACCCTTCATATTCAGAAGATGGAGCTTTCGCGCTTCGATTTGTTGCTTGGTAAGCTCCAACTGGGCACGAAGCGAAGTAATTTGCTGCTTTTCGGCGACAATGCTTTGGGCAATAATCCTTTGCTTCTCCAAGAAGGAATTTCCTTCTGCCCGCAGGGTCTCGGTCTCGGCGGCGATCAACTGAGCAGCTTCCTGTGCGCCGACAAGATCAATCAGCTGTTTGGGCGGCTGGATCTCTGTCGCGTTTGCCCGCGCCGCCCGCAGCCTCGCCAAGGTCGAGAGGTCCCGCTTTTGCCCATCGACGGATTTGCCGCGCGTCATGGGGGAAGCCTGCCCACCCAGCAAGATGGGGGCCATCAGTCGCTCTGGCCCCCCTGCTAGTACGACGGCCTGAAGTACCGTCATTTGAGGTTGCCACTCTACCGCCCCTGAATTGCGCACCGCTCCCGTCACGAAAATCGGCCGGTAGGCTGCGATCTCGACCGTGACGAATGCTTCTTTTTTCGAGATCGCAGATATGCGACGCGCCAGCTCCGACTCGAGCGCTGTGCCATCCTTGCCGGGCAAATGAACCCGCCCAATGACGGGCAGCGATATCGCTTGATCCGGGCCGACACGATAGTCGCCCGTGAGCTCCGCGCTGCCCTTGACGCGGATCGTGACCCGTGACGCCGCAGCGAAGTAGTCGATTTTCTTGGTGTTTTCGTTGGCCACCTCGCCTCGGCCTGCGGTCGACTGTACCGGGATCAACGTGGTCAGTCCAAATGTTGCGAGGACTGCCAAACCTAATGTTCGAGCGCCTGACAAGCAGGCGATCAGCTCTATGATTCTGCGCAACGTTACCATACAAACGTTCCTGATCGCTCGAAGATCTATACGTATTATATGGACCCACCAAGCCTTTCGCAAGCACTTCACCTGAAATGTTACGTCTGACGGTCGAGAAATCGACGTGACCATATTTCAAAGTTAATAAGCGCCCAAAGCCGCTGCGAATGGTCCTTCAAACCGCTCCGGTGCTCGGCGACGAGCTGCTTGACAAATACCTGCTGGAAGTAGCCTCTCTTGCGCGCCGTTTCTCCCAGCACATACTCCTCCAGTATCCATCCGAAGCGCCCGCGCAGCCACTGGCCGATTGGCACCGGAAACCCCATCTTCGGCCGCTTCAAGATCTGTGGCGGCAGCGCTCCGGCCATGCTCTTGCGCAAAATATACTTGGTTGTCGTACCGCGGATCTTGAGATGCGCGGGCAAGCTGGCGCTCAGCTCGCACAACTTGTGGTCGAGGAACGGAACCCGGCTCTCGATCGATGCGGCCATGCTCATCTGGTCCTGCTTCATGAGCAACTCTTGCAGGTAAATTTCCGTGTCGACGTACAAGAGCTGATCGAGCTGCGATGCTGATGCTAGGTTTTCGAGACGCCAATGCATCTCCTGAAACGGATCGGTGTCCCGCGTTTTTGCCTTGACGTCTTCGGTCAGTAATTGCGCTTGCTGGTCCTTCGAGAACACGGCAAAGTTGTTGAAATACAAGCTATCCAGATCAGGTTCTTGGTAGAGGAACGTGCGTTCCAGTTTGTGCCGGTGCTTTGCTGGCAGGCCGTCAAGCCACCGCATAATCTTGCCCCGGATAGCGGGTGTCGTCGCTCGGTGAAAACGGCGCCCCAGAGCCACATTGTAGATCGTCTTCATGTAGCGTGCGTAGCCGCCGAGTGTTTCATCACTTCCCTCGCCCGACAAGACCACCTTCACATGTTTTGCCGCAAGTTCGGACACGAAGTTCAACGCGACGCTGCTCGGGTGCGCCAGTGGCTCATCCTCATGCCACACAAGGTCAGGCAAGCGTTCAAAGAACATCTCCGGCGACACGACAATTTCGTGGTGGTCAGTGGCAAATTTATTGGCGACCAGGCGCGCATAGGACAACTCGTTTGCTTCGCGTTCGGCAAACGCCACAGAAAATGTCTTCACGGGCTGTGGCACCATCGAAGTCATTACGGCAGCAATTGCCGATGAGTCGATCCCGCCGGACAGAAACATTCCGAGGGGCACGTCGGCCATCAAGCGCAGCTTGACCGACTCCCGAAAGAGCGCCGACCATTCCTCGACATAGTCCGCGTCACTGCGATGTTGGCGCGGCGCGCGGTAGGCCTCGGCAATATCCCAATACCTCTGGATTGTTGATTTGCCGCCTTGCCAGACGAGGGTGTGACCTGGCTCCAACTTGCGAATACCGCTGAACAGCGTTGCAGACCCGGACGTGGCATGATTGGCGAAGAAGTCCGGAAAAGCCTGGATATTCGCCCCGGCCACAATCCGGCCGGAAGCAAGAAGTCCCTTGATCTCCGAGGCGAAATAGAGCGTGCCGTCGGCCGCCTGGTGGTAATAGAGCGGCTTCACGCCAAGTCGGTCGCGCGCCAGCAGAAGCCGTTGTCGACGTTTGTCCCAAAGCGCGAATGCGAACATGCCCCGGAGGTGGTGGACGACATCGTCGCCATGCTCCTCGTAGAGATGGATAATGGTTTCGGTGTCGCAATACGTGCGGTATCGATGCCCAAGTGCCTCGAGGCGCCCCCGATGCTCACCGTGATTGTAGATTTCGCCGTTGTAGACGATGACGATCTGCTCGTCCTCGTTGAACATCGGTTGGTGCCCATGGAGCGGATCGACGATGCTCAAGCGCCGGTGACCAAGCCCGATACCACCTTCCAAATACATGCCCTCGCCGTCAGGGCCGCGATGTCGCAAGATATCGCGCATGGCCTTGACCACGTGTTCGTCGGCGCGCATTTTCATGCTGGCCATGCCACTGATGCCACACATGCATCTAATCCATTCTTATGTTTAGTGTTGATAGGCGTCTGTCGCGAGCTACAAGACCGTGGTTTTCGCCATGGCTGCTCGATCGCTGATGTTTGTCGTGGGGCTACTGTTTTGAAGGAAGCGGACGGGCGCGTTAAGTCCTGATGCGTCCAAGCAATCATTGCAATCGATGCAGAACCCGTCACCATCGCGCCAGAGCGACGCATGAAAGCGAGACGGTGAACTCAGCTGCGGCTTGCCGTTTTTCTCCAGCCGGGTGGCGTTGTGCAGAATGATTTTTTCGATGCGGCCATTTTGCACGCGTGCCCAAAACCATTCGGCATCGCTGTGCATATCGTCCACGATAAGCTCTTTCCCGGTGCGGACGGCGAGTATTTCATACGTTTTTCTCTCACCGGTCGCGGCGATGCGAAATGCGCGCCCATTCTCTGATTTGCTTTCGATCGGGACCAGTCTACTGCCGTCCCCGTCGTGCGGCAGCAAGAACGTCATGATATCGGCGGAAGGTGCCGTCAGCGTGAAGCTTGGAGACCTTACTGGATGCCTGTCGCCGTACCGAGGCGAAATCCACCCCTCGTCGAAGGCCCAGCATCCCCCGTCCGCGAGCGAGACGATATCCAGCCCCGGTCCTCGATCATTGTCCCCGCCACAGCGGACCAAACCGGCCGGCACACAGGCGTTTACCAGCTGCGGCCGGAGGCCAGATGCGACATGAAAATGCTGCGTGTAGATGTGCGGTTCGTTCGACTCCACCCGATCACGCACGATCCAATAGTTGCGCTTGATGAACAAAACGCTGCGGCGATAAGCAACGGGCTGAGCGAGTCGGCCGAAGCCGTCATGGTCACCTTCAAAGAAGTCGAACTGATCATTTGTCGACCAATGCAGCGTGCGGCACGTGGCTTTGCTGTGCCAGCTGAAGGGGCCTGCGGGCTCCGACGACGATTGCCGATCGACGGTCAGGGCGTTGTGAAATGCCGTGCTGCGAAACGCGCGGCGCAACTGAGCATCACCCGTGTAGGTGTAGGTCCCAGCATCCACAAGCGTTGACCGGCCACGGCTGACGAGTTCGAACGCAAGCGCGTCTGCGTGCGCATGCCCGCAGTTCATGGCTCCGTGCGGCCCGCAATCAATAGTCAGCTGATTGGACAGCGGCCCGCTACCGTCACGCATGATGTAGTAACCACCATCCTTCAGAGCCTGCGAGGATCCCGGCGGCGCGTCGGATGGCAAGCCCTCGAACGTCTCGCGGGCATGAGGGCCGAACAGCCAAATCGTCTCTTCGGCCAGCGAGCCGGCGGCCGCTTTGTGAGACGCCCGGCGAAGCAGGACGGCAGCATTGCTGAGCGCCGGTTTGAAATCGTTGATCGCGGTAGCATCGAGCGGAAGAAGTCGCCCGCCATCGTCGTCCCCGAGGAAACCATGCGTCCCATCAGGCCTGATCAGGGCCGCCAATGCGTCAGCCAATGACCCAATGCGGGCCAAGGCATCCGCGTGCAAGGGGTGCCCATCGGCCTCCGCCAGGACAGCAAAATGCACATATATGTCTAGCGTGTAGCGGTGGTAGTACGTCGCATTCTCGAAGTAGGTTCCATCTGGCCTGACCTGCGTGCGCAGCTGCGACAGCAATATCGATCGCGCGGTTTTCCGCCAACGAGCAGAGCTTGGCAGGAAGGGCAAGGCACTCGCCAACGTGTGGAGGCCGAGTGCTTCACCGGTCAAATGCGTATTTGGGCTGAAGTAAGTCGACAGGTAGCGTTCGACGTGCCGCCCCATTGAATCCAATGTTTTGATGAATTGCAGGAAAAAACCGGGCGTTACGCGATCTGACCCACGAAACATAAAAAGGGCCCAAACCCATGTGATCGCCCGGAAGGCAACTTCGAGAGAACTGGCCCAATTGATTCCGGTTTTCGGCGGGTTGGCGGCGATCCAGGCCTCGACATGATCGACGAATGCTTTTGCATATCGGTCATCGCGGGTCGCGGCATAGGCGCGTCCCAACGTCAGGAGGTACTGCTGCCGGTTGATTTCCCAGATGATCTTCTTATCGCCCGCGACGGCAGGATTGAGATAGTCGATCCGGCTCCAGTGCTTCAAGGGCACGACCACATTCGAGCGCGGCTCCCTATGCCAGTCGATCGGATCACCGTAGTTGATAAGTTGACCACCGAGGAGAGGAATATTTCCCTGAAGGATGGCGTCGGCGCTAGCGACGGCGCCGCAAACTGCTGCTTCAGGTAGCGTGGCCACGGTCCTTGTCATATCCCGCAGCCCCGGGAATGGGGCACGATGCGACTCTGCCAGAAACAACTGGAGGAGTGCGCCAGCATCGCGCAGCCCATTCGGCAGGCTCGCCAGAAACGCCGCCTCCGTCGCAGACGGCAGACCAAGCGAGAGGCTGCTCCGCTCACCGAGCCGTGCTAACACTTGTGCCAGCCGGAGCCGAATTTCATCGCTGCTCCGCGAACTGATGCTAGCCTGCATCGCCCGTCCGTTCACGAGGCAGCGACTGAGGGCCCGACTCAAGGCATGCACGCGCGTTTTCCAATTCGAATGTTCACCAGACGATACCCTGTCAGGCTAAACTATTGTCTGAATTTCACAAGGATGATATTCAACGCAAAACGCCCGCGAAGGCTCGTTAAGCGGCGGTTTGGTTACCAAGGCGATGGGACTGGTTCAGTACGGCGGAGAACGGGTCGCTTGTCACTTAAGAAACATTTGTTCAGGGCGGCGAATGCGTCCGGGCTTGGGAAAGCAATAAGAGACTCGCAGTGGCGCAGGCAGCGGCTGTCCATCCTCTGCTACCACAGCATTTCACTCCGCGATGAGCATGAAGGACTGCCGAAGCTTTATATGACGGCGTCGTTCTTCAAGAAGCGAATGCAGTATCTGCGCCGCCAAGGCTTCAATGTGCTTCCGCTTTCGGAAGCGCTGACGGCTATGTACGCCGGCACGCTCCCGCGCCGAAGCGTCGCTCTGACCTTCGATGATGGCACGCGCGACTTCTTTGAATGCGCCGTTCCAATCCTGAGCGAGCTGAACATTCCGGCAACCGTGTACATCACAACATCATACAGCGAGCGGCGGTGGCCGGTGTTCGATACCGCCATCCGGTACCTGGTGTGGCGGGCCCGCGGCAGCGACATCGACGTGGGAGCGGTTTGCGGGATGCCTTCGTTGCTGGGAGCCCCGTTGGCTTCGGATGAGGCCTGCTTCGCAACGGGCATGAGCGTCAGAAATGAGGCCGTACGGCTCGGTTTTTCGGCGGTCCAGAAGCACGAGCTGCTGCACAAGCTGGCATCGGCCATCGGTGTGGATTTCGACGCCTTCGTTGGTGGAGGTCAATTCCAGATCATGCCGCCGGAGCAGATTTCCAAGCTGCCGACCCCGCTCATCGATATTGGGCTGCACACCCATCGTCATCGCATGCCGCGTGACGAGCATCTTTTTGGGCGCGAGATCCAGGACAACCAGGAAAGCATCTGCAGGTCAGCAAATGGCCGAAAGCCCACGCATTTTTGCTACCCTAGTGGTGAATATGGCAAGATTTTTCTGCCCTGGCTCGATAGCGCCGGCATAAGCTCGGCAACAACGTGCGTTCCCGGCCTCGCGACCCGCCGATCCAATCCTTTGCTGTTGCCACGCTTCATTGACACAATGGCCACAAGCGAGGACACCTTCGCATCATGGCTGGATGGGACTTCAGAGTGGTTGCCCCGCCGGAGCATCTATCGTCTCGACGAAGCTCTCTGACTGCGAGCTTCTCGAATTCGGTTTTATGTCAAACGTTGCGGCGGACCGTCCTGACAATGCCGTGATAACCTCAATCGTGCCAAGGAGACAATGGCTGTGCGAATTCTTCTCACGGGTAGTGCAGGCTTCATCGGTTTCCATGTCGCTCTGAAACTTATGGAGCGCGGTGACGATGTCGTCGGTGCCGACGTTGTGAATGCGTACTACGATCCGACATTGAAGGAGGCACGACTTCGGCTCCTGGCGCAGACGGCCCAGACGTCGCAAGGAAACTTCCGCTTCATACGCGCAGACCTCGCCGAGCAAGCGGTGGTCAACGAATGCTTCAAGTCCGGGCCCTTCGATCGGGTCATCCATCTGGCGGCCCAGGCCGGCGTGCGCCATAGCATCGACCATCCGCACGACTATGTCAGCTCGAACATCGTAGCATTCACGAATATCCTGGAAGCCTGCCGGCATCAGCAGGTGCCGCATTTGACGTATGCCTCCACGTCGAGCGTTTATGGCGCCAACGGACGGCTGCCCTTCTCGGAGCACCACGGCGTCGATCATCCCCTTCAATTTTACGCGGCGACAAAACGAGCAAACGAATTGATGGCCCACGCCTATGGCAACATGTTCGGCCTCGCGACGACTGGGCTCCGCTTCTTTACCGTTTACGGCCCGTGGGGGCGTCCAGACATGGCGCTTTTCCGCTTCACCCGCGCGATCTTGGCCGGCGAACCGATCGAACTCTACAATCACGGGCATCACACGCGCGATTTCACCTACGTCTCTGACATCGCCGAAGGCGTCGTGCGAGCAAGCGATCAAGTGGCAACGGGAAATCCGCAGTGGGATGCGCAAAATCCCGACCCGGCGACATCGACAGCTCCGTTCAGGATCTACAATATCGGCAATAACTCGCCCGTGAGTCTGGTGCATTACGTCGAAGCGATCGAAAAAGCGCTGGGACGAAAAGCCGAGCGCCGCCTTTTGCCGATGCAGCCGGGCGACGTGCCCGATGCGCATGCCGACTCTTCCGAGCTCGAGCAAGCGACTGGCTACCGGCCTGCGACATCAGTTGAATTTGGTGTCCGCCAATTCGTCGATTGGTATCGCGACTACTACGGCGTGTGACACTCGCCTTGGGGGCAAGGCAGCCCAGAATCGAACCATCCCGATCGAACCATCCCGATCGAACCATCCCGGCCTTGCCGCCTAGATCGCCCACAGTATCGACGTCACAGTCACGTCATCTTGAATGGCCAGCGTGCCGTTCACGGCCAAGGGCGGCACTGTGGAACGGCGCGCAAGCAAGCATGCTCCACTATTTGCTTTGTCGAGCACTGTTACCGAGCACTGTTACCGAGGATGACCGCGCGCAAACTATGCACGAGGATCCACATGTCGAGCAGCAGCGAAACATGCTTGACGTAGTACAGATCATACGAGATTTTGTTGCGCGTTTCCTCGACGGTAGCGGCGTAACCTGTCGTGATCTGTGCCCATCCTGTGATGCCCGGTTTCAGTAGGTGTCGATAGTCGAAGCCGGGTATCGTCTTGCGATAATTTTCGCACAGTTGTGGTTGTTCGGGACGCGGCCCAATCAGGCTCATTTCACCTACCAGCACGTTCCATAATTGGGGGATCTCGTCGATCCGATATCGCCTCAGTATCCTTCCCAGCTTAGTCACCCTTGGATCGCCGACCTGGGTCGCGCTCGCCGGCCCGGCATGTTCTGCAGGCATCATCGTCCGGAGCTTGTAGATGGTGAACGGCAGGCCCAGCTGCCCCACGCGAGTCTGCGCAAACAGGACACCTCGTCCCATGCACGCGCGAATCGCGATCATGGCGACCACCAGTACAGGCAGGCAAACCGGCAACAACACAAGCACCAGCGCAAGTTCCAACGGTCTCTTGGCGAACGCGGAATAGATGGCGCTCGATGCACTCGCAGTGTGGCCCGGCTCGAAATGCTCGAGGGAGACGCGCCCGCTCCGTTCCTCCACAAATTTCGCAACGTGCTGCACATTGCACCCCGACAATGTGGCACGCGATAGCAGACCTCGCCAGGCCGGATCCTCGACGGCCTCCCAGTCCACCAGAACCGTATCATATTTGCTAACATCTGCGTCCGGCGACCTGATGACTGACGCCTCTGCCTGAACCCAACTCCAAACCTCGGGCATGAACGGGGTCGGTACAGCGCCGATCCGCACGGGCCGCATTCGCTCGACGACATGGAGAATGACCGTCGCAACACCCACTGAAACAACGATCGACATCAACAGCAACGGCCGCGAATAATATTGGCGAGCAATCAAAACCCAGAAGACCAACGCTCCATGGACCAGAACAACAGAAAACAGAATCCAGCTCGCTTTCTGCTTGAATTCTCCGCGCAACTGGAAGGCTGCAACCGAGACCACGGCATTGGCGAGCACCACGAGACAGATATGCACGATATAGGCATGTGGAAGTTCTGCCAATGACATAGGAAAATAAAGCATTTGCCAGTACGCTAAGAACATCAATACGCTGAACGCTGGAACACTGAGAAAAATAACGAAAGCCAGTCGCCTCTCCCGCTTTTGTTGAAGCAATGCGCGAGCATCATCACTCAAAAATTCTCCAGCGTCGTGCGAAGAAGATTTTGCATTGTCGACGACGACCACAGCTACACACTCCTATACTATTCTGTACACACCTTTATCCGCGCATGAACGCCGGATCGTGTGCTATGCCGATATCGCGGGTCCATATTGCGCGCAGGGCGTCCCCTCGATCAGGGCAGGGGTCTTCTACTCAGTTGCCAGCCCTTGAATCCGATGTTAATTGGCTGATATAACATCCCTTGCCGCTGGAACATTTAGCTATTGACGGTTTGAACTGTAGCGTGCTGATCTGTACTCGGCAAGTGCTTGTTAACGATCTTCTCGACGGCATGTTGTTTATGACGTTCATGACGTCGAAGACCGCAGGTGATCGTGGGTGGCGAACAACAAGTCGGTCGGCGTACGCTGAACGCTGCCCGTGCAGCGGCGCTTGTCCTTCGCATCCACGATTCCTTGCTCATGCGGGTAAACCGTGCAATTCGACGAGACCTTGGACGAGGCGCGTAAGTGATGTGTGGAATTGCTGGTATCATCGATATTGCGTTGCGCACCCGTGATGACGAACTTCGTGACATCGCCGAGCGCATGGCATCCGCGCTCCGTCACCGTGGCCCGGACTCATCGGGAACTTGGCAAGATGCGACCTGCGGTATTGCACTCGCACATACCCGCTTGGCCATCATCGACGTGTCGCCGGCCGGCCATCAGCCCATGACGAGCGCGAACGGTCGTTTCGTGATGAGCTTCAACGGCGAAATCTACAATCACGATTCGATCAGAAGCGAGTTGGCGCATGGGATGCAAGCGCTGAGCTGGCGCGGACATTCCGATACCGAAACGATCCTTGCCGCCTTCTCGGCGTGGGGCGTCGAGCAAACCTTGAGCAAGCTGCGCGGCATGTTCGCCATCGCGGTATGGGATCGCGAGCAACGCAGCCTGATCCTTGCACGCGACCGGATGGGCGAAAAGCCGCTATACTACGGCTGGCTTGGCAATATCCTCGTGTTTGGATCCGAACTGAAGGCTCTGGAGGCTCACCCCCTTTGGAAAGGTGATGTCGATCGCGATGTCCTGAGCCTTTACATGAGGCACGGACATGTACCAGGCGCCTACTGCATCTATTCTGGCATCAAGAAACTTCTGCCAGGTACATTTTTCCGCTTCGAAGCGGATCGAGCCCACTCGCATGTCGGGACCTACTGGTCGCTTGTAAATGCCGTGACCGCCGGCGTGCGCGATCCATTCAAAGGCTCACCAGAGGAAGCCACTGACACTCTCGAAGCCATCATGAAGGATGCGGTCGCCGAACAGATGGTGGCAGATGTCCCGCTCGGCGCCTTCCTTTCGGGCGGGATCGATTCATCAACGATCGTCGCTTTGATGCAAGCCAAAAGCCATCGACCAGTCTGCACATTCACGATAGGCTTCCAGGAGCGGGATTATGACGAGTCGGACTATGCCAGAGGGGTCGCAAAGCACCTCGGCACCAAACATGTCGAGCTGATCCTGCCTCCCGAGAAGGCGTTGGAAACGATAGCCGTGCTGCCGCAAATATACGACGAACCCTTTGGCGACCCGTCGCAATTGCCGACAGTTTTGGTTGCGCAGATCGCAAGCAAGGATTTGAAAGTGGCGCTTTCTGGCGACGGTGGCGACGAGTTGTTTTCTGGATACGATCGCTATGCGCGCCTGGAGGCGCTGATCGGCCGTATTTCGCAGATCGGCAAACCACTGCGTCGAACACTAGGTTTCGGCCTCAAGAGCGTCCCGCCTCGGGCATGGGATGCCGCGCTTTCGCCGTTGCTATCAGCTATGGGGCAGCAGGAGCGAAGTTTCGAGGCCGGCATGAAAGTCCACAAATGGGCAGACATGCTGGCACTCGATTGGGCGGAAATTTATCTGGTGCTGATGAGTTCATGCACTAGCCCCGGGTCCATGGTCCTGGACGCGAGCGAACCCCTGACCGTTTTCACCGACCCCAGCCGCCGTGCCCTGGTGAACGAAATCCGCCAATTCGCGACGGCAGTCGACCTCGACGGGTACTTACCGGACGACATTCTGGTCAAGGTTGACCGCGCAGCCATGTCTGTCGGACTGGAAACGCGCGTCCCGATGCTCGACCCTCGCGTCGTCGCGTTTGCGCTGTCCTTGCCGAAAGATCTCAAAGTCCGCAATGGGCAAACCAAATGGGTCTTGCGGCAGGTTCTCCATCGCTACTTGCCGCCGGCCTTGTTTGAACGCCCCAAGAAAGGGTTCTCAGTTCCCATCGCAACGTGGCTGCGCGGACCGCTACGGCCATGGGCCGAGGCGTTGCTCGATTCCAACGTATTGCGGGAACAAGCGCTCCTGGCGCCCAAAGCTGTGGCCCGGTCGTGGAAACAATTTCTGGCCGGGAATAACGAGATGACAGTGATCATATGGAACGTCCTGATGTTTCAGGCTTGGCTGGCGTCAACCAAGAGGCGCGCCGGTATCCAACAACCCGCACTGCTATTGGCCTAGCTCAATCCGATGACGACTGCGTCCCAAAAACTTCAAGCGACTGTCACCAGCCGCGAGACCGATGCGCCCGCACCTGTCCGGGTGGTGATCGTCGCGCCATCGCTGGATATCCTCGGGGGCCAGGCCATCCAGGCATCGAGGCTGCTGCGGCGTTTCGGCGAGGAACGATCGCTAGTCGTCGATTTTCTGCCGGTCAATCCTCGTCTTCCCGGACCGTTGCGGGCGCTTCAAAACGTGAAGTACGTCCGAACGGTATGTACGTCGATAATGTATGTCGGCCTTCTCCTGTTCCGGTTGCGACGCTACGATATCATTCACGTCTTTTCAGCGTCCTACTTATCGTTCCTGTTGGCTCCCGCGCCTGCCATTCTGGTGGCGTGGTTGTACCGGCTGCCAGTCGTCCTCAACTATCGAAGCGGGGAGGCGGAGGATCATCTTGCGCGCTGGCGCCGAACGGCTTTGCCGATCATCAAGCTCGCACGCTACGTTGTCGTACCTTCAGGGTATTTGGTCGACGTATTTTCGCGCTTTGGCGTGTCGGCACAAGCCATTTCCAACTTTGTCGAACCAACCGAATTCTGCTTCCGTGCACGCGAGACACTGACGCCAGTCTTCTTCTCCAACCGGAATCTCGAGCCCCTTTACAATGTCGGTTGCATCATAGACGCGTTCAAACTAATCCAAGCCGAGTACAGCGACGCAAAGTTGGTGATTGCCGGCGACGGTTCCGAGCGCGGCAGGCTCGAGGCGCGGGTTTGCGAACTCGCGCTCCGGAACGTGACGTTCCTGGGTCGTGTGGCGGCGACGCGCATGGCCGATATCTACGACCAAGCCGACATCTACCTGAACAGTCCCAACATCGACAACATGCCGACTTCGGTCATTGAAGCGTTCAGCTGCGGACTGCCCGTTGTCACATCTAATGCTGGCGGCATCCCCTATATCGTCCAGCATGAGCAAACAGGCCTGATCTTCGAAAAGGGCGACCACGTGGCCTTGGCGAGCCAAGCGCTGCGACTTCTGAATTCTCCGACGCTTGCGCAAACCTTGATCTCGAATGCGCGGGCTGCGTGTGACCAGTATCGCTGGCCGACTATCTGCAAATCCTGGGTGGAACTTTATCATGACCTTGGCGAAAAAACCAAAGTCGAGCATGGATGAGCCGGACATGCCGATCGAGCAGCGACGGGATGTTGTCGAGGCGCCTCGGCTAAGGATCTTGTGGTTGAAGACGGAGTTGCTCCATCCGGTGGACAAGGGCGGCAAAATCAGGACATACGAACTCCTGAAGCGGCTCAAGCTGCTGCATCAAATCACGTATCTGACATTGGATGATGGTACGGTTAGCGATGCCGATCGCGCGTCCGCCGCGGAATATTGCCACGAGCTAGTTTGCATCCCCTTCGCACCGGCACGGCGTTTTTCTGTACGGTTCTATTCGGATCTCATATTCAATGCATTTTCTCGGCTGCCTTACGCGATCGGTCGATATCGGAGCCCCGCTTTCGCAAGCGCCCTTGGCGATTTGGCCCATAGCGGAAACTACGATGTTATCGTCTGCGATTTTCTCGTCCAGGCCATCAATCTGCCATCCGATATGGCCATCCCCGTGGTCTTGTTCCAACACAACGTGGAGGCAATGATCTGGGAGCGTCATGCCGAAGTCGGGCGTAACGCGCTGGCTCGCGCCTATTTCAAGTCGCAATGGCGCCGCATGGTCGCTTTCGAAAAACACGCATGCCGTAGTCTGCAAACAGTTATTGCCGTCTCGGACATTGATCGCGAGGCAATGGAACGCGACTACGGTGTCGAGAATGTCAAAGTCATCCCGACGGGCGTCGATACCGCTTATTTCAAGCCGCAAAATCGATCGACGGTCGATCAGCACACTTTGGTCTTCACCGGCTCGATGGATTGGATGCCGAATGACGACGCGATCCAATACTTCATCGACGCGGTCCTGCCGAAAGTGCGCACAGCGATCCCCGGCGCAAAGCTCGTGGTCGTCGGACGCAATCCAGGCCATCGCCTCTGCGAGGCTGCCGCGAGTAGTCCCGGTATCGTCGTGACCGGCCGCGTTCCCGACGTGCGCCCCTACCTGGAAGCGGCGGTCTGTTTCGTCGTTCCAATACGGATCGGTGGCGGAACACGACTAAAGATTTTCGAGGCGATGGCGATGGAAAAGGCAGTAGTGTCGACCACTATCGGCGCCGAAGGGCTACCGGTCACCGACGGGGTGGACCTGCTGCTAG
The DNA here is from genome assembly GCA_031367505.1 of Hyphomicrobiaceae bacterium. Taxonomy (GTDB): domain Bacteria; phylum Pseudomonadota; class Alphaproteobacteria; order Rhizobiales; family Hyphomicrobiaceae; genus JAKFWF01. Next base: position 3,551 of record JANLPY010000600.1, on the reverse strand, counting down.
CGGACACGCCGGAAGCCTTTGCGACGGCAATCATTAACCTTCTGAGCGACCCCGATAGGGCAGCGTCGATAGGCAAACAGGCTGCCGCCAATGTTCGAGCCAACTTTGGATGGGATCGTGTTGCGGATCAGTTCTCGGTATTGTTGTGCGCAGCCGCCGGCGCAACGCCTCGCACGGATCCGCACGCGAGCCCACATCTTTACCATCCGACATTAAATGTCTGACCACAGAAATTATCCGGCGTAAGCAGACGAACGCCAACTACACACGACGCCTCAAGAGAAGGCAAGGGACGCATCGACACGATGGACGATTCAATCCGCGCAAATGTAATCAAGATTGCCAAGATGGCGCTGCGCCGCCGTTGGTTGCTCGTCATTCCGGCGCTTATCATGGTGCCGATGAGTATCCTGGCCGCGATCTTTATACCGGGAGGCTACACCACCCACTCGATCCTGATGCTGCAGGAGAACGTACAACCCAATCCCCTGGCAATCGAAAAGTTACAACCATCGCGCGAAGTTGCCTCCGACATGCTTCGCAGTATGAGGGGACTCCTCGTCAGCGACATGGTTCTTGGCCCGGTGGTCGTGGCCCAGAAGGGGCGCACGATCGATGCCAAGGCTCGAGCGATCGAGGTGGCTGACTTGGCGCGGCGTGCGCGCGTCGAACTCGTCGGCAATGGCGTGCTCAGGTTCGAACTGGACGGCGGCTCACCTCGAGGCCTTGGCCGGGAACTGGAAAGCATCATCGCCAGCTTTTTCGATGTTTTGATGTTCCCGCCGATGGATAGCACCGGATCGGTCGTGATCAAGGACATCCGCGAAAAAATTGCCGCAGTAGAGGCCGAGACCGCCGCCACGGAAAAAGCGCTCTCTCGCATTCTGCCGGAAGGCCAGGCCGCAATTCAGGCCTCGCTCGAGACCCTGCGCGTCAAACGCAAGGAGTTGACGATTTCGGCGACGAAGGAAAGCCAAGGCGTCGAACAACAGAAAGCTCTCGATCAGCAGATCGCAGTCCTCGAGAAGAGATATGCCGGCGCCGCGGCAACGATCGTCCGGCTCGAGGACCTGACCTCGCAACGCGCAACGCTAAATCAGCGGCTGGGGGCGCTGCGCTCGCGTCTCGGATCCGAGAACTGGCAGCCGCTACAGCCGCTACTGAACTCGCCGCAGCACATCGTGGTCATCGACCCGCCCCAGGATCCCGTCCAAAGGACGCGGTCGCGGATCGGATTTTTGATTGCAGGAATCCTGGGTGGCATCGCCCTGGGAATTCTTCTTGCGGCTATCGCGGAGATCATGGATCCGCCCAACGAAATCGACACGGCGAATCCCGTGGCTCTCGCGGCGGGCACAGGGGCCGCAGTGGTGCATTCGGAGCAAAGTGGCAACCTCGACGAAGCTCCCCCCCAGCGGCCGAAGCCAGCCGTTTTGGCGACGACGCGGCGTACCTTGCCGTTGATCGCACTATTCTTATCGTCGCTCGCCATGGAATATGGCGTCTGGACTTCGCCGGCTTATGCCACAACCGATCCGGTGCAACTGCCAGAAGTGAATTTGAGCTTTGCAGTACCGCCCGTTACAGGCCGATCAATCCAGGTGATGGGTGGGGGTAATCTGCAAGCGGCTCTCGATGCCGCGCGCCCCGGCGACGCGATTGTTCTCGAGGCAGGGGCGCGTTTTGTTGGATCTTTTCGATTGCGAAACCACCCGGGAAACGGTTGGATCACGGTGCGTTCGGCCGGCTTGTTGCCGCCGGAGGGCACGCGAGCTACGGCCGCGCATGCCGCCGGCATGGCAACGTTGATGAGCCCCGGATCAAATCAATCCGTCCTGACCACCGAGGCTGGCGCACACAACTACTACATCTTGGGCTTGCAGATCACGGCGCTGCCGAGCGTCGCGACGCTGACCAGCCTGGTCAGCCTTGGCGACGGGAACTCCGAACAAAAGACGCTGGAGTCGCAACCTCGAGATATCGTGATTGATCGCAGCTATATTCATGGTCATCCAGGGCTCAACCTGCGGCGCGCAATCGCCTTGAACAGCGCCAGCACCGCCATTATCAATTCGACCCTCGACGAGGTTCACCACAAGGACTCCGACAGTCAGGCCATCTGCGGATGGAGCGGGACAGGCCCTTACCTCATCGAGAACAACAAGCTCGAAGGCAGTGGCGAAAACATCATGTTCGGCGGTGGCGAACCATCGATACCCGGCGCCATTCCAAGCGACATCACGATCCGTCGGAATGACATTACAAAACCCGATCACTGGCGCGGCGTCTGGCTGGTCAAAAACCTGCTCGAACTCAAACTCGGCCGGCGCGTGCTGATTGAAAACAACCTGCTGCAGAACAATTGGACCCATGGCCAGAGCGGTGTCGCCATTGTCCTCAAGACGAGTGGCGAGGTGCCATGGTCGATTACCACCCATGTCACGTTTCGCAAGAATGTGGTCAAGGACAGCGTATCGGCGATAGCCATCTCCGGAGGCAATGGTCTGCCGGCCTCTCATTTTGACGTTTACGACAATACATTCGTCAATATCGGTGGACCGGCTCGCCCTGCCGAGGGAAGGCTTGTCCTGTTGCTGGGGTACGGCGGGTCACTTCGGCACGTCAGGATAGCCAACAACAAGGCGATAGAGGGTGCGTCGCACCCCAACTCGATCGTGATGTTCGATGGTGAGCCTACATATCATTTGACGCTCACAGGCAATGTCTTTACGCACGGCGAATACGGTATCAAAGGATCGGGCACCTCGACTGGCGCCCAGACACTTGAGAAATACACACGCGATTTGGTTTTCAAGGATAACGTCTTTGTCGGCGGCGCCCAAGGCCCCTATGGCCGCTGGGCAAACAGCAACAAATTCCAGATCACTCCACCCGCTGCGCGGTAAGAACGCGGGTCGCAAAATCAACGATGAGTTCATGGCATATATCGACGGGGCGCGATGTTCTTCTGATGTTGGCGCCTGCGCCGCGCGCATCGATGATGTCGTCGTCGGCATCGCCACTGACGCCGTCCGCGAGACGTAAGCGCTCAGGCAACGACAGGACCGAGGCTGGTGTGATTTCGGCTTGACGAGCGGCGGCTCAGGCGGCGACGGTGTTGCGTCGCTCGGCTTCGCCAAGACGCGTCGCCGGTTTTGCGACAGCCCACGGCAGCAGCGCCTCGACGTCGGCGAGCGTGATGGCTTTCGGCAACTCGGTGAAGACGCGCTTTAGATCGGCGTACCTGATTACGTACCATCCTCAGTGAATTTCAGCAGCCTGTAGGGCATCGGCGGCGTTCGCATGGCGACGTAACCGAGGCGTGGGATCATGGCCGCCAGATCGTAGCGCCGGCACTGCGATCTCGGTCTCGGGCGCGGGCTCGGATGCAACCGTCGCCTCGGCCTCGTTGAACCTAGAAAAAGCAGTTGCGTGACGGCGTGGATCGAGAGAATCGTGCATTTTCAGCGGTATGAGCAAGACATCATCGACGCTACCGGCTCACCCGGCGGGTGAGCAACCGTTGGTTGTTCCGACCGAGGCGTCGGGCA
>JANLPY010000569.1:0-4165 GCA_031367505.1 Hyphomicrobiaceae bacterium | reverse complement strand
ATGGCGATGGTCGTCGAGTCATTCGCCAGCATGAAGCGCTGTAACTTCGGGTGCCGTTCGTAGTTGGTGCCAACCGTCGGCAGAACCAAGGCAGCGGTTGCAGTGGCGGCGTTTTGCTTTTCAACCACAACGATTTTTTCGAGTGCGAGAAAGCCGGCATCGAGTTTCGAGCCACGGGCGCCAACCTCACGACGGAAGAGGCCATGCGGACAGGTGGCGGGAACCGTTTCGATGAAGTCGGCAAGGCCAGCGAGGCGCGCGGAGGAGTGCGCGGTGGTGGTGCGTTTGTCATCAAGGGTTCCATCGCGCAGGAAGGCGAGCTTGGCGCGGTGGTAGGAAAATTCGTAGACTTGACGGTGGTAGAGTTTGAGCGTCCTGATCAACGGCGCTGGCGGAAAGAGCGTTCGGCCGCGTGCGCGAAGCCGACGATAGGTGATGAGGCGCAGACGTTCGGTAAGCCAGCGTGAGATGGTGGCGGGATTGACGGCGTGGCCGTGGCGAGACGACAGGCGAGCCGCTGCTTCGGAGAGGCTGTAGCCTCGATTGTAGAGCGTTAGCGCCTCAAGGATCTCCGGCAACGGAAAGGTTTTGTTGCGCAACGCCCGTGGACCGGGGGTGAAGCTGCGCCCGCACGAGCGGCATCGGAACAGGTGGACAATTTCGAGTTTCTTTTTGCGCACGCCGCGTGAAGTGAGTTTGGCTGCACCGGCATTGCAGTGAGGGCATCGCTCCGGGGGTTTGACAGAACTGAGAGTTGGCATACACTTTGTGTACAGATGGCCTTTGGCTCGCCCTCGCGAAAGCGGGGGCTAATGTTTTTGTTGAGATGGGGTTGATTGAATATTGGCGCGGAAGGTTTCCGCGCGGACTGTTGCAAGCATGTCGGACCCAAGCGAGCCGACTTTTTGATAGAGGCGGCGGCTGTCGATATTGCGCAGCTGTGACAGGATGGCGAAAGATGATTTGCCGGCGATGGTTCCGAGCGGCAGTTTCCAAGGACTGGGACGAGCACTGGTCGTCAACGGCAAGGCGAGAAAGGAATACTTATTGTACTTGCGCAGGACGATGACGGGTCGCGCAAAATTATCGCTCTTGCCGTCGATCTCGTAGCCGATGTTGACGCCAAGATGCACCCACCAGATTTCTCCTTCGCGGAAAAACAGCGGCTCGACATCCAAGTTCAGGTTCTTTTTCTGCGTGTTCCACCGATCGAAGTCTTTTGGATGGTTCTGGTCGGTCATATGAAATGTTTGTGACGAGGGGAGTGTAGCATAAGGTGTTTGCACGTGCACGGATTTGCAATGTTTGGCCCGTGGTTGCGGTGTGCGCGCGGGCACGGATATGCAAGGCAGCCTTTGGCGCTTTGAAGGTCTCTGGACGGCACAGATTTGCATGAGGCGCGGTCATGGATCGGCTCAGGCGGTGCTTATTTTGAGGTCCAATGCTTGGTTGTGCGTCCTGCTGCTCACAGCGACCGCACGCGGACAGGGGCAAGACCTTCGCCATCGTGGTGGAGGAGTCCTGCGGGCGGACTCGCCGACGGGTAACTGGACGCAGCGATCACTATGGACTTCGCAAAAGCCCAAGGACCTGTAGGTTAAGGTGACCACCCTAGTGGCTCCGTTGTGGGAGAGGATGAAGGGTATAAAGACGAGCCGGGTAAGAAATGATGCGAGGGGTTTGATTGGAGGAAGCTACGAGACGTCATGCGAGGAATTCGGATTTGAGGCGAGGGCGCTAGAAATGATTGAAGTGATAGGCAAGTGGCTACTCGACTGGCAGACACTCGTGACTGGCGTACTTGGATTTGGAGCCGTTTGGTGGACGCTCACATCAGAGGCTCGCAACGCGAGGCGAGCTCGCGATGAGGAGTTCAATTCGCTCCGACACGCGCTCGGTGCCGAGATCCGGCAAATCGGATATCGCGCGCTTCAAGCCCACAAGGAATGCGAGGGTTTAGCGGCTAAGGGAGAGTTCACTATTCAGCAAATCGAAAACGTCGTTCGGTTTCCTGATCCGATCATTTATCCAGCAATTGCCGGAAGGCTCGGTCTCCTCGGTGATGTGGCGTACCAGGTGGTTTACTTCTTTAGCTGCATTGCTATGGCCAGTCAGGGTGTAGAACGCATGCGTCGTTCATCAGAACCGACGTTCCATCCACAAAATGCCGTTGATGTGGCTGGCGCTCTTCTTGTCGCGGCCACCGCATCCGTACCGATTCTGCCGCTGCTTCGAGTGGGCGTCGTCGATGACAAGGCTGATGCAGGCTTCATCAAGGAGCTCGAAGTTGTGAAGACCGCTTGGGAACGTAAAGTGGGGAGCTGATTGGGTGGGGTTAGCCGGCCACGTCGCCAGATGAGGCAATGAAAGGAAGTGAGTTGAAGGTTGTTACTCTGCGGCGATGGCGCGACCGGGTTCCATCGTTCCTTCGTTGGGCAGGAATTTCCATTCGACAACGTCGTCAATCCAGCTGCGGTCCCGTGATAAAAATGTGACCTTGGCGGCAACATCTTCACGATGCGTCCATTCAAATCCAAGCAATTGGCGGCCGTCGCCTCGCCGAACATCCAAAACATAGTCAGCGTCGCCGCCGTGTGTTGTGCGATGGCGATAGGGTGTCGCGAGCACGATACGAATCGTGAGGCCGGCGTGGGTCGACCCGACGAATACAAACTGATGGCGTTCGCGCTGATCTTCATTGAAGCTGTCACCCGTTAGGAACTTTTCGAACGCGGCGTCCCTGACGCGCTCGGCAAAGAACAGACGAACGCCCTTCTTCTCGGTCTCGTTTTGGTCAGAGGTCGATTTGTCGATTTCGTTTACTGATATTTTCGTGGCCATCTCGCTCAATTGTGTGCCGAGCGTTGAGTTGAGCGAGTGCCCGAAGCGTTCGATGGTTTGCTTGACGTTCTCTAGGTCGCGGGCGATCAGTCGAACCACCGCTGCTTGGTCATCAGAAATTGCGCCGTCATCGCCGAGCCGGCGTCGCACCCAAAGAACCGCACGCCAAAGAATGAGTAGCGACGTGACCGCAATAGAAAAGCCGAGGATGATTGCGGCCGATAGCTCGGAGGTCGACTCGCTGACATCGACGCCCACTTGGGAGAAGCCAACTCTCAAAAATTCCGCAAGAATGCGAACCTGATCCACCGTACGCCCCCGCTACGCCAGTCGCCGATGGATATGAATTGCACTGAAATGAGCATGGCGCAACAGGGGACGGCTCGTCTTACTTCGCAGTGCCAGCATCGGACGACACGGTTGGCCCGTGCCGACCGTCTGCTCGTGGGGAAAGGGTGGCGTATTGGCCGACAGTGGAAAAGTCCGGTGGACTGCGGTCTTCCCAGCGGCATGCGATTAAGTAGAATATCAAGGTGATTTCGTCGGCGACTGGGCTGGCGTGTGGATGCGGGAGGAAGGGACTATGGGCATCGGAAGATCATTGGCGCGCGCCGTCGGCGTGGCGGTTGTTCTCATTGGCGGGATCGCATTTGCCGGACCGAAAGAGATCAGCGGCAACTACACCGTCGACGGCAAGAACGCGGACGGCAGCAACTATACCGGGACCGCGACGATCGAGGGGACTGATGGTGGCAATTGCGCCATCACCTGGATTATCGGCAGCAACCAGGCCAGTCATGCGTTTTGTATGCGCCAGGACGACGTGCTGGGTGCGGCCTATCAGCTCGGCGATTCGATCGGCCTGGTCATCTATCGGATTAAAGACAGCGGCGTGCTTGAGGGCACCTGGACGGTCGCGGGCAAGGAAGGCGTTTTTGAAGAGAAGCTGACGCCGAAGAAATAGCGCTCGGACATTCGAGGCGCGCGTCCCTTCGAGGAACCGCGCGTCACGGCGATTTGGAGTGGTTGGTGCAAGATCCAAAATCGCGGGCAGGACGCGTGGCTCATGGGGTCATGGAGCCGCGCGGCATGGCCACGAATTAAAGCAGTGTACTTATGAATGCGCAGCGCGCAAGTTTGCTGTTATCGACTCCAGATGCGGGGTCGTCAGCCGTCCCGGCTATCGCCATGGACGATGGTGAGATCGGGGCGGAAGTGCCGGACCATGCGCTCAACATCGGCCACCGTGTGGTCGAGCATGCCGACATCAATCAGTACCGATTTTCGATCCCAGATTTCCTCGGCAATGCCGCCGTGTCCAATG
>JANLPY010000514.1:0-1735 GCA_031367505.1 Hyphomicrobiaceae bacterium | reverse complement strand
TTCCGGCCCGAGGTGGCGGTCGGTGTCGATCTTCACTTTGACGCCGCAGTAGCTGAAAATCCCCTCAGTCACCACCGTGACGGTATCGACGCCATCGTGCTGGGCTTCGACGATCAGCGGCGCGGGTTTGTAGTCGGGATAAGTGGTGCCGGCACCGATGCCGGTGACGAACGTTCGGTCCGCTGTCAGGGGCGAGCCGTCCCACTGCGCATTTGCGAAGGGCACACGGGGTCGATCAGTTTGGACGGCGCGGGCGAGCAGGACGATGGGATCTGTGCGCACGAGACGGCCGTCGTCATTGGCATAGCGCGAGCAAGCGCCGGGGCGGCCCGGTCGTATCCGGCAGAGCACCGGACACGCGTCGCAGCGCACGATGCCGTCGCCTTCCGCCGCGCCGAATTGGGCGGAGCGGGCCTCGGGAGAGAGTTTGGCAGGCGTTGTCATCGAGCATGCCTCACTGGTGGCAATAGCTCAGTCTCGCTCATCCCAGCGTTTGCCGCAATCGATCATGCGCGTGCATTCGACCGGGGCGGCCATAGGCTGAAGCAGCCACCCCATCACCAATGTCCGCAGCAATGAGCGGTTCTGCCAAACGCAAAGCATAACATCCGGCAGAGGCTGACCCGGAGCGCGAGATGGGTGTTCGGAGCTAGCTCAAATGAGCGTGTCCGGCTTCGGTCAGGACAGACAAGATGTGCCACGGTGGCTGAGGGCAATCGGGGTGGACTCAGACAGTTTGTGGATGCAGGAGCGGCTAGAGCTGAGCTATTGCTTCCAGAAACCCTGCGATGGGATGCGGAACGCCCGGTTGAGGCGCGTACCCGCATTCTGCCAGGCGATGATCATCGTCATCTCCGCGATGGCGTTGTCGTCGTAGTGCTGCCGTAGACGCGCGAATAACTCGTCGTCAACATCGCGGTGCGTTTCTGTTATCGTGTCGGTGTACTCCAGAGCCACTTTCTCGGCGTCGCTGAACAGCGGGCTTAGCGCGTAGTTTCCGAGAGCCTCAATTTTCTCTCTCGAAACGCCGAGCCTGCTGCCTTTGGCAGCATGGGCGTCCTGACAGTATTGGTCGCCATTCCACCAAGCAACGCGACGGTTAATTAGCGCCCGTAGCCCAGCGGGAACACGTGTCGCGTCCTCTTGGAGCGCAGCCCACATCGCCTTCGCAGCGCGGAAATATGCAGGGTGGCGTGCGTAAAATAGGTAAGGATATAGCGGCGCGCCAAATTGCTTGCGCTGCTCCTCAATCGTTTCCTGCAGATCGTCCGGGAGTGTCTCGACGTCGATTGGCGGGATACGCGTCTTTCCGTCCAGCATGGGCACGTCCTCCAAGTAGTCAGGCTAGTCCGTCAAAACCGGTGTCAGATTAGATGATCACCTGCGCCGCGACGTTCGGCCAACCTACCAGGGACCGGACGAACGGCAAGGCGTCGATCGGGGCGCAAGTCGTGCCAGAAAGTGCTCATTGCCTCACGGAACGCATTTGCGCTCTTGGCGGTATTCCTGCCGAGGGAGTATTACTGTTTGTTAGGCGTAGCGTCCGTAGTCATCGGCATCTGGGACCCCCGCCAATTTGACATCCTTCTCCCGTTGGCATTCGATCGGGGATCGTTGTCACTTCGAGGGTTCCGCCATGAGCTACAATACGCTGACTTATGCCGTCGAAGCTGGCATCGCCACGCTGACGTTGAACCGTCCGGAGAAGCTCAACGCGTTCAATCGCGATATGATG
>JANLPY010000158.1:0-4637 GCA_031367505.1 Hyphomicrobiaceae bacterium | reverse complement strand
TTGGGTGCGGCTGCACGAGAAGGGCGGCAAGCGCCACGAAATGCCCTGCCATCATAATCTCGAAGAATACTTGCGGGCCTATATTGATGGCCAAAACTTGAACGTCGATCCCAAGGGGGCTTTGTTTCGGACCATCGGCCGAGGCACTGATAAGATCTCACAAAATCCGCTGCCGCAAGCCAATGCCTATGAAATGATCGGCCGTCGTGCCCGAGCAGCCAAGATCGAAACCAAAGTTGGAAATCACACTTTTAGGGCCACAGGCATTACCGCCTATCTCAAAAATGGCGGCACCATCGAACGCGCCGCCATCATGGCAAACCATTCGTCAACACGCACCACGCAACTCTATGATCGCCGCAGCGATGATGTGACTCTTGATGAGGTGGAACGGATTTTGATTTAATCGAGGTCAGCAATTAAAATGGAAGCAGACCAAACTCAGACATCTGCAAACCGACGCGTCTGGGGGTCATTGGAAAGCTCCTAGAATGTGCAACTTCACCACTCCGCACCTTTGCATTCGGTGCGGAGCGAGTGACATCGTTGTTTCGGATCGCGATGCTGCTTGCCGGGACCTCATGCGGAAGATCCAGCCGAAATAAACTTCAACCTAGACGATCTGGCCGTTACGGACAGTGAGGATTTCTGTGGTGCGAAAACGGGTTTTCTTGCTTTGGCCTTCATAGGGATGAAAACCTTCTTACTGTGTTCTACCATGTGAACGATCTCGAAGCTTTAATTGGCTGCGCTATTTGGCCAGTTGATCCTCCAAATTGGGAACAGCCTTGAACCGCATTTAGCTCTTGCTGCCTGCGGTCACCTCGCCTTTGTGGGCCGCGAAGGCTGCCAAAACTTCGCCCTTCTCAACATTTGGCACTTTGAAAAAGTTGAGTGTGCGCCCCAGCTCTGCTGCGACCTCATCGAATTCAGCAGGAGATATACGAAGGTTTCTGTGTGCTTCCTCGAGGCCGAGGGGCGTTGCGCCGGGTTTGGTGGCCGTGTACTCAAAAGGGCCACCTGAAACATTGCAAACCCACAGCGTCCGCATGAATTTGAGTCCGGGCAGTCTTCCCAAATTTTTCGTGTGCCATTCTCGCAGCTGCGGGTTTTTCGACTCTTGGCCGACGATGGGATTCTTCACGACGGCGTCACTGAAGTGATCAACCACCGCCGCAATCGCAAACACGCCGCCCAGCCGCTCGTACAGGCTTTTCCCAGTCGCGGCTTGGGCGTTATCCGCTTCTGCCACTGCAATCATCGGGGCGACAGCCAATGCAAGCGCTGCGACCATGCCTCGTCTCGTGATACAACTTGAAATACCATGTTCCATGATCAATCTCATTTTGCTGATAACTTACAACTGAAACGCGACACAGGCCAAATCGTTCCCGACGCCACTTCCGGCGAGTGAACGGCGATTTTACGCTTACGAAGCGCCGTTATTTGCCTAGGCACCGCTCGATCTCGGCGATCAGCACCCGAGGTTTCAGCGGCTTGCCAAGCAGCGGCACTGTTTTCATGATTTCGGGCTGCTGTTCGCGCGCGTAGCCGGACATGGAAATAAAAGGCGTACCAAGCCTGATCAATTCACGGGCGACAGGCTCGGCCGTTTCTGCGCCCAGGCTGGTATCAAGCACGGCGGCGTCGCAGCCGGACTGCGCGATCAACGCGAGCGCTTGGGCGACGGAGTTGGCAGGACCAATCACGTCGTAGCCAGCCTCCGACAAGGTGTGGGCGATGTCGATGGCGATCAACGGTTCATCCTCAACGACAAGCACACGGCGGCGGCCGGAGTCCTGCGCAGGTTGTTCCTTCACCGCAGCGCCGTTCGACTGTGGCGCTGACAGTGCGCCGCCTTCGATCAACCCCGCCGCCAGGCAGTCGATGCGCCAGACAAGACCGGTTGGAGCGAAATCGATTTTAGCGTCGCAGCCAAGGCTCATCTTGATCATGCTGCCAATCACCGTCGAGCCAAAGCCAAGGCGCGTTGGTTTGGCGACCAGCGGGCCGCCGCTTTCGATCCACGACAACGTGAACCGCGCCTTGCCCGCTGCGTCTGACAGCAAGCTCCAGCTAATAATCACTCGACCGGATTTGATCGACAGTGCGCCGTATTTGGCGGCGTTGGTGACAAGCTCGTGCAGGGACATGCCGAGCGCTTGCGATGCCGATGCCGTGATCATTATCGGCGGGCCGTCAAGTGCCACACGGCTGTCGCGCGCATCGCAGAAGTGGGCGAGCTGCGAGCCGATCAGATCACCGAGCAACACGGCCTTCCACTCGTTCTTGACCAGCAAATCCTGATTGGCGACAAGCGCCTGCACGCGCTGACCGAAGCGCTCCATGAAATTCTCCGGCTGCGTCGCTATCGTCCGTTTGGCAATCGCCTGGACGATGGTGAGCATGTTCTTCGAGCGATGGTTGACCTCGCCCATCAGCATCTTGATGTGCTCCTCATGCTGTATGCGTTCAGAAAGGTCATAGAAATGGCACACAACACCAAATCGGCCATCTGGCAGAATGACGCGATCAATCTTCCAGTCATAGGACTCGGTGGCGTTGATGTCGGCACGACGTTCATTGGTTTCCGCGCAGAAGGGTTCTCCGGTCGCCAGCGTATGGCGAAAGCGCGCAATGACCTCATCGGCAAATGGATCTGGCCAGACGGCGCGCACCACTTCAGTGAAGTTGCGCCCAATCAGCGGTTGCACGTTGGCAAATGCCTTCTGCCCCCCTTCGCTGATCTGGACGAGGTGGAAGTTGGCGTCGATCACGTAAACGCCAAAAGGCGAACGGTCGATGAGCTGACGGAACATGTCATGCGCGGTGTGCAGCCGTTCCTCAACGCGGGCCCGCTCGACCGCTGCCCAGGTGCGTTCGGCGACTTCCTCGACGAGTGAGACTTCGCCCGGTGTCCAGACCCGAGGGGAGGCCGAAACGGCGCAGATCGCCCAAAGCGGGTTGTTCTCGCCTTTGCGCAGGGTCGCGACGATCAAGGCACCCATGCCGAGGCCGGCGAAACTCGCCCGCTCGCTGTCCGAAAGGCCGTCCATCTTAACAACGTCGTCGATCACCAGCGTACGATCAAACGCGATCTGAAGCGCCTTGGGAAAATCGGACAAACGCACCTGGGCGGGCAACGGGGGCAGAAGGTCGTCGTGCACCTGATGGGGAAATTCGGCAGTGTCCTCCGCCAGCCGATAGATCCCAATGTAGCAGCGTGCGAGCCGCATCTGGTCGAAAAGCATCCGGAGGGCTCGGTTCGCTACGGCCTCGGCGCTTGGCTCCGCCCGCAGCGCATCGCTCAATTCCAGCAGGAACGCCTGTCGTCTCGCGTTTTCACTTAGAACCGCCTCTGCTTGTTTGCGCTCAGTAATTTCGAGTGAGACTCCGATAAACTGGCGTGCAACACTGCCTTCATCGCGCAAGAACACGGTATCGGTACCCATGTACCAGCGCCATTCATCTGCTTTGTTCCTCATTCGGTATTCAAACGTGGCCGTTGTGCCGGGATTGAGCATCCGAATGCAAGCGATATGGTCTTGGAAGCCCTGATGATCGTCAGGATGCATCAGATTCGGCACTACGTCGGCACCCATGCTCGCAATCTCCTCGGAACTGTATGTCTGATCCGCTGGGTTGTTGACAAAAACAATGCGGTTTTCATCCAGATCAAATATATACAAGACTCCTGGCAACACCTCGAAGATACGATCGCGAAAGTTCTGGTGCTCACGCAGCTCCATTTCGGTCCTACGGCTCTCAGTGATGTCAATAGAAGTGCAAATGACGCCGTTGATCTGGCCATCCGGGCCGCGGCGCGGTTCAACACTGAGTTCGAAATGGTTCACGCCGTGTCCGGGCCGCTCCACAGTCACTTCCTGGCGGCTGTGCTGCCCCGTTTCGAGTGCGCGGCGCTTCACGGCGTCCAACCGGTCGGCGACTACAGGATCCAGAAGTTCGGCATCGGTCCTGCCGAGGGGCGAAGTTTCGTCAAAACCCAGCCTGGGATTGTAAAGCCAAGTGTAGCGCAGATCGAGATCCTGCTCGAAGACAGTAATGTGCGAGTTCGAGATCGCCAGACGAAACCGGTTGTCGCTCTTGGCCAGCGCCGCCTCAGCCCGCGCGCGCTCTACCGCCGCCCAGATGCGCTCCGCCGTCTCTTCGGTGAGGGCGATCTCCTGTCTCGTCCAATCCCGCACGTCGATGTGGCTGATGCCGAGCAGGGCAACGATCCTGCCGCCCTTGAAAAGTGGCACGGTAAGACCGGCCCTGACTCCCACCGCATCGTAAGCCGCGACTACCTCTTCGCTTGCCAGCGCGTCGTTCCTCACGTCGCCGACCGCTACCGTCTCGCCGGCGGCGAGGGCCTCAATCACGTGGACGCCATAGTCGTTCAGTCGAACGCGCCCGGAGATGCGTGGCCCTTCTTTGACGTAGCCACCCTCCGAGTGTGCATACTCCTCGTCTGGCTCCACTTCCCAATATTGGGCGCGCGTGACGCCGAGTTGCTCACTGAGCAGGCGCATGGCTGCCTCTTGCGCCTCTTCAGCGTTCGCCGCGTCACGCAGTGCATCGGTCAGCCGGACCCGGAAATCGTCGCGGGCCGCCCCCGACTGAAGCGCCATGTCAGC
>JANLPY010000466.1:0-26624 GCA_031367505.1 Hyphomicrobiaceae bacterium | reverse complement strand
GTGCGTATAGTTCCACTGTCTTCATCCCCCACCCTCGGCCGACGCAGGCACAAGAGCTCTATCTGCCGCACTTTCACTCCGGCGGCGCGACCGAACAAATCAGCCGCTTCTGTGAGGGATTATTGCTCCGGCTTTTACAATCCGTATCGCAGCACAGTAAAGTCGACGGTGCGCACCACATTCAATTTGAGCCTGAACCCAAAGCATGGGCCACCAGTACGCTTGGCACTGTTCTGGCTGCCAGCGGTCGCAATCAGGTCGTTGTCATCGGCCACTGGCTCGAAGAAGCAATCACGTTGCTCGTTCTCAACTGTTTATCGACCGGCCTGGATGCCTACGTACCGTCGGACCTGACACCTGCCATCACGTCTGCTAATGAACTCGCCGCGCGTGCCCGGCTCAATCAAGCTGGCGCTGTACCGACATCTTCCGAACAAATTATCCGCGAATGGGCCGCATTGCATCACGATGAAAAAATCACCCAACCATTGCTGGACTTGCTGACAAGTATTCCATTGCATTTACGATGAATCCATCTGTAGCGAGACGACATAACAGTTGCGATGATAGTCTTTGAATTAGAAGTCACCATGCAGGACAAGTCTTCATGCTGTCTCAAAGCCGGTGCTCGCATCAGCTTTGAAGCGAGTCTTGTCGAGCCAGTTCGGCATGCCGCTCCAAACGAGTCATTGTCAATAGGTGCGCCGTGCCAATCCATGGCTACACCGTGGGTCCGCGCTGGCCCGCGACGCAATCAGCTTACCACAGTCTCGGGGATCTCGCCCGTCCGGACTGGGCCTGGGAGTTCCTTCGACGGTCGCCGCACTATTGCCTGCAGGCAAAATTGCATGGTTGCCTCAAGACGCTGATAGTTCCAGGGACGGAAAATATCCGCGTGTCCCGCGTTCGTCGTCGATCGCTACAAGCAGAGGTGTGGGGCCTCTCTTCCTTTCGTAGCCCCGGATCTGCCCGCTCCGATTGCCCCGACCGTCTGGTTACCGAAGAACTCACGTCATGTCATAGAGGCGACTTCAGAGCGGAACGGATCGCCCATCGATCAGGATTTTGATCTTCGACGGCTGTCGGTAGCAGTCCACGTTCATTTCGACACCCACAGCACCCAATATGTGATCCTGAAAGCACCGCAAGTTCACGTTGTGCTGATGTTGCGGGGCCCCCTCGTAACGCTTGGGCCTGTAAAAATTCATTTTCATGCAGCGGGCATCCGCATGCTCAACCGGCACGTCGATGCCCTGGCAGCGCTGGCTCACGTATTGGCGGTGAGCAATCGCACAAGTCGATTCGATCGGCCAGGTGACGTCGATCGCATCAAACTTCGGGACTCCATCATCGCGCTTGACGGCGATCGAGCGGGAGCAACGCGCCGCGAAATCGCCGTCGCAATCTATGGGCCAAACCGGGTCGCAGACGAATGGAGTGAACCGAACGGACGGCTCAAGGCCGTTATCAAGCGTGATGTGATGAGGGGTCGCCAACTGGTCGCCGGCGGTTACAGGAAACTGGTTGCAAGAGGGACGTTTACAGAAATCGCGTAAACGACTCTCCCTAATGTCGCTCCGCATTGCCAGGGTAACTGGCACCCACGATGCCAAGGAGCCCGCCATGCCCGACGGTCACGCGCCCTCGCCCTATCTCACCCTCGCCGAAGCCGCCGCATTCCTGCGGCTGGCGCCGCGCACGCTCGACAACATGCGTCAGCGTGGCACCGGTCCTCTCTACGGCAAGCACGGCGGCCGTGTCCGCTATCATCGTGATGATCTCGTGGTTTGGGCTGACAGCACACGTCGCCGCACGACGACAGAGAGAGAACCGACGAGCAGCTATGATGATCGAAGCTACGCCTGCCAGTCGGCACAAATCCACGATCCAGCTGGCTGCGATCTCGACGCTCTCAATTCTGTTGATCCTGGTGGCTGAGCTCCCGCATCAGCCCTTTCTGATTTGGAACGCAACCGCCAGCGTTCCACCCGGCCTGTATCGACTGTCGCACGTTCCGCCCGTGCGCGGTGACATCGTCACCGTTCGCCTGCCACGATCAATTGCGGAGCTTGCCAGCGCGCGCGGCTACCTGCCGTCCAATGTCCTCCTGCTTAAGCCCCTGAGTGCAACCGCCGGCGATCACGTTTGCCGACGTGGATCGCTCGTTTTCATCAACGGCGCGTTACGCGCAATAGCGTTGGCCACCGACAGCCGTGGTCAGTCGCTGCCAATCTGGCAGGGCTGTGTGAAGCTCGGGCCCGACGAGTTCGTCTTCATCGGCGCCCGTCGCGACAGCTACGACAGCCGCTATTTCGGCCCGATCCGGACATCCCAGATCCTTGGTCGCTCCGTCCCCATCTGGACCAACCAACAGTAAGTGAGACCAGCTTGCGCTGGACAGTCGACTCTTCGCGTCGACTGTCCTTAAGGCCTTGCAAGATAAACAGTCGACTCGATGGTCGATCCAAAAGCCGCAGCGAACAAGATATTCTGGGCGCCTCAACCGCGTATGAAAGTTCGCGGTTGATCGGGCTCTATCGCGCGGCGGATCCACGACGAATTCACGCCAAGAACTTGTGACGCCGCGCGACCGAGCCGCCGGCGAAGGGCCGCCGTCTCGTCCGTTCCGGTAACGATCCCTGGCGCGGAGCGAGCGGCATGGTCACCGCGTCGTTGCGCCGTTTCGCACGGGCGCCCGTGTGGGGTTTCCGCGCACGCCGCGCCGTCATGACCGACGCGCTCACCGGCTAGGTCTTGCGCCCAGGATCCCGTTTGCGGGAAAGCCTGTCCTGCCCGATCTGTCCCCTGTGGACCACTGGCGTCTGATCGGCTTGCGCAGAACACTTGCAGTCGCTCGATGCGCCACCAGCCCCGGGACGGCTGCTCGTCAACGCCGCTCTGGTGTCTTTACATTCGCCCCACACCCACACGCGATGGCCGCCGCCCCTCAGGTCCTCGCCTCTATGCCCTTCCGCCGCAAGCGCTTGTCCACCCCCGCCGATCAGTGTGCGACGGTGCCACCGGTGTCGCCTTCGAAGCAACCCGGCCGAAGGGCCGGATCCTCCTCTGCGTTTCGGCCCTGCGGGTGCTTCAGTCGCCGCCGGTGGCGAAGCGCGCACACCGGCGGGGGAATAGGCCACCGCCGGAGCTTAAAAGGACGTGCACTATGGCTACCATCGGTACAGTCACCAAGCGCGACGACGGCCGCTACGAGGGCGAGCTCAAGACTCTCACCATCCGTGCGGAGATCGCGATCCTCCCCGTCCACGACAAGTCGGCACCCAACCAGCCCGACTTCCGTGTCCTCGCCCAAGGCGTCGAGATCGGCGCCGGCTGGCAACGCAAGGGACAGACCTCCGGCAAGGAGTACGTGGCCCTCTCACTCGCCGCACCCGAGTTCGGCGCCAAGACACTCTACGCCAATCTCGGCCGCCAAGCCGGTCAGGACGATCCCAACATCTTCGCCCTGATCTGGAACCCGCAGGAATAGCCCGCGGCTTCCGCCCCCGCGCTTCCGGCGCGGGGGCACCATTTATGCTGCTGCCAAAGAAAGGGCCCACCCGCCCGCCCCACAACGTTGGATCTATCGCCGTCGCCTTAAGCATGGCCAGTGCCGAATACTACGCGTGTCGATGAGTCAGATATTTGACGGTGCCGGCAGACGACGTGTCGACTGTCAGATGAGTTCAAATCCAAGCCACAACGATGATGACAGAGTTGCGCCGGGTTGGATGAGACTATGGTCACGAGGCTACAGCTTGGTGTGACGCATCTGCCCGAGAGCCACTTTGTCTTGACCGAGACATTAGATTGGCCGGTCGCGTTTGGTCGTGTCGGAACTCAGTTTTCACGATTCGAAAAACTACGAAATGGCGGCACGTCAGAGTGGGTTGTCATGCTCAAAACCGTGATCACGTGATCAGGCTCGTCAAATGCAATTTCGGTATTTTGTGTAGGTGCGTGTAATTGGGAGTGGCGATTTTTGACATCAAGATAAAAGGTACGTGCGTGACGTTGTCCATGTATTTGATAACGCTATATATTTTGTATGCGCACCAAATAGGCTATGCACACCTATCTGCTTATCGTATTGAATTTACGACGTGAAATAGTCGCCCTCTTGAAATTCTCTGATTCAATTCCACCTCGATGATATTCGGAACAGTTTCGAGGTGCCAGTCATGCCCGATGATGACTTCAAACCCAAGCTCGGTCGCATCCGCGATCAACGAACCGCAAAATCCATCCGCCACTCGACACGCGTCATCGAGGAGGTCTCGCGCAACGTGGCGCGGCCACTGCGGCGGTACGGCCACATCAACCCCAACGCCCATCGCCGCGGCATGGCTTCGGGTGCCATAGCGGCGACCGGCACATGGACTCCAGGCACGCGTCGCGTCGTCGTGCGTGCACGCTACGTGCGCATGACTAAGAGCAACCTCGGCCCGGCGCATGCGCACCTGCGCTACATCCTGCGCGACGGCACGACGCGCGAAGGCTTGCCTGGTAAGTTGTACGATGCCGACGGACGCGCCAGCGCCGAGCCGTTCCTCGCCCGCTCCGAAAACGACCCGCATCAGTTCCGTTTCATCGTGGCACCGGAGGACAGCGCGCGGCTGGCCGACTTGCAGCCGGTGATCCGCGATCTCATGAAGCAGATGGAGCAGGACCTCGGCACCAAGCTCGACTGGGTGGCCGTCGATCATTTCAACACAGGCCACCCACACACCCACGTCGTCGTGCGTGGCCGCGATGAGCGCGGGCAAGACCTGATCATGGCGCGCGACTACATCAGCCATGGCATCCGTGGCCGCATGCAAGATCTGGTCACCCTGGAACTCGGGCCCGAAACCGAGCTCGAACGCGTGGCGCGACAGACCAACGAAATCGGACAGGAGCGCCTGACCGGCCTCGATCGCGGACTGATAGGCCGTGCACCAGAAAACGTCCTCGTCGTGGCGAGCAGCCCGCTCGATCCGCAGCGCCATGCATTGACGATGGGCCGGCTGCGCAAGCTCGAGACCTTGGGGTTGGCCAAGGAAGAACGCGCAGGCGTGTGGGCCTTCGATCCCCAGATGGAGCCCAAGCTGCGCCAGCTCGGCGACCGCGCTGACAAGATCAAGATGATGCAGCGGGCGCTCGACACGGTCGGCCTGGAGCGCGCGCCCGGCACCTACGCCATCTTCGATCGCGGCACACGCAAGGAGCCACTAGTCGGCAGAGTCGTCGGCACCGGCCTTGTCGATGAAATCAGCGACCGATCCTGGCTGGTGGTTGATGCCACTGATGGGCGCGTGCACTACATTGAGGTTGGTCGGCTCAAACCCGAACACATCCCAGTGCGAGACGCCATCGTGCGCATCGTCCCGGATCGGCTGAGCGGCAAATCGCAGGCGACGCCGCGCGTCGACGTGCTGGCGGACCCGGCACACCAGGCCGGCCCCACGTACAACGGCCCGCTGTGGCTGGATCGAATCGCCGCTAACCCTGATTTGGCCGTACAAAAGCGCGGAGGGTTCGGCGTAACGCTGTCGCGCGATCTGGATGCACGCAAGCAGTGGCTGGCGTCGCAGGACCTCGGTCGCTTCAAGACCGACGGCAGCTTCGAGCTGCGGACATCGGCCGGAGCCCAACTGCAGCAGCGCGAGCAGCATCGGATCGGCGCCGACATCGCCGCCAAGACTGGCGCGACCTATGTCCCGAGCGTGTCGGGCACCCAGGCACGCGGAACGGTTGGCGAGACGATCACGACACCGACGGCCAAGCTTGTCGTCATTCGTCGCGAGGCCGAGCTCACGGTTGTCCCATGGTCGAAAGCGCTTGAGCGTCATCGCGGCCGCGAGGTCGCCGGCATCGTCACGCCGCACCAGCTCATGATCGGGCGCAACCGCGCGAGACCGGGGCTGGAGCGGTAGACACTTCGGCAATTAATTGCCAATTGAAGACCGATGGGCCGTCGGTTGACGAGGATCGCGTGCCCCCCAAGTTTCCACAGTTGCTTTATAGCCGGAGTCGAGTCATCACGGTAATGATACATTTGTGCAATTCAGGACAATTTTCCGGCAGAAGTCATTGCAACAACGGAAGGCCCAGCAACCTACTTCTTCTTTCCATCAAGCCCGATCTGTTCATGATGGGCAAAGAGATCCAGCGCGTCTTGCTCGTCCTTGATGCCAGCGAAGGCCATCTTGTTGCCCGGCATCGCGGCGCGTGGATCCTTGATGTAGTTGAGGAACGTCGCTTTATCCCAGATGACTCCCGACCCCTTGTTGGCTTCGGAGTAGTTGAAACCTTCAACCGTGCCAGCTTTGCGGCCGATGATGCCGTTGAGCTGAGGTCCTACAGCGTTCGCTGCGGTCTCGCCGACTTGATGGCAGGCGCGGCACTTCTTGTAGACGTCCGCGCCGTTCGCTGCGTCTTGCGCCTGCACATTGGCTGTCAGTGTTAAGCCGAACACCACGGCGATAGCGGCTGCACGCATCTACATTCCTCCTGTTACATTTTTACATATGAATACATGAATATGTAGGGAGAGACAAGGCTGTTCAGGCGCGCGGCGGCAACCCTAGCCGCCACAATGATCCGCCGTCGATCAGGTGCCACAGGCCAATCCGCGCACCGACGACAACCGCAACGATGAAGATTGGTGATGACACGGCGAGTGCGCTCGCGGCACTGAGGCCCTGGCCGATCGTGCAGCCATGCGCAAGTACGCCGCCGACGCCCATCAAGGCTGCGCCGAATAGGTGTCGGCGCATTTCCTTCGCGTCATCGAAGGCGTCCCATCGAAAATTCCGCCGCCAAGCTGTGACTAAAAATGACGAGAGAACAACGCCGGCCACCGCAGAAACACCGAAGCCAACATTGCGGAAAGGCTCGACCATAAATTGGAGCAACGCGCGGCCAACTGCCGCGACAAATGACAAGCTTTCCGGGCGGTCTAGGATCATCGCGTCGACAGCCCGCGTCGTTGTCCACCATCCGAGTGCGATGGCGAGCCCCAAGCAGGTTGATCCGAAGAGCAGACGTGGTCGCCGGCGCAGGCGTCGATCCAGCAATGTCGAGACGACAATAAGGGCCGCGACGCAGACGAGTGCAACTTGGCCCCAGGTTCCGAACGTGTTGACCAGCAGAGCATCGAGTGACGGTGTCATCTCGACGACACCAATCTTGAGCATCGCGATGCGTATCGGGGCGAGCATTCCAGATGTGACGGCAAATGCGAACATTCCAACCAACATTGCCGTGACCGCCGCTCTGAGATCACCTGCCCCAGCCCGGACCAGCAATCCGAAGCTGCAGGTGCCGACCAAGGTCATGCCGAGCCCAAACATCACGCCGCCCGAAATGGTGCCGAACAAATGCAGCTCACGGGCGAGGTAGGAACTTTGTCTCAGGTCAACAACGTCGAAGAACACACCGGCCTGCGTCGTGCTTGCAGCGACAGCCAGGGCAAGAAGCCATGCCTTTGCGCCGCGGTAATCCCGGCCAACGAGGGCATCCTCGATGGCACCCATAGTGCACAAGCGGCCAAACTGAGCGCCAGCCCCGGCAAGGGCCCCCGCCAGCAACCCTCCTACAATGGCCCAATCCAACTGCACGCGCCGCTCCGAGTATCATTCCGTCCGCGCACGCCTAGAGCGGGCTGACGATGGTGTCTGCCTCGCGGTCAGGAGCGGCAGAACTTGTCGTACACGGCCTGGAGAAACTTGCGCGTTGTGTCGTCGGCGATCGAATAGTAGATCGCGCGTCCGTCGCGCCGCGTTTCGACCAAACCTTCATGACGCAGTCGCGCAAGCTGTTGCGAAACCGTTGCTTGACTGAGCGCCAGCAGCCCTTCGAGTTCGGTCACGGACCGCTCGCGCTCCGCCAAGAGACACAGGATCACGAGCCGGTTTTCGTGGGCGAGAGCCTTGAGGAAATCGCTAGCCTTGCGCGCCTTCTGCATAAGACTCTGCAGCTCGGGAGAGACCTCTTGGCCACTCTCAAGTGCGTCTTCGACAGCTTGGGGAAGTATTCTGCTCATTTCGCCTGTTCAATGCCGTTGTCTCAGAGGCTTACACTGATCCGGCGCAATGAAGCAATTTGCGTGCGCACAGCAGCACTGCGTGGAGGCACATCGATTGCGGGCGCTACGTCACTGCGCGGCGTCCGATCCAACCTGGCCACCAGCTCCGCTAGCATGGGCCAGAAGAAGTCCGGACCGGGATACCCCACAATCCGGCCGACTTCCTTGCCCTGGTGGACGAGCACGAACGTCGGTGATGCCCCGACGGGAGACACCAGTGAGGCCCCCAAAGTCGAGGCACGATCGAGCGGAAGGACGCGAAGCGGCGCCCGCTTGCCTTCATCGGACTTCGGATATCCCGGCCCGACCTCGGCATGCCAGCGCTTGCACCACGGACAACCCGGCGCCTCGAACATCAAAAGTTCAGTCATCTGCGCTGATGCCGTCCCGACGAGGGGCCACAGGCCAGCTACGACGGCAATCGTCGCCCACAGCAGCTGCTTTGCATAAGCCATCGCCTGCCTCAGGGTTTGTTGACGGGGCTTTCCGGGTCGAACAGGTACGCGGTCACGTCCCTAATCTGCTGTTCCGACAGAAATTTGTGAAAGCCGAAGCGGGGCATATTCGAGCACGGTTGGATCGACTGCGCATTGTAGATCTTGGCGTAGGCCGCCTTGGCTTCGTCGTCCTTGTATTTGCGGATTTTGCCGTATTCGATCAGGCTCGGAGCAAGCGTGCCGTAGCTCAGCTCCTTGGGCGCCATTTGATGGCAGGCGTAGCAGTTGCCGCCGCGCGGGGTGTCGTCCTTGTCGGTAAACTGCCCACCTGTGCCGGCCTGCGCGACCTTCTCGCCAGCCTTCCAATCGCCGAGCACCTTGCCATCGGCCGGGAACACGACGGTCGCCTTCTCCCGGGCGACGATCTTGTCACCGTCTGCGACGGATGGTTCGTTGCGGGTCGCCGTACATGCGCGTTGGGTTTCGTCCTGGTCGACACGCGCTTGCCAGCCAGCCGCTGGAGCCTTCCAGGTGTTTTTCACATACTGCTCGACCAACTCTGGCGACACCTTAGCCGGAGCCAGATTAGTTTGGACCTGCGCGTTGGCGGACATCGCGGCGATGCCGGCGACAGCAAGAGCGAACAGCGCATGTGTGTAGCGTATCATGGTTGCCCCCTCAGCGCTTGATCGACGGAACGAGAATGTCGCCGCCTTCAGCCTTTTGTGTCAGATAGACAGTCAACGCCGTGATGCCGTCGGACGCATAGTCAGGGATGGGCATGCGCATCTGGCGATAGCAGTCCCACAAGCGATGCTGCATTGTGCGCATCTGGCTTTGTGAGACGCGATAGGTCGGCCATGAGCCCATGGTTTCCTGCGCCGGCTTGCCGGCCTTCGCGAGGTTTGGCAGTCCCTGGAGCCGAATGCGCTTGCCTTCTTCAGCGTGGCAGGTCGCACACGAGAAATCCATCACAGCAGACCGGCGAAAGAACATCGCCTCGCCGACGGCGTACATCTCCTGCTCCTTGGGATGCGTCACGGGTGCCGCGAATTTCATGCCGCTCGATTTGTTGGCGATGTAGGCGACAAGGTCTTCCATGTCGGAGATGATGCCGGGCCCGCTGAAGCGGCGCTTGATCACGTCTTTGATGTCGAGATCCTGGACTTTTTCCATGCACCACAGCAGCCGCTGCTCAATGTCCATGACGCGATTCGAGTCGGTGAAGTGGCGTGGCAGCTTGGCATAGGCCCCGTCGATTTTACCGGCGCCCTCGCCGAGGTCACAGGTTTCGAGTGACACGTTCTTCGCGCCGCGCCTCAGAGCCCAGAGCATTTCACCGCGATCCACATTGAGAAATGCGGGGTTCGCCATCGGGTCGGAGATCATTGCACGATAGCGTTCGATCTCTTTTTCCGTGGGGTCAGCCGCTGGTTGGGCTTGAGCGCCTGTTGCTGTGCAAATGATGGCTATGATCGGCCAAAGCAATCTCGTGAGCCGCATCGGTGTCTCCCCAGACTTTGCTGCGCCGCAGCATGATGTGCCCGGGTGTGTCCCGCGGTCCGCTGCTTCGACTTCAGTCTAGCGGAAGGAAAAGCATGCTTGCAAGCTAATATCAACATATGCTAATTCAACTATGTGTTAACGGGCAATCGTCGCGACCCGCCGACAGAACACCTTTAGACGGTCGAGCAAACGGCCGCCGCAACGGAGGAACCAAAATGCAGAGCGCTTCAGATGCGGCGTCACGCCGGACGTTTTTGACGGCCATGGGGGGCGCAATCGTCGTCACGTTGCTTCCGTCGATGGTGTCGGCTGCCCCGGAACAAGTGGCGGCTGAAATCAAGAAGCTGTTCGGTGACAAGAAGCTCATCGACGGCAAGATCAAGATTGATCTGCCCTCTATTGCCGAGAACGGTCTCGTGGTCCCTTTGAACTTCGAGGTCGAGAGCCCGATGACCGACAAGGACTACGTGAAAGCCGTCCACTTCTTCTCCGAGGGCAACCCGAACCCGCTTGTCGCCGCTTTCGCCTTCACCCCTCTGAGCCCGAAGGCGGCTGCCGCCATTCGCATCCGCCTCGCACAGTCGCAGAAAATCGTAGCCGTCGCCGAGATGTCATCCGGTGAGGTCTACACGGCCGCAAGGGAAGTTAAAGTGACGATCGGTGGTTGCGGCGGCTGATCTCGAATGCCCGTCGATCTTCCCTTATCATCCGCAATCCAGGTGTCCCGTCATGGCCGAAACTCCGAAACCCACACCACGTGTTCGCATGCCTGCCACTGCCAAGGCCGGCGAAGTGATCGAAGTGAAGACGCTGATCAGCCACGAAATGGAAAGTGGCCAGCGTAAAGACTCAGCTGGCCAAGTCATCCCACGCAAGATCATCAAAGAGTTTTCAGCAACCTTCAATGGCCGCCTGATCATGAAGGCCGATTGGCATTCAGCTGTTTCAGCCAATCCCTATCAGTCATTCTTCGTACGGGTGCCCGAGACGGGCACGTTCGCATTCACGTGGGTCGACGACGACGGCTCGAAGTACGTGTCCGAGCACAAGATAACGGTTGGCTGAGCCGCCAAACTGCTCCGAATTTCAGGCAGCATCATCAGGCGCGAACGGCGACGTTCGCGATAGAGTGTTTGCGCAACAAGCGTCTTAGAAGACGCGCACTTTGGGTGAACCGGTACCATGATCACGCGCCGGGACTTTATGACGGCCGCGTCATCGACGGCGGCCCTGCTTGGCAGCGGTGCTGTTGGGCGCGTCGCAGCTCAGCAGCGCCTGAGCGAAGCCGACCTGCTCCGTTTCGAAGCGCACGGCAACGTCACGATCCTGCATGTGACGGATCTGCATGGCCAGCTGATGCCGCTGCACTTCCGTGAGCCGTCGATCAACATCGGCGTCGGCGCGGCAAAGGGTAAGGTTCCGCACCTGACGGGTGCCGATGTTCGCACCGCATTCAAGATCGCTCCGAAGTCCGCTGAAGCGCACGCCCTCAGCCATGAAGACTTCGCTGAACTCGCCAAGTCCTATGGCCGCATGGGCGGCGTCGATCGGATCGCCACCCTCATCAAAGCCGTCCGCGCGGAACGCGGCAACAAAGTGCTGTTGCTCGATGGCGGCGACACCTGGACCAACAGCTGGACCTCACTGAAGACCGAAGGCCAGGACATGGTCGATGTGATGAATCTTCTCAAACCTGATGCGATCACGGGTCACTGGGAGTTCACGCTCGGCGAGACACGCGTCAAAGAGATCGTCGACAAACTGCCATTTTCTTTCCTCGCGCAGAACATCCGCGACAACGAGTTCGAGGAGACGGTGTTCCCAGCACAAAAGACGTTCGACCGAGGCGGCGTCAAAATTGCGGTTATCGGCCAAGCGTTTCCCTTCACGCCGATTGCCAACCCGCGCTGGATGATCCCGAAGTGGACGTTCGGCATCAGGGAAAGCGAGATGCAAAAAGAGGTCGATGCGGCCCGCGCCGCAGGTGCAGATCTCGTCGTCGTGCTGTCGCACAATGGTTTCGATGTTGACCGGAAGATGGTCGAGCGAGTATCCGGGATCGACGTCATACTGACCGGCCACACCCACGACGCCGCACCAGAAGCAATCAAGGTCGGCAAAACGCTGCTGATCGCTTCGGGCTGCCACGGAAAGTTCCTGTCGCGTCTCGATCTCGATGTGCAGGGCCGGGCGATCAAGGGCTTTCGCTATCGCCTGATTCCCGTGTTCGCCGATGCCATCCGGCCAGATGCCGAAGTGGCGGCAATGATCGCCAAGCATCGCGCGCCCTACGAAGCCGATCTCAAACGCGTGCTCGGTACAACGGAGAGCCTGCTTTATCGGCGCGGCAACTTCAATGGCGCGCTCGACGATGTCATCTGCGACGCGATCCGTTCGGAGCGTGACGCCGAGATCGCGCTCTCTCCGGGCGTCCGTTGGGGCACATCCATCCTGCCGGGCCAGCCGATCACCTTTGAGGACATCACCAACGCCACGGCGATGAGCTATCCGGCCTGCTATCGCATGAGCATGAGCGGATCGCGGCTCAAGGACATCCTCGAAGACGTTGCCGACAATATCTTCAATCCGGACCCGTACTATCAACAGGGCGGCGACATGGTGCGCACCGGCGGGCTTGGCTATGCCATCGACGTGTCGAAGCCGATCGGTCAGCGCATCTCGAACATGACCCTGCTCAAGAGCGGCACCATGATCGAGGCGACGAAGGATTACTCCGTCGCCGGTTGGGCCAGCATCAATCAGGGCACCGAGGGACCGCCGATCTGGGACGTAGTGGCAAAGCACATCACGGCGAAAAAGACCGTCGCGGCCGCGCCCGCCGACACCGTGAAGATCACCGGACACAACTGACATCAAGATCGTTGGGAGCATGGCCATGACCGATGAGCCAAACAAGACTGATAAACTATCGAGCCGTCGCGGTTTCTTGAAAGCGACCGCAGCGGGCGGTTTTGCGGCTGTCTCAAGCGGTGGCGTGCTCGCGCAACAAGCGCCTGTACCAGCCGCGAGCAATCCGAAGAACCTGCCGCCGCGTGTGCCGAACTGGACACAAGGACTTGGTGACGGCGTCGCGGCCCACCCTTATGGCAAACCGTCGAAGTACGAGAAGCACGTGGTTCGCCGTGACGTCGAATGGCTGACAGCGTCACGAGAAAGCTCGGTCAACTTCACGCCGCTGCACGCCCTCGACGGCATCATCACACCAAATGGTCTGTGCTTCGAGCGCCATCATGGCGGCGCCGCCGAGATCAATCCGGTTGATCATCGGCTGATGATCCACGGCCTTGTCGACAAACCGCTGATGTTCACCGTCGCCGATATCATGCGCATGCCGCGCGCCAATCACGTGCACTTCCTCGAATGCGCGGCCAACTCAGGCATGGAGTGGCGCGGAGCGCAGCTCAACGGCTGCCAGTTCACGCACGGCATGGTGCATAATGTGATGTACACGGGCGTACCGTTGAAAGCGTTCCTCGATGAAGCGGGCATCAAACCGAGCGGCAAATGGCTGCTCGCCGAAGGTGCTGATTCATCAGCGATGACGCGCTCGATCCCAATGGAAAAAGCCATGAAGGACTGCCTCGTCGCCTTCAAGATGAACGGCGAAGCGCTGCGCACGGAGCAAGGCTATCCGATCCGTCTCGTCGTGCCGGGCTGGGAAGGCAATCTCTGGGTCAAGTGGCTGCGGCGCATCGAGATCGGCGACAAACCCTGGTACACCCACGAGGAAACTTCGAAGTACACGATGCTCATGAGCGACGGCCGCGCGCGTAAGTTCACGTTCATCATGGATGCGAAGTCTGTCGTCACCAATCCGTCGCCGGAAGCACCATTGTTCACTAAGGGCCGCAATGTGCTCTCCGGCATCGCGTGGTCGGGCCGCGGCAAGATCGCCCGTGTCGACGTTTCGCTCGACGGCGGCAAGAACTGGCGCGAGGCGCGTATCGACGGCCCCGTGTTCGACAAGTCGCTGACGCGTTTCTACGTCGACTTCGACTGGTCGGGCGAAGAGCTGATGATCCAGTCGCGCGCGCACGATGAGACCGGCTACGTGCAGCCGACCAAAAACGAGCTGCGTGCGGTGCGTGGGCTCAACAACATCTATCACAACAACGGCATCCAGACGTGGCTGGTGCGCGCGACCGGGGAGACGGAAAATGTCGAGATTTCCTAATTGGCGCGCTGCTGCTGTCTGTATCGCCATCACTTTGATCGGCAGCAAGGTTGCCGTCGCGCAGAAGACTGGCATCGGCCGCGAGTTGACAGCGGCCGAACTCAAGGGCTGGGATATCGCCGTTCGGCCGGATGGGCATGGTCTGCCGCCCGGCAAGGGCACGGCCGCGAAGGGCGAGGACATCTTTCAAGCCCAGTGCGCCAGCTGCCACGGTGAGTTTGGCGAGGGCAAAGACCGTTGGCCGGTTCTCGCCGGCGGTCACGGCACGCTGAAGCATGATCGCCCCGAGAAGACCATCGGCTCCTATTGGCCCTACGCCTCGACGATCTTCGATTACGTCAAGCGCGCCATGCCGTTCGGTAACGCGCAGTCGCTGAGCGACGACGAGGTTTACGCTGTCACCGCATACCTGCTGCAGCTCAACGATGTCATCAAAGACCCGAATTTTGAGCTGAATACGAAGACAATCCAGACCGTGAAGATGCCGAACGCGGGTGGCTTCTATGACGATGACCGCGAGACGGCAGAGAAACACTTCTGGAACCGCAAGCCTTGTATGAAGGACTGCCGCAAAGATGCGCCGACCGTGCTCAATCGCGCGCGCTCACTTGATGTGACACCGGATGGCAAGTCTGGGCCGAAGGTCGATTGAGCGCAGATGATCGGTCTTACTGTGCTGCCGCCCTGTACCTGGAAGATGAGAAAGAAAACATGACACGCTACATTCTCGCACTCCTGACCGCGCTGACGCTGTCGGTCAGTTCTGCTTTCGCGGCCGGGCAAACTCACAAGCTGGCACTGCAAGTGAGTGACAACGATCCCGAGAAGATGACCGCAGCACTCAACGTCGCCACAAACGTCTCCAAGCACTACGGGGCGCTCGGCGACGAAGTGGAAATCCAGATCGTGGCGTTTAATGCCGGCTTGCACATGCTGCGCGCCGACACGTCGCCCGTCAAAGAGCGGCTGCAATCGTTCGCAAGCGGGATGCCGAATGTCGCTTTCAAGGCGTGCGGAAACACGCTCGATGCCATGGCGCGCAAAGAGGGCGTCAAGCCCGGCATCGTACCCAATGCGGAAATCGTACCGGCTGGCGTTGTGACGCTGATGGAGTTGAGCAAGCAGGGTTGGACGATCATTCGACCATAAGCGCTCTGCCGGCACAAAAGTCGTCGCGGCTGCACCGGCGACAGACCGCTGGACATATGCGCTGCCCCCAAGAGTGGCGCGCCTCAGGAGACTACGAATGGTCGGTCGCGAACTGTCGATCGAACGAAAGCTGTCGCGGCGCACCCTTGTCGGTGAGCTGGCCGCCGGTCTCCTTGGCGGGGCGAGCCGCTCGGTGTTTGCTCAAGCGGCGCCGCACCGCGTCAAGTTTGGCGATGCCGAAGTGATTGTGATCAGCGACGGCGTCATGTCATTGCCGACATTGTATGCCCTACCGACGACAGCGCCGGCTGACGTGACAGCACTATTGTCGGGTCGCGCCGCAGGCACGGATGCGTTTCAGGCCGCCGTCAACGTTGTCGTTGTTCGGACCCCCGGCGCGCTGGTCGTTGTCGACAGCGGCGGCACGTCCGACTTCATGCCAACGCTCGGCAGCTTCGCGGATCGGCTTGAAGCGGCTGGAATCAAGGCCGCAGACGTCACACATGTCATCTTCACGCACGCCCATGCCGACCATCTCTGGGGCGTGATTGATCCGCTCGATGACGACACACGCTTTGCGAATGCCCGCCACTTCATCTCAGCGGCCGAGCGCGACTACTGGCTGAAGCCCGGCCTCGAAAACGAGGTACCCGACGCCGTCAAGGGGATGACGATCGGCACGCAGCGACGCATGAAGATGCTGGCCAAGCGGTTTGCGGTGACAAAAGCGGGTGCCGAGATTGCGCCGGGCATCACGCCGATCGAGACGGCCGGGCACACGCCAGGACACCTCTCCATGCACCTTCAGTTCGGTGGGACATCGCTGATCGTCGGCGGAGATGCGATCGGACACGCGATCGTCTCGTTCGAACGGCCGTCATGGCAGTGGGGCCCGGATGTCGATCCTTCAAAAGGCGTGAGCGCGCGCCTTCGTCTGCTCGATCAATTGGCGACCGAACGATCCTTGTTGCTGGGCTACCATTTGCCTTGGCCGGGTATTGGCCGCGTAGAACGCAAAGACGGCGCTTTCCGCTTCGTGACAGCTTAGAACACGCGGCACTCTGCGGTGCATTTCAGCCGGCGGTCCCGGTCCCCAGAGGCTTTCGTCGCCGCCTCAGTGACTTAGTCACATATCCGGAACGCGACCTCGTTTATCAGCTCGACCAAGCCGTTGCCGTCAAACGGATCGCGTGAACTCGACACGCTGTCGACGGCACGATGGTCGCTGCATCTCGGTGCGCGATCACACAGTCCGCTCAATCGAAGGATCTTCCATGCGCTTCGCCACTTACTTCGCTGCTGCCGCGCTTGCCTCGCTGTTCGCGACGGTCCCCGCGCTTGCAGCCGATCCACCGGCACCCGCGCCGCTAAAAATTGACATTCCCATCGTGCTGAAGGACGCGAAAATCGTCTTTAATATGAGCCAGCTGTCGTTCGTCGGCGAGCAGTCGGTCGGGCTCACGCACATGAAGCTGCTGGTGCAGCGGTTCAAAGCCGATCAGACCAATGCCAAAATTATCGCCGTGTTTCACGGTCAAGCAGGATTTATGATGCTGGACGACGCCGCTTACAACAAAGTGCGGCGGACCGAGCGCGGCAATCCGTACAAAGCGCTGGTGGCTGAGTTGCAGCAGGCCGGACTAGAATTTGAGGAGTGCGGCCAGACCGCCAAAACTAACAATTGGACCAACGCCGATTTCCTGCCGGGCGTGAAAGTCAACGCTGGCGCCAACTTGCGCCTTGTCGAGTTGGTGCAGAGCGGATTCACCCAGCTCCAGCCATAGTGACAAACCTGACGCATCGCGTCGGTTGCCACGTGGCCACCGGAAGTCGAACGGAGCGTCGCCTTTTTTTAATCGCGCGAAGTCATGCAAGGTGATTTATGGGTCTGGTATCGACACAGCCTCGAAGGACGATCCATGAGCCCGGCGCGCCTGCATCGTGAAAATCACCGTGTAGATCGTATCGGATGGCTCCGCGCAGCCGTCCTCGGCGCCAACGACGGGATTATTTCTACCGCAAGCTTGATTGTGGGAGTAGCAGCGGCATCGGCGAAATCTGGAGAGGTTTTGACTGCTGCCGTTGCGGGGCTGGTCGCTGGCGCTATGGCTATGGCAGCCGGTGAATACGTATCTGTCAGCTCTCAGGCAGATACCGAAGCCGCGGATCTCGATCGCGAACGCGCGGAACTCAGCGAAGACACGCCATTTGAGCGGGAGGAACTGGCGCAAATCTATGTGAAACGCGGTGTCGAAATTGTTCTCGCCCGCAAGGTTGCGGAGCAGTTGATGGCTAAAGACGTCCTCGGCGCGCATGCCCTCGATGAACTTGGCATTTCTGACATCACAACCGCCCGACCTGTTCAGGCCGCATTGACTTCCGCAGCGACGTTTGCATCCGGTGCGGCAATGCCGCTGTTGATGGTTCTGATCGCGCCGACCGATAAACTCGTGCCCATCGTTATCGTCGCATCGATCGCGTTCCTTGCGTTTTTGGGCGCCGTTGGTGTTCGAGCAGGCGGTGCCGACCCGATCAGAGGCATGGCCCGCGTTACATTCTGGGGAGCTGCCGCTATGGCAGTAACGGCAGGGATCGGGCGTTGGTTTGGCACGGTCCTATGAATCGCGCGCATGCCTGTGCCCCCATTTCCAACGCTTCCGAAAACTCAATGACAATCGAGTACATTAAGAGTATCGTCGATCGCTGGATGGTCGTTGAGTACTCCATGTCTGTAAAACCTCATTTTGCCATATAGCGGTCTCCATCACTACAACTTCATCGCAGGTGCGCGGCAGCGCTGATGATGCGATTCACCCAGCACTTGGCACGGGTGCGCACTAGAAAATCCAAGCAGACACGGGCTGCAGGAGTGCGACATGGGAGCATCAACCGCATGGATCGAGCAGTTCCCGGGGCTACAGCGGCTTCCGACTGACCCGCTTTCACTGCTGGTCCAGAATAGCTCCATCGTCGCCTTGCCGTCGGGTAGCCGCATCTATGGGCCCGGCCAATCGCCGGAAAACTACCTGCTCATGCTCGACGGCACGGTCCGCGTTCAGCAGGTGTCGGAAGGTGGCCGAGAGATCGTGCTGTACCGGGTATCGGCAGGCGAAAGCTGCGCGCTGACGACCGCGTGCCTGATGGGCTACGAAGACTATCTGGCGGAGGCTATCGCCGAAACGGATGTGCGCGCCGTCGCCATTCCGCGCGCTACATTCGATGATCTGATAGCACGTTCGTCCGAGTTCCGGCGGTTCGTGTTCACCGCATTCAGCACGCGCGTGACCAACCTGTTCCGCATCATCGACGAGGTGGCGTTTTCGCGCATGGATATCCGCCTCGCACACAAGCTGCTGGAACTGTCGGGCGGCGCGGACAGTGTCACCGTGACCCAACAACAGCTGGCGGCCGAACTCGGCAGCGCGCGCGAAGTCATCAGCCGGATCTTGTCCGAGTTCCAGCGGCGCGGGCTGGTCGTGCTTACACGCGGTACGATCACGATCAGTGACCGTTTAGGATTGGAAAAGATGGCGTGAATTTGCGCCTGCCAGGGCTAAGCTCCAGATCCGTGACATAGTCACATACGCGCTGCGCTGTTTTCTCTAGGGATGCCTCCCTCGACCACTGGAGGAGGCTTACATGCGTTGCAACATCGGCCGGACGGAGCGTGTTCTGCGCGGCGCTGCCGGCCTGGGACTGATCGCGATCGTTTTCGTTGGACCACAGACGCCCTGGGGTTGGCTCGGGTTGGTACCGCTTGCGACAGCGATCCCCGGCTGGTGCCCGCCCTACGCGTTTTTCGGCATCGACACCTGTAAAGCGAGGTCACCAACGGACGGCACCTGAAACGACGACCTGCTAAGACCGGCCGACGACATCACCTTGGACGCGATCAATGACAGAATTCACTCCACTCCAATCGCTAGCCGGCGGCGCGTTGATCGGCGCTGCGGCGGTCCTTTTGATTGCATTAAATGGCCGCATTGCCGGCGTGACAGGCGTTCTCGGTGGATTGCTGCCGCCGGGCGCGGCCCGCGATTGGCAGTGGCGTGTTGCGTTCCTGGTCGGGATGATCGGTTCGCCGCTGATTTACGCCGCGCTCGTGCGTTGGCCCATCGCCTTCCAGTCTTCCGCATCGCTGCCGACGCTTCTGCTAGGCGGCGCCATCGTCGGTATCGGCGTGACCTTGGGCGCCGGCTGCACCAGCGGCCACGGCGTCTGCGGATTGGCCCGCTTTTCGCCCCGCTCACTTGCCGCGGTCGCCACCTTCATGACCACGGCAGCGTTGACCGTGTTCGTGACACGACATGTGATGGGAGGCTGAGCCATGCAAGTCATCGCAGCTCTCGTGATCGGCATCATTTTCGGCCTCGGCATTCTGCTGTCCGGAATGGGCAACCCGGTCAAGGTGCTCAATTTCTTCGACGTCGCTGGTCGATGGGACCCGAGCCTTGCGCTGGTGATGGCCTCGGCTCTGACCGTGACGACGCTTGGCTACCGGCTTGTGCTGCGGCGTGAGCGCCCGGCGCTGGCGGAGGCGTTCTATCTGCCGACCCGCTCGCAGCTTGATGCCGGACTAATCGGCGGTTCGGCTCTGTTTGGTATGGGCTGGGGACTGACCGGTGTTTGCCCCGGCGGCCTGATCCCGGTGCTCGCCATCGGGCGGATCGAGCCGCTGGTGTTTCTGGTTGGGCTCGTTAGCGGCATGATTGCGGCCCGCGTTGTTCAGGCGAGGCGCAGAAGCGCCGACAGTCAAACGCCCATTGTCGCGCCGAGCAGCACCGGCGCTTAAAGGACTAGCCCATGACCATCCAACCCGATGTTACAGCGTTCTTTGACTCGGCGACGAACACTGTCAGCTACGTGGTCAAGGACCCGAGCTCACAAAGCTGCGCCATTATCGATTCCGTAATGGACATCGACTATGCCGCCGGTCGCATCAGCTACGGCTCAGCTGATCGCATCATCGATCATGTCCGTTTGAATGATCTTGTCGTGGAGTGGCTGATCGAGACCCACGTGCACGCCGATCACCTCTCTGCCGCGCCCTACATAAAAGGCAAGCTCGGCGGTCAGATCGGCATCGGCGAACACATCGTCACGGTGCAGGATGTGTTCGGCAAGATTTTTAACGAAGGGACAGAGTTCCAGCGCGACGGAAGCCAATTCGACCGCTTGTTTAAAGATGGCGATAACTACTGCATCGGCACGATGACGGCCGCTGTCATGCACACGCCCGGGCATACACCAGCCTGCACCACGCACGTAATCGGTGACGCAGCCTTCGTCGGCGATACGTTATTCATGCCGGACGGCGGCACTGCACGCGCCGATTTCCCCGGCGGCGACGCGCGCGAGCTCTATCGGTCAATCAAGAAAGTTCTCGCACTGCCAGCGGAGACGCGGCTGTTTATCTGCCACGACTACGCGCCGAACGGCCGCGACATTCGCTGGGAGACGACGATCGCCGACGAACGCGCACACAATATCCATGTGCGTGACGGCATCAGCGAGGACGATTTTGTCGCCCTGCGGCAGGCGCGCGACGCCACACTGGGTGCTCCAAAACTGATCATCCCCTCCCTGCAGATCAACATGCGCGGCGGTCGTCTGCCGGAACCCGATGAGAGCGGCAAGCGCTTCGTCAAGGTTCCGCTTAACGGTCTTTGATGCTCGACAGCGATCGGAACCAATCATGCTGAGAACGAAAATCCGCGCATCCCGCATTGGCGCATCGCTGGTGCTTGTGATGTCACTCGCTGGGTCCGCTGCCGCACAAGACAAGGCTCCTGATAAGCCGGTGCTCGAAAGCCAGCTTGATGCAGCGATCCACAGCTACATCATGCGCCACCCTGAAGTTATTCAGGACGCACTGGCAAAGGCAGCGCTGACGGAAGAACTGGATCGAACAAAACGCATCCTGCGCGAACAGAGCGATGCCCTCTATCGTGCCGGCTCGCCCGTGATCGGCGCTGCCAATGCCACGATCTCCATCGTCGAATTCTTCGACTACAACTGTCCGTACTGCCGAAAGAGCTATCCGACCATCAAACAGTTCATCACGGACAACCCCGATGTCCGCATCGTTCTGAAGGACGTGGCCAACCTCGGCAAAGAGTCCGAAGCCGTGGCGCGGCTGGCCATTGCGTCGCGCCTGCAGGACAAGTTCCAGCCGTTCCATGACGCCTTGATGGACCGGCAAGGCCGCACCACAGAAGCAGTGGCGCTCGAAGTGGCCCGCAAGCTCGGTATCGGCATCGAACAGTTGAAAAAGGACGCCGTGTCGGCGGAAACCTCTAAAGCGCTAGCTATTACCCAGGAGACAGCCACGCGTCTCAGTGTCGATGGAACACCCTTGTTCATCGTTGGTGCGAACGGCATCCCAGGTGCGCCCGACGATCTCGCCGCGCAACTCACGAAGTTCGTCGACGCAGTCCGTAAATCCGGCTGTGACGTGTGCTGACCCGACAGCGAAGGTATCTTCATGCTGCTGCAAGATGGTCTCGCGATGGGCTCGGGTTCACTTGTCGGATTCGTCCTCGGCCTGATCGGTGGCGGCGGTTCCATTCTCG
Organism: Hyphomicrobiaceae bacterium; assembly: GCA_031367505.1. Classification (GTDB taxonomy): domain Bacteria; phylum Pseudomonadota; class Alphaproteobacteria; order Rhizobiales; family Hyphomicrobiaceae; genus JAKFWF01. The sequence goes on along the minus strand of JANLPY010000466.1, from coordinate 4,697 downwards.
CAGTCCCGCTCCTGGTCTATGTCGTCGGCGTGAAATCGCCCCATGTCGCGATCGGCACCAGTGCTGTTGCGGTCGCACTGAGTGCGCTCGTGAGCCTCATTGGGCACGCCCGCGCCGGCAATGTCCATTGGCCGTGCGCGCTGGTTTTCGCCGCAAGCGGCATGGTCGGCGCGGCACTGGGTTCGACACTCGGCAAGCAGGTTGATGGTCAGCGGCTGCTGATGCTGTTCGGCCTGCTGATGATCATCGTCGCCGTCCTCATGCTTCGCTGCCGCACCGGCGATGGCGAGCATTTCGTGCCGCTATCGGCAAGCACCGCCGGCCGGCTTGCGCCCCGGCTCACCGTCATCGGGCTCATGACAGGGACGATGTCCGGTTTCTTCGGCATCGGCGGTGGCTTCCTGGTCGTTCCAGGCTTGATGGCCGCGGCTGATCTGCCGCTGCTGTCCGCCGTCGGCTCGTCGCTCGTCTCGGTCACGGCTTTCGGTCTGACCACCGCCGCTAACTATGCAGCCTCCGGTCTGATCGATTGGCGGCTGGTGGCGATGTTCGTCGGCGGTGGGATCGTCGGTAGCCTGTTCGGCGGTCGCCTCGCGGCGAGACTGGCTCAACGCAAGCAGATGTTGTCCCGCGTATTCGCTGGCATCGTTGCCAGTGCCGGTGTTTACGTCGTGGTGCGCGGCTTGCTGACCCTGTTGCCACTCTGACCGACGTATCGCTCGATCAACCCACAAGGGGCATCGGAATGGACATCAGCCCCAGCGACCTCGCACAGGCGTTAGCCGCCGTGCGCGCGGAGGCCACAACCTATCCACTCGGCGTGCGGATTTGGATGGCGATCATGGCCTCTGTATTCTTCTCGAGCATCGCGTTCGTGCGCTGGAAGATCGAAGCGCGCGTTGTGCTGGCGTCGACGCTTTCGACCATTGCGTTTCTCGTTGCCGCCAAGATGCTCTGGCCAGCGGTTGGACGGGCTCAGGCAGGAGCCATGATCCACCTTGCTCTCTGGTCGCCGTTGCTCGTTTACCTTGTCAGGACCCGCTGGCGTAGCACCGCGAACGGTGCTGCACCTTCGGGCACTTTCGAATGGAAGAATGCATAGAGCTCAATGCGACGCTGTCCGCCCCGCGACCTTCGAGAGCTTCCAGCTGTGCGGCGAGCGCCTGCGCCTCGGTCTTGATCCGAATGGATTGCTCAGCAAGCTCATTCTGGGTCGCTGCCGACAGCAGTGCCGGCGCTGCGGCAATGATGCGTTCAGCATGTCGCGACAGCTCCTGCGATGCGAGGGCCGCCGGGACACGCCTTTCTGCTATCCGCTCGAATACGTCGCCGAGCTGGCGGAAGGAGTAGATCGCCACGCCCGCAGCGAGGATCGTGAGGCCGCTGACCCCGAAAAACGCGAGCAGTAATCGGCTTGCCACACCAAGCCGTAATAGCTAGCCCATCGCGGATATGGGGACACGGTACACGGCTATCACATCAACTCGATTCTAGTCCTTCTCGTCACCAGTGATCGTCCCCAAAGCAGCATCGTCATTGTCGGACAGAAGACGGCAGCGCGCGCGCATTGAGGTACGCGCGCTCGGAAATATCGCCCCAGCGCACGGCCGCCGTCCGGAATTTCATGAAGCTATCGTAAACGCGGAGCGTGATTTCATCTTTGCGGCTCTGGTCAGCGAGCACTTCGCCGGTAACCCGACTCAGCGAATGCAATATCGAGTCATCGAATTTGCGGATCGTTATCGCCGGGTCGTCGATGAGTTTGCCAAGGGCGATGGCGTTGTTGGCATTGTACTCCGCCAGTAGATAGCTGTTTTCGGCCACTGCGGCCGTCTCGATGACGTTACGCTCGGTACTGCCGAAACTGTCCCACAACTGCTTGTTGACCACGAGGGATAGTGCCGTGCCGGGCTCGTGAAATCCTGGGTAGTAATAGTGAGGCGCGGCCTTGTGCAGCCCCAACGCCATGTCGTCCCATGGCCCAACCCATTCGCTTGCGTCAATGGCGCCCGATTGCAGCGATGGGATGATCTCGCCCGCGGGAAGGTTGACTGCAGCGGCGCCGAGCCGACGGAGGACTTCGCCTCCCAGGCCTGGCATACGGTAACGCAGACCCTTGAAAGATTCGACTCCAGTTACCTCCTTGGTGAACCAGCCACCCATCTGAACGCCGGTATTGCCGCAAAGGAATGGCTTGAGGCCGAAGGCCGCGCTCAATCTGTCCCACAGTTCCTGACCACCGCCGAAATAAATCCACGCGTTCATTTCTGCCGCGGTGAGACCAAAGGGGACGGCCGCAAAGTAGTTGAACGCCGCGGAACGACCCTCCCAATAATACTCCGCCCCATGGTACATGTCAGCCAGTCCAGAGGCGACGGCAGCGAACGACTCGAAGGCACCGACCATTTCATTTGCCCCGAACACCTTGACCTGAATGCGCCCGCCGGAGAGCGCGGTAATCGTGCGGGCGACACGTTCCGCACTCATCCCCAGCCCCAGCAGGCCCTTGGGCCAAGTGGTGACCATCTTTAACTCGCGCAAACCCTGGCCAATAGCGGGCTTCGGTAGACTGATTGCGGTTGCTGCGGCCCCAACGCTCATGCCCGCAATGAACTGGCGGCGGTCCATTATCTTCCTCCATCGACACTATGCTTTTGGCCCGAATCCCAGGGCTTTTGCGGCTAACCTCCGAATGGAAACGGCAGCGCGCGTGCGTTGAGGTAGGCGCGCTCGGAAATGTCGCCCCAGCGCTCGGCAGCACTTCGGAACTTCATGAAACTGCCGTAGACGCGACGGGTGATCTCGTCCTTGCGGCTGGTCTCGGCAAGCACCTCACCACTGACCTTGCCGAGCGCTTGCAAAGTCGCATCGTCGAACTTCCGGATTTGGACCGACGGGTCGCCGACGAGCGTCGCGAGCGCGGCAGCATTATTAGCATTGAAATCGGCCAGCGATGTGCTGTTCTCGGCCGCTGCTGCCGTCTCGATGACGTTGCGGTCGGTGTTGCCAAGGGCATCCCATAGCTTCTTGTTGACGACGAGGGCCTGCGCAGACCCGGGCTCGTGGAAACCCGGGTAGTAGTAGTACTTCGCGGCCTTGTGCAGCCCCAAAGACATGTCGATCCAGGGGCCCACGAATTCGCTTGCGTCAATGGCACCAGACTGCAGCGATGGGATGATCTCGCCCGCGGGAAGGTTGACCGCAACGGCGCCGAGTCGACGGAGGACTTCGCCTCCCAGGCCCGGCATGCGGTAACGCAGACCCCTATAGGCATCGATCCCTGCCACCTCCTTGTTGAACCAGCCCCCCATCTGACAACCCGTATTGGTGCACAGAAAAGGTTTGAGACCGAACCCTGCGCTGAGCTCGTCCCACAACACCTGACCTCCGCCATTGTAGATCCACGCATTCATCTCGGCGGCGGTCAAGCCGAACGGGACGATATTGAAGTAGCTGAATGCGGGAGAGCGCTTTTCCCAGTATGTTTCGGCACCGTGGTACATGTCGGCGAGTCCTGACGAGACGGCATCGAACGATTCCAGGGCGGCGACCAATTCGCCCGCGGCGAATACTTTGACCTGCAGGCGCCCCCCCGACAGCGCCGTTATCGTTCTCGCGACGCGCTCGGCACTGGTCTGGAGCCCCACCAGCCCTTTCGGCCAGGTGGTGACCAACTTGAGCTCGCGGACACCCTGGGCAATCGCGGGTCCGGGGAGAACAGAAGCGGCAGCGGCGATCCCAACAACTCCTGCAAACCGACGGCGATCCATGGCCCATCTCCTTTGCGAACCTCGAACCATTGTGTGCGCTGCGGCCGCGGGCGGCGCGTCGATACTGTCCGAAACTCGTGGCCGTCCGCACTCCCTGTTGCCATGGTACGCTTGCACGCTACGAATACCCGCCAATCCATGGCATGCCTCCTCACGACAATACGGAGCCGATGCGGCTCTTGCGTGCCGGAGGCACCAACGACCGAACACCTTCGACGGGAGCCCGATTGGCCAGCGAAGGAGCGGTTGCGGCGCCTCCCTTCATGATTCAAAAAATTGCGTACTACCTCGCGGCCGCGAGCAATGCCTCAATCTTTCCCAGCAGCCGCTGCAGCTCGATGGGCTTGGTATCGTAGTCGTCGCACCCGGCCTCGAGGGCCTTGTCGCGATCCGTTGCCATGGCATGCGCGGTGAGCGCGATAATAGGAATTCTGCTGAGTTCTGGAGCTGCCTTGATCCGGCGCGTCGCCTCCCAGCCGTCGACCACCGGTAGGCTCATGTCCATCAAAATGAGATCAGGCTTTTCGATCTTCGCAGCCTCGACGCCACGCCCGCCATCCTCGGCGATAAACACTTCGTAGCCACTACGTGCGAGGCGCCGCGAGAGCATGTCGCGATTCATCTCGTTGTCTTCGACAAGCAAGATCCTCTTCATAGGACCCTCGTGGGAAAATAAATATAAGCGCACGTTTTGCGAGGCCGACCGCTGTGGTGGACGCCCGAGCCTAGTCGCCTCGGCATGAACTATAAGCGCTACCATAGCTCTGATGCGGGCCGTTGGCATCAGATATTTTGATAAATCAATGCTCTCTTGACCCCAGGAAGGATCTACCAAACAGCAACTTGGCTAGATTCAAAAATGCCGCATGGCCACAGGGCCGTTAGTCGACGACAAGCATGACCATCGAGGGCATAACTCACTGAAAT
>JANLPY010000413.1:0-1868 GCA_031367505.1 Hyphomicrobiaceae bacterium | reverse complement strand
ACCGCAATCGACGTTTCGACGTGATGCACCCCCGGCAACTGCAGGATGCGGTCTGACGCCAGGTCAACCAGGCTGTCGAGCTCGTCGAACAGGCACATCGCCAGGATGTTGAACTGACCCATCGTGATCATCGTGGCGTTGACCAGCGGCAGGTCGGAAATCTGGCGGGCGATGGCGCGGACGTTCACAACTTCGGCCTGCACGCTGATGAAGGCGAGCTTGGACTTCTGCGCCATGTTGAAGCCGGTAATCGCGGTGAAGGCGATCAGCCCTTCGCTTTGCAGGCGCTTGATCCGGCCGCGCACGGTGCCTTCGGTCACGCCGAGTTCAGTGGCGATCTTGCGATTGGACACGCGCGCGTCGAGCGCCAGCAGATCGATGAGCTGCCGGTCGAGATCGTCTAGCTGGACATCGGCCATGCCGTACACTCCCATCGGTTCAGCTGCGCGCCTCGATCGGCGCGACGTCGAACTGGTATTTGATGATGTCGACCACGATCGACGGGGTCATCGAGCGAATGCCGCGCACTTGCGAAAATTCGTCAAGCAGCAGGTGCGCCAGGTCGTTGAGATCGTGCAGCGCCACCAGCATGTTGATGTCGTAGCGGCCGGTCACGAGGTGCGCGGCGAACACTTCGGGGAACTGCGCCAGTTCGTGCGCGACTTCGGACGCCGCGCGACCATCGACCTCGATTGCCACTTCCATCAGGAAGTTGAAACCGTGCGCCGAGAAATCCGAAACCGCGACCACGCGCAACTGGTCGGCATCCTCCATGCGCTTGATCCGCGACGAAACCGTGGTCGCGGTCAGCCCCAAGGTCTCGGCGATCTGCTGGTTGGTGGCCCGTCCGTTCAGGCGGAGCTGCTCGACGATGTTGCGGTCGGAATCGTCGAACACGAATTTCTGGCTCATGGCTCCACAACATCCTGACCCGGCATCGGCAAAATGACCTGCGCGGCGGAAATGCCACCGTCAACCGGAATGTTGGCCGCTGTCACGGTTGAAACCCGGACTGGCGGTGTAGGGTCCATCGCCTGGCTTTGTCGCATCATGCGTTGATCCGGTCTGTCAAAAATGCGCGTATGCCGAACAGAAAACGGCATAGCTTCACAATTGCGTATTGTGTCGGGCAATTCCAGTCCTTAATTGCAGCCACCTGATTGCAAAGATCAAACGGGGAGAGGCGCGATGAAACGGCTCACGGGCAAAGTGGCATTGGTAAGCGGCGGCGCGCGCGGGATCGGCGAAGGGATTGTGCGCCGCTTCGTGGCCGAAGGCGCGCGGGTGCTTGTCACCGATCTGCTCGATGCCGAAGGCCAGACGCTGGCCGATGAACTGGGGCAGGACGTGGCGTTCCATCATCACGATGTGACCTCGCGCGACGAATGGGAGGCGGTCATCGCCGCCGCCGAAGCGCGGTTCGGCAAGCTCGATTGCCTGGTCAACAACGCCGGCACGATCGTGTTCAGCGCGTTCGAGGACCACACCGAGGCGCAGATCGACCGGCTGATCAACGTCAACCTCAAGGGCGTGATCCTGGGCTGCCAGGCAGGTATCCCGGCAATTTTGCGCAGTATTGGAAATGGGGGCGGCGGGGGCAGCGTGGTCAACATGAGCTCGGCCGATGGTATCTCGGGCGCCAACGGGGTTTCGGTCTATTGCGCCACCAAGTTCGCGGTGCGCGGGCTGACCAAGTCGCTCGCGCTCGAATACGGGCCGCGCGGCGTGCGCGTGAACTCGATCCATCCGGGCGGCATTTATACGCCGCTCGCCAATCCGATGAACGTGCCCAAGGACGTGTACGACAAGGGCTTCTGGATCTATGCGGCGGGCAAGGCGGGCGAACCTTCGGACATCGGCGCGGCGGC
>JANLPY010000376.1:0-2561 GCA_031367505.1 Hyphomicrobiaceae bacterium | reverse complement strand
GTCGCGCGCAACCTCGCGTGCCTCGCCGACGATGGCCGCCATGTCTCGATCGCGGTCCAGCGCGGGGCGAGCGCCGAAATCCCGATCTTCGAGATCATGCGCCGCCGCCTGATGCTGACCGGATCGACGCTCCGCCCGCGCGATCTTTCCTTCAAGACGATGGTCGCCGATGAAATCGCGCGCACGGTGTGGCCGTACGTGGAGGGCAATCGGCTGAAGCCGGTGATCGACAAGGTCTTCCCCCTCGCCGAAGCCGCCGCCGCCCACGCCCGGATGGAAGCGGGCGAGCATGTTGGCAAGATCGTGCTCGAAATGGGGGCGTGAGGTTGATCGCCCGGCTTGTATTGTATAGCACTTGGTGCTACCTATAAATGTCTGGGACGACTTCGCCGCGTGTATTCAAATCGTCATGGTTTGCAAAAGCGGCGACCAAGGCGCGGGTTTCGGATGCGGCGTTGTGCACGGCGATCGCGCAGGTGATGGCGGGTCAGACGGATGATCTCGGTGGCGGCATATTCAAGAAGCGACTGGCCGATAATCGGCTGCGATCGATCATCCTGGCGCGGGGCGGGGACTATTGGGTCTATCAGTATCTGTTCGCCAAGCAGGACCGGGCGAACCTCGATGACGATGAGTTGAAGGCGTTCAAACTCTTGGCCAAGGCATATGGCAAGATGACGATGGAGCAGGCCGACGCGCAAGTTGCCGACGGCCACTGGATCGAGATTTGCGTTGAAAGTGTGGAGCTACGACCATGAGCAAGAAGAAATTCAGAAGCGACGCCTTCGAATCGATCCATGCGTCGGCCGAAGCGCTTCATCGTACTGGCGTCATCGACAAGGCAACGATGCGCAATTTCGACGCGGGCTGCCTCGCGGCCACCCCCGCCTTCGCGCCCAAGGATATCCAGCGGTTGCGTAAGGCCAACAAGGTCAGCCAGCCGGTGTTCGCGCGTTACCTCAACACCAGCGAGTCGACCGTCGAGAAATGGGAAACCGGCGCCAAGCGTCCCAGCGGCATGGCGCTCAAACTGCTAGCCATCGTCAAGAAGCATGGGCTGCAGGCGCTGGCGTGAACGGGGGTAAGCCCGCACAGAGCCGCAAGACTATCGCCGTTGGGGAATCCATCGCCACCTAGTGCAAGGATCCGGCCTTTGTCGAATGCTATGACGCGATGGAGGAAGAGTTCGCGTTTGCGTCGGAAGTCATCGCCGCCCGCGCCGGTCTCAGCCAGGCCGAGCTCGCCGAGCGAATGAAAACCAGCCAGAGCGCGATCGCGCGACTCGAAAGCGGTCGTTCAAGACCATCGGTCCGCACCCTCGAAAAACTCGCCGCCGCGACGGGAGCGAAGCTACGCATCAGCTTGAGCGCGGCGTGACCGAATCTAAGTCTCTGCGTGTCCCTTAGTTCGCGCTAGGTATCCGGATTTCCAGCGTTGGTTTTTGTCAGGCTTGAACTGCCCTGTGGCGTTCGCACAATGAACAGGCCCTCTCTTTCCAGGGCGCTCAGAACATCATCGACAAGCTGCTCGGGGTCGAGCCGTTCGTCTGCGGGATTGCGCTCCAAAGTCCTCACTGCGGTGAGCATGCAGCGCCTACCCTCAGCATCATGTTCAGAACCACGCGCCATTAGAACTTCCTTTCCATAGCCACAGTGCAGCTTCCCCTCCACACAATCTGACCCCGTAAAGACGGTAGGTTGCTATAGCCGATATAGGAACCGTCCAACCTGCTAAGGGCGCTACGAACAACAGGGCTGGACCATGTCACCGAGTCGGATTCGAACCTCGCTGCCCGTGTTCTGGCGACTCCACCCGAGGTCACGTCCGCTCGCCCGTGCCTCTCGTAGAGTGCGATGCTGAACGGCTCGTTGTTAACCGTGCAAGCCAACAGGGCGGGGCTTTCATCGGTAGGCGGCGGCGAGGCTGGCTGCTCCGTTGCGAGCGCTGCTTCGACCTGAGCGTCAACTTCAGATTGTGCTGCCGCAGCAGAATCTGCCGCTTTCTTCCCCCGTCGTTTCTCACGATCGGCCGCGATTGCCGCGCCGACGTTTTGGAACGCGCGGTTGATATTCTCTTGGTTCTTTTGCTGGCTCTGATCCGAGCTGGGCCGCGTTCGCGACGTGCACTGGACGCCGTATCCCACGGTGGCGCAGTTTGTTGTTGTTGTTTGAGCGTGGGCAGCGCTCGTGACTGCCGCGGCCGCCAGTCCAAAAAGTACCTTACGCATCTACAACCCCCTTTGCGGCTCTCCTATACGTAACCTGTGATGCGCGGAAGCGGATTTCGGTGCCAGTTTACTAAGTGAACGACACTCGAATTACGAAGTTTCCGGCACAATTACGCCCGCTCGATTCAGTCGTCCTTTGGCGGATCAGGCCGCTTCCGCGATCCGCTCGGCAGGCTGTATCGCCTTCAGGTCATCGGCCATCTCGCGCTCGGTGACGGCAAGGTCATAGCGGGCCTGCAGGTTGCTCCACAGGTCGGGACCGTTGCCGAGATAGCGGCCGAGGCGGAGCGCGGTCGCGGCCGTGACCGACTTCTTGGCATTCATGATGTCGTAA
>JANLPY010000357.1:0-1709 GCA_031367505.1 Hyphomicrobiaceae bacterium | reverse complement strand
TTTAGCGCTAGAGCACTGTGGGGTAAGTTGAGGGATACGGCAATGAGGTCCATAAAAAACTTAATAATAACAGTAACTTATTACGAAAAATGGTGGTCAGCTGCTTCCTCGACGCCATTCCAGCCATCGTCATCGTCGGCACCGTGCTGCAGCCGCTGGCGGCGAGCGTCAACCTGCACCCCGTGCAGTTCGCTATCATCTCGATCGTGTCGCTGGCGTTCGGACTCGTCACACCGCCCTACGGCATGTGCCTGATGATCTCGTGCGCGGTGGCCGGCGTCAGGATACGCTACGCCTTGAAGGATACACTGATTATGCTAGTGCCGATGCTGGTAGTGCTGGCGCTGCTGATCATCTTCCCCAGCGTATCGCTGTTCCTGCCTAAGCTGCTGGTGCCCGAAATGCTGAAGTAGCAGTGTCAGCGAGGCGAATCGGCTCAGCTCGTGCGCTGAAACCATCTTTGGTGCCGGCTCTCCGTGACCAGGGCTGCCACAGGTTTGTCGATGTGTAAGCAGCCACAGCGATCGGTTGCGGCATGGCGCGTGAAGAGTAACACGCGAAGGTTTGTGATTTGATCAAGTTTGTGGAAGCAGCCCGCTAGACAGCTAGATCCGTGGCGATTCAACTCACACGGTTGTGTTGGCGGACCGTTCGATTCAAGCTCCATCCCGCAAGCTCTCACAAGGCCGCGTCGGCGTTTGTGGGTCATTCCAATTCCTCTAGCTATCGATAGCAGACTGGCCGTGCCGCGCGCGGTTACTTGATGCTCGAACGGGACGCGTTGCAGTCATCACTGCGCTGCACCAAAAGTTCGTTTCATTCGATCACCTCGTCGGCCTGCGCGAGTACGAGATTCGGGATCGCCAGTCCGAGCGCCTTCGCCGTCTTGAGATTAAGCACAAACTCGAACCGCGCCGGCCTCTCGATCGGCATATCACCCGGCTTCTCTCCCTTCAGGATCGTATCGGCCATGGCGCTCGCGCGCGGGAAGTAGTGCTCTTGATTGGGCCCGTAGCTGATGAGGATCCCACCTTCTGCCGTGGTCCTCAAGAAGTTGATGGTATCTGATGGCCGCCGCCGCGTAACCCTCTGAAACGGTGGCGAACCCTGGCGCCGTCAACTGAACGATGCCGGTGCGTTTGGACCCGGCCAAGCGAGCGAACTGCGCGTCAAAGTCGTCGGACGTCGCGATCTCCACTATCGTGGTTTCGAGCCCCAAGGCCTTTGCAGCGATGAGACCGGTCTGGACCCGGTCGGTTTCCATGTCGATGGCTACGATTGGCGTGGTCGCGGCGGCCTTGGCGGTGACGCGCACGGCGCAGCAATTTGCAACTCTGGCCGGAAGTCCGAATCTGGCCCGCCTCGTCGAGCCGCCGACGGTCGATCTCTGGCTACATCGACAATCGAAGGGGTCCCACGGGATCTCACCGACCCTGCGTCCGGCCTTGTGTCCGCTCTGAAATGTTAAGCCGCCATCCTGAACAGATGATCCCGGTACGGATCAGTGCCGACTGGCGAGGTCGGCTTTCTCTGCAAATTCACCGTCAGACCCGAGCCGTCAGTTGAGATTGTCGAGTCGCCCAGGGGACTTTCACCCCCAGGCGCTCCTAGAACCGTGCGTGAACCTCTCGATTCACACGGCTCCCGATGTTCGGCCGTTGCCATGGCATAGTGGCCAATGCGCAAAGAGGCTCGGGTGCGTTCGGCGG
>JANLPY010000346.1:0-1956 GCA_031367505.1 Hyphomicrobiaceae bacterium | reverse complement strand
GGCAACCATCGAACAACGCTTGTTCGACTGGCCGACGATGATCGCGGTCATAAGAGGCGTGGACGTTGCGCCGAAAGTCTGGGGACTGTTCCAATCCGAAGACGCGCCGCCAAGGTGCTGTTGCCAATCTGTGGAGAGGTTGTTCCCGAGCTTCAGGGTGAACTGTGAAGTGGTCCGCGCCCAGTGGTAACCGCCCCAAGAATTTGTCGCCAAAGCGACATTTACAAATGCCGCAAGCGCTGTCAGCCCTGCGGCAACAGCCCCTGATCGGCGTAGATTTAAGCAAGTCATATGAAACTCCTTTTGAGCTGACAGCCCCGATCGGATCATCCGCCTGTGCGCCACTGGGCTGCCAATTCTTAGAGTATAACCCGGCTGGGGTCCCACCTATCAGCCCTAAGGGTTTTTTGCTTAAGGTACTTTTTGCTTCGGGAATGTTACACCGGCAATGACTGATTTTGTAATTGGTTAGCGGAACAGGTAGTGGTTCGTAGCGCGGCCAGATACAACAGGTTGTGCTTTGGTGCCCGGTGAGGTGCCAGTCAGACGTGCCGCAGTGTCGTACCAGATAATTACCCGCTTTATGCTACACATTGCCGACATCATCGTAAGGCCTGCAAACAGGGCCTTTCGTGCGCTTTCCGATCAGCGAAGCGCTGGCGCTGTCGCGGTCCATTTCTGGCCGGAACCCGCTAACCAGTTACCTGATTTTGCTCAAGATCAGCCGGAACTGATCGAGCGCCAGTTTCCGGGCCTCAAGGTATCCGCCTGGAGGAGAGAGCAGAACTCATCGGAGACATACGGCTTGGGGATTTCGCGCAAGGGAAGCATGGCAAGGCGGCCTACCAGGACGAGCAGACCTAGACCAAGGCAACAGAGGACGCGCCGGGCAGCGAAAGCCGCGAAGGCTCGTTCGGCTCTGCGGAAGACCGATTCGATCAACAACGGTGCCAGAAATGCGATCGCTAGAGCTACGATCCAGAAGACGGATCGAACAAGCGTTGCAGTGGACATGATTCCACATTATCTCCTGATGTCGATTTTGGGACGAAGGTCCAGCGGTCTGGCGGATACAGGTCTTGAGCGACGTGAAAAGACCTTTGGTCCGGCGCATGCCAGAGCGCTTGATGCGGTTGCTATGCGGTTCTGGCAGGCTCTTTTTGACAGGGACCACTGGCAATCGGGAATCGAGCGGTTCACAATCAGTCCCCCCACCCTCCACGGTCATCTTCAATCGGGACGACAGCTCCGGCCTTGAGAAAATCCTGAGAGAGGCCTTGTCCCCCCCACACTGACCGACCGCGCAGCGATGACCGAGATATGATCGGGAGATCCACAAATGAGCACGCAAATTGAGATACTGACCGCTCTTGATGCGGAACTTGCGCGATCCGAAAAACCCGAGCGCTTCAAGATTCGCGAAAAAACTCGTGCATCACATAGTCTGCGACATCGCCGTTCGGATAGCTCACGCGAAAGTCCGGACCACCAAAAACACCGAAAATCCCCGTGATTTCGACATGTAAGCCGGTCTCTTCCCAAGCCTCGCGCACAGCCGCATCCACCGGACTCTCACCCGGATCCACCGCCCCGCCGGTGAAACCCAGGTCTCGTATCCAACCGGACGCACCACCAGCAATCGTCCGGCATCGTCGAAGACGAGCACGCTCGCCGAGGGCAGCAGCACCGGCGCTTGGCCGACGTGCGAGCGCAGCCACTGTACATAAGAGGAAATAGGCATGAATTAAACGATAATGTCGCGAATCACCTCGCCGTGGACATCCGTAAGCCGGCGGTCGATGCCATTGTTGCGATACGTCAGCCGCCGATGGTCGATGCCTAGCAAGTGCAGCATCGTGGCATGAATGTCATAACAATACACAGGCTTTTCAATCGCTTTATACGACCATTCATCGGTCGCGCCATAACTCACGCCGCCCCGAATGCCGCCGCCCG
>JANLPY010000246.1:0-1835 GCA_031367505.1 Hyphomicrobiaceae bacterium | reverse complement strand
GGCGCGCGGCCTTGGTGGCCGGCGCGTTATAGAGGATCGACGGTTCGTTGACAGAGCGATACTCCAACGCCAGTGCCGACCCGGCGAGAACGCTGAGGAAGACAAAGGCAAACCGGTGCAGCATCGGTCTATTGAATGGTCGTTGCGGGAGTCGGGACTTGCTGCTTTTCCGCTTCGAGGCGTTGCTGGTAGAGCGCCTCGAAGTTCACCGGTGCAAGAATGACCGGCGGAAACCCGGCCCGATTGACGACATCGGAAATCACTTCGCGCAGGTAGGGATAGAGGATGTTGGGGCAGGCCACGCCGAGGATCGGTGCAATATCCTCCTGCGGTACGCCCTCGATGTGAAAGATTCCCGCCTGTCCGGCTTCGACCAGAAAGAAGGTCTTGTCCGCAGACTTGGCAGTGACGGTCACGGTCACAGAAACTTCGTAGGCGTTCTCGCCGATGGCCTTGGACCCGGACTGCAATTGCAGGTCAATCGCCGGTCCTTCGCGCTCGAGGTAGATTTGCGGCGCATTGGGAACTTCAAGGGACAGATCCTTGACGTAGAGTTTTTCGATGCTGAAGCGGGGCTGCGGATCGCTCATGATTGACTACCGTGGTCGTGAAAGTGGCGGCATTCTATCAAGCGGCGGCGGCAAGCAGGGGTTCGAGCTTGCCTTCGTGATCCAGCTTGAAAAGCTCTTCGCAACCACCGACATAGGTTTCGCCGATATAAATCTGCGGAACCGTTCGACGGCCGGTACGTTCCATCATGGCCATGCGCTGTTCTGGCTCAAGATCGACCCGAACTTTCTCGATCTCGGTGACGCCCTTGCGCTTGAGCAGTTGCTCGGCGCGAACGCAGAAGGGGCACACCGCAGTGGAATACATCAAGACTTTGGCCATGATGCGTGAGACCTTATTTGGTGGTTAAGGGAAGATTGGCATCGGTCCAGGCCCCAACGCCGCCGGAGAGATTGAACACCTTTTCAAAACCGGCACGCTTCAGCGCCGCGATAGCCGAGATTGAGCGACCGCCGCTGGCGCCGTACACCACGATGGGGCGGCCCTTGAATTTCTCCAGTTCGGCCATCCGCTTGTCCAGTTGCGCGAGTGCGATGTGATGTGCGTTGGGAATGTGCCCGCCGTTCCATTCACCGGCCTCCCTCACGTCGAGCACAACGGCATCTTCGCGATTGACTAACAGTGTCGCCTCCGCCGGTGAAATGCCATTGCCGCCGCCTTTGGCGAGCGACCAGAGCAGCATGCCGCCGCTGACGACCGCCAGCGCCACCCATATGACGTTCTGTTGCACGAACTCCAACATCTGCCGACCTTTCCTTGAAGCGCAGCGCACGGCTTGTGCCGATGCGGCAAACCGAGCGGATATTATAGAATGCCTTTCCGCGCGCGCCCCGCAATCTCCGCTGTTCTTGACCATCAATGTACAAAATCGTTTTGCTTCGCCATGGCGAATCCACCTGGAACAAGGAAAACCGCTTCACCGGCTGGACCGACGTCGAGCTGACCGCACACGGACTGGCCGAAGCCCGGGCCGCCGGACAGTTGCTGAGAAGTGAAGGCTTTGCTTTCGATATCGCCTATACCTCGGTGCTGAAACGCGCGATCAAGACGCTGTGGACCGTGCTCGAAGAAATGGATCGCATGTGGATCCCGGTGCACCACGCCTGGCGCCTCAATGAACGTCATTACGGCGCGCTGCAAGGTCTCGACAAAGCCGAAACCGCGGCCAAGTTCGGCAATGAACAGGTGCTGGTCTGGCGCCGTGCTTATGCCACCGCGCCGCCACCCCTGGAAGTCGGCGACCCGCGCCTGACGCCGAACGATCC
>JANLPY010000180.1:0-4079 GCA_031367505.1 Hyphomicrobiaceae bacterium | reverse complement strand
CTCCAAGATCATTAAATCCGCAGGCGGCTGTCATTCGAGTTACTTGAGAGCGCGATATTATCTCATAGTGCACGCCGTCGGGAGGACCAATGATGGGGCCATCTTGAATAGTATATTTATTCAGTATCAGTTCTTCGTTTTTGAATTGCAGGTCTTTCGGAGGCACAAATCTTGACGTGAACGAGTCGGCATTTCTGACGCCGCGAAAGAGGTGGATGACTTAGTTGTTGAAGTACCCATGCCCACAACTGGGCAGGCTGGTCGACCGGGATGGTCTATTGTCGCTACCCTTCCCGCCGACACATTTGTAATTCGAATAACCCCTGACCACGGAAAACTTCTCTCTGCCAGAGACAACAAATCGGATGCTCGACTGTATCCACTCAAATTCGGCTCTAGAGGCCCGTCAACGACAACGTTCGCTCGAAATGGAATCTCAATTGTTGTCTCATAGGCCAAGAGTTCGACTCTGCCGTGTTTCCGAGGTCCAACACTCACGGTCGCAGAAAGGCTCCTCGATACACTTTCCGAGTGTGACTCGCTTACGCTTGTACTCGTAGATACGGTGCGGCTGAAGCTAAATGTTGTTGACGAAGTTCCACCATAGGCTTGGAAGGAAAATGTCTGGCTAGCGCCAATAGTCGTGCTAATGCCGTCAGTCTTAGTTACCGTGTAGCCTGAAGTGCCTGATACGGAGAGTTAGATGCCGACCGAAAGTTGAGCGTCAGCGCAGTTTGTGTAATCCTGCCAAGCAAGAAGTGCTTTTTCCGGAAGAGCTCGTGGGTTAGCTGAGTCAATTACCAGATTTGATACCGCCACGAATTCGCTAGTAGTCGCCCTGGCCGTGTCGTGGTAGGCTTCAACGATCTCACGCCGAATTGTTTTACAGGTCCCCCCTTCACCCCTCAACAGAACCCCAATTTCGCTCATGTTTGCTTCCGGCGGACCCATAACATTATATGGGCATACTGTTTCGTGCTCAACTTGGACCCTAGTCTTTTTGACGGGCGTCTTAGTCTGAAGACGCTCGTTTATTACGTTTAGGGCATTTAACTCAGCCATGACACACTCCGAACGCCACTCATTTTAAAAGCTGCTTTGTTGAAGATAAGACAAAAGGGGTCAATCTCGACCATCCTGCCCGTCGCAGATAGTCGGCTATCCTAACGACAAGCTCTGGTGCCGCAAGTCCCGGCACGCTTGTTCGACGACGACCGTTTTTGGCCCAAACTTCCCTAACGCTAACGGAGCATCCCACGCCTCCTGCCCGGTGTCCAGCATTAGTCAGCGCCATTTTCTGCCTCGGCCGGCTGCTTCGGAATATAGACCGGCAGTCACTGACGTGGCAGCATGACGTGTGCTCGTGCCCCATCGCGCCGGTTTCTGTCGTCGTTTGCCCATCGACACCATCTGATGGCAAACGGCGGCTGTGGCTAACGCAAGTGCGTGGCCGCAGCACACCTCGACCTGCTGAGGAAGGCAGCATGTAGGGAGTGAAACCGCCTTGATCGAGAGCGTCTACGTCGTCACCGTCGAGCCGGCGCAGCGCCTGGCGGCATTCCGCAGTGGTGAAGGCAGCAATGCCAGTCCAGCTCGGTGCATGCAGCGCTAAGCCTGCTTTCTGGAAGTAGTGGCGGACGATATCGTTCATCACTGGCCAATAAGGGGAAAGGAATGCAATACGTCTGACCCCGCCGTAACACCGAAGTGCATTCACGGTGGCGACGCTACCACAGCTTACCCTGAGCCATCCTCATGCACTTGCCGGATGAAGTTCTCAGCCCCTGCGACGCCGCCGTAGAAGGTGATCGACGACATGCCCATGACAAAAGCATCTGGCTCCATCGTCATCGCCACCCGTACCGCGTCCATGGTATTATTGGCGATGGTGTCTATGCCCGCATTGAATGTTTCATTAGAAATAGCCTTCGCATTGGGCGTCAAGATGGGCCGGTAATGGCAGGTCACGCCCGCGGGGCGCATCGCTTTGAAATCCGGTTGCACCACTGTATTGGTGGAAGGACCGATAGCTGCGAATTTCGCCCCCCAGCCCAGCGCATCACGTCGCATCCACCGCCTCCATGACTTTTGCCACGGTCGCAAGCCCACCCTGCCCTCCACTCATCATGCTGCGGGGCAACCGGAAGTCAATGCGGGCTCGTCGTCGGACTGGGTGCTGCGGGGTTTATTCTGAGCATCGACGCGATAGCGCGCGCCGTCATAGGCCGACCCTAGCATTCGGTTCACGCCGTTCCCTGATCGAGGCGCGCCAGCAACGCAACCAGATGCCGCAGAAGTGCGTCAGCGGGGTGCGTTGTCAGCACACCCTTTCCGGCGCACAATACAGCTGTCCAACAGGAGCGAGGTTCCACATGATCTCCGAGATCATCACCTTCAAGCTGCGGCCGGGCATGACCCGCGCCGAGGTCGTCGCCACGTATCGCAAGACGTCATCGATGTGGCGTGCCAACCCCGACTGCATCCGCAAATGCTATCTCTATGATGCTGAGAACCACCTGGGTGGCGGGGCGTACCTGTGGAAGAACCTTGCTGCGGCCAAGCGCGCGCACGGTGACGAATGGCGGCGCATGATCAACGACCTCTATGGCAGCGAGAGCCAGATCACGATCACCTATTTCGAAACGCCCATAGTCGCCGACAATCTCGTGCAGCAGACCATCGAGGAAGAGCCTCTCTCCGACAGGGCCGCGTAACCATCACGCAGGCGCCCGGATCGACCATAAACACCGCGACCTCGAAGTCCGCCGAGCGACGGCGCTCGGCCGAGCATGCAGCGGCGCTGCTGCCGTGATCACTTTCTCCGCGGTCTATGCTGACATTTCCGCGGCCCACGCTTGACGTTCGTAGGACACCATGAGGCATTCCCGGTCAGCGTCACCGTCGGGAGCGCCGGCTCGCCGGGAGCCAGCTCCGCCGTCCAACCGCCATAAGGCTTGGGAGCACAGGCGCAAATGCGATGTTGAATAGCGCCCGACTGTCAGCCCGCGCAGTTGCCCGCCCGAGCCTTGACGGTTCAGATAGGGCTACCCTCAATGTGCACTATCGGGGCAATCGGGGCGGCGACCGGTGGCACCATTACCGCCGTCGATATTGGGATGGCGCCCGTCGCCCCTGCACCTTTGGCTCCGGAAGCAGACAAAGGCTACGCGTTCACCAACTTACGAAGCTTCGGCTCTCGCCGGGTGAGGGAGGTAACGCAGCTTGGCATGGCCGGTTGGAGCTTGCTGCCGAAGCCTTGGCCTACGCTGTCGAGGCTCGTCTCGTTGCTGTTCCTGGCAATACACCGTCTCTGATTCTGGTCGGGCATGCAGGCAGCGCGTTCCAACCGATGCGGCGAGTGATGCCATTTCGTGCCCAATTCGTGCGCAGCGGCGAATCCGCATGCCGCTCGCAGAAACCGGTGTCGTAAACGGCCGGGGCCGAGTTGGTCTTACCTCTGAATTATCTGCTTTGTTCTCTTCAACTGGTTTCACCAACCACAACGGCCAGAAAACAATGCCGATATCACGCGGACCAGCTGCCGTCCGACCGGCGAAGCTCGTTGTAATCGTCAATTCAGTCGGCAGCGTTGCCATCGCCGGGTTTATTGCCTTGCGCTAGGCACGGGCGACAGTCGCACAGTCGGCACCAACCTCGCCCGGCTCGGCGTTTCGAAGGATATCCGAGCCCGATTACGCAACCACGTCGAAGGCGCCCGCAGCATCACCGACGCCGTCTACAACCAGCACGAGTTCTGGGCCGAGAAACGCGCGGCATTGGAGCGATGGGAAGCCGAGTTGCGTCGGATTGTTGGGTAGGCCGGGGTGCTGGCGCCGGGGTTAACGGCAGGGTCTCGACTGCGTGCAATGTTCGTGGCAGCTTGCTTCCGGTTCGATCAGATAGCCGACTCGATTTTTCCGGTAGAACGGCTGGTCCGGGTCGGTGCAGGTTTCTCGGACGTCGGCGTGACGGCGGTGTGGCGTGCTCTGGCCGACGTCGGAGAAGCGCCCAGGCACGAAGTCGCGGGAGTTGTGGGCCGAGGGTGCGGCGGTCTCTATGGGGATTTGCCGATTGCGCCA
>JANLPY010000179.1:0-6529 GCA_031367505.1 Hyphomicrobiaceae bacterium | reverse complement strand
TCGTCATCCCCGCGAAGGCGGGGACCCACGGCGAAGTGCGGGGAAACGTGGGGAGACTGATGACAGCCGACGTGGGTGCCCGCCTGCGCGGGCATGACGTTGGGGATTGGGGCGGGACGCGGAGACACACGGGTAATCAGGTCAGTGTTTGACGACCTGCTAACCGATGCCGACTTGATATTTTTTATTTTTATGGCTTCAACGGCGGGATTAAAGGTGATACCATTATCTATTAACTGGGTCGCAGTCCTAGGCGGCTTGGGGGGTGACGAAACAACGTCACGCTGGATTGCGGCGCCGGCCTCTCGAAATGAGGAGGACGATATGGCGCTGAATGGTGTCTTGCTTCCATCACAACCAACCACGGACCTGCCTGACGTCCGTGTCATACAAGTCTCTGACCTGAGGGACGTGCTCCACAAGGGCCTTGACGACTTCTGGGCAATGCCGACCCACGTCGTTTTTTTGTGCGCGATTTATCCGATCGCGGGCCTTACGCTCTTCTATTCCGTATTCGCTTACGACGTTTTCCCTCTGCTTTATCCGCTAGCATCGGGCTTCGCTCTGGTCGGTCCGTTCGCAGCCATCGGTCTGTACGAATTGAGTCGGAGAAGAGAACTCGGTCTCGACACATCCTGGGCGCATGCCTTCGACGTGATCCACTCGCCGTCGCTGATGCCGATCATTGCAGTTGGCGCGTTGTTACTGTCGATCCTTGGCATCTGGATCGCCGTCGCGCATACGATCTATGTCGCCATCTTCGGTGATCGTCCGCTGATTCCGCTCGCATTCGTTCAGGCGCTCCTGACGACGCGGGAAGGGCTCACGTTGATCGTGATCGGGAATGCCGTCGGCTTCGTCTTTGCCTTGCTTGCGGCGTGCGTAAGCGTCATCTCGCTCCCGTTGCTGCTTGATCGCAATGTGGGGTTTTCGGCGGCCGTCCTCACGTCAGTGCGCGTCGTGGCGGCAAATCCGGTAACGATGTCAATTTGGTTCGCGTTGGTTGCCGGAATGCTGTTGCTCGGCTCGGTTCCGATGCTGGTCGGATTGGCCATCGTACTGCCGATACTTGGGCATTCCACATGGCATCTGTATCGCATAGCCGTCGAGCCGGATCAGGGCGAGCGGCCGGAATACCATCCAAAACGCAAGGGCATTCGGTATGCGGCGGATTTTCCGGCTTCGCTGTTCGCTCGGTCCGAACGACCGGATGATGAGGCGCGCTGAGGCTGGCTTGGCGTCCTCGGCAACGACGCATCAAGCAATCCGTCGGCGATCACTGCGGGAGCCAGCACAATGGCGATGGTCATCGCACTCGTTCTGATTGCCGTCGGCTCGATAGCTTTTCATGTCTTGAGCCCATGGTGGTGGAGTCCGATCGCTTCGAACTGGCGATACGTGGACGCCACCATCATCGTCACATTTTGGATCACAGGCACCGCCTTCACCGCGATCGTGCTGTTCATGGCTTACTGCGTGCACCGTTTCCAACATCGAGAGGGGACCAGAGCCGAGTACGAGCCTGAAAACAAGAGGCTTGAATTGTGGCTCACCGTCGTGACGGGCGTCGGCGTGGCAGCCATGCTGGCACCGGGGCTCGTGGTCTGGCGACAATTCATCACGGTCCCTGCGGCAGCGACGGAAATCGAGGTCGTTGGCCAACAGTGGCAGTGGCATTTCCGGCTTCCAGGCAATGACGGCCGGCTCGGCAAGTCCGACGTCAGATATATCGGAAATGGTAATGTGCTCGGCATCGACAGCGCGGACCCGAGCGGGCAAGACGACCTCGTGATAGAGAACGATCCCTTGCACCTGCCGATCGGCAAGCCGGTCAAGATGCTGCTGCGCTCGATTGACGTGCTGCACGATTTCTACGTGCCGCAGTTCCGCGCCAAAATGGATATGGTGCCGGGCCTCGTCACATACTTCTGGTTTATACCGACCAGGACCGGAACGTTCGAGATTTTGTGCGCGGAGCTGTGCGGCGTGGCCCATGCGCGGATGCGCGGCTCTGTCGTGGTCGAGGACGAAGCCGACTACCAAAAGTGGTTGGCGAAACAGAAAACCTTTGCGCAATTGTGGGCGCGCGCCGAGGAGCGAAGGATACGCCGAGAGCAGCAAAAGGGGCAGCGATAGGCGAACGCCGCGGGTTGCCGGGCCGCGCTCGCCGGAAAATGACTGGAGTGCCCAGGGCACTTTCGCTGCCACGTTCAGGAGCGACGACCGATGGCAAATAACGCCTTGAATCCGACCGAGGTTGTGCCGGCTGCCGAAGTTGCGGATGTCGAACTCTATCATGCGAAAAGCTGGTGGACTAAGTACGTCTTCTCGCAGGACGCGAAGGTCATCGCCGTGCAATACTCGGTCACTGCTCTGGCGATAGGGCTGGTGGCACTGGTGCTCTCGTGGCTGATCAGGCTGCAGCTGGCATTCCCGAACGCCATTCCCTTCATTGACGCGTCGGCCTACCTCCAGCTCATCACCATGCACGGCATGATCATGGTGATCTACCTGCTCACGGCGTTGTTTCTCGGCGGGTTCGGCAATTACCTCATACCGCTCATGGTCGGCGCGCGGGACATGGTGTTTCCGTACATCAACATGCTGAGCTATTGGATCTATCTGCTGGCGGTTCTGGTTCTCGTCACGAGCTTTTTCGCGCCCGGCGGTCCGACCGGCGCTGGTTGGACGCTCTATCCGCCGCAAGCGATACTGCCAGGCACTCCCGGACAGGAGGCGGGCATCGTCTTGATGCTCGTTTCGCTGGCGTTGTTCATCATCGGTTTCACGATGGGTGGGTTGAACTATGTCGTAACCGTGCTGCAGGGGCGGACGCGGGGCATGACGTTAATGCGCATGCCCTTGACCGTTTGGGGAATCTTCACGGCGACCGTGATGGCTTTGCTCGCATTTCCGGCCCTGTTCGTGGCTGCGATCATGATGCTGTTCGACAAGCTGCTCGGAACCAGCTTTTTCATGCCAAGCCTCGTCTCGTTGGGGCAGAAGTTGCAACACGGTGGCGGCAGCCCGATTCTTTTCCAGCACCTGTTCTGGTTCTTCGGCCACCCGGAGGTCTACATTGTGGCCCTACCGGCCTTCGGCATCGTCTCGGACCTGATCAGCACACACGCGCGCCGCAATATCTTCGGATATCGGATGATGGTCTGGGCGATCGTGGCAATTGGCGCGCTCAGCTTCGTCGTGTGGGCGCACCACATGTACGTTAGCGGCATGCATCCGTATTTCGGGTTCTTCTTCGCCACCACCACGTTGATCATCGCCATCCCAACAGCGATCAAGGTCTATAACTGGGTGTTGACGTTGTGGCGCGGCGACATTCATCTGACGACACCGATGCTATTTGCCATCGGCTTTATCGTCACATTCGTGAACGGCGGACTGACCGGCCTGTTCCTTGGCAACGCAGTGGTGGATGTACCACTCTCCGACACCATGTTCGTCGTCGCGCATTTCCACATGGTGATGGGCGTTGCGCCGATTATGGTCGTATTTGGCGGCATCTACCAGTGGTACCCGAAGGTCACCGGGCGCCTGCTCGACGAGGGAATGGGCAAATTCCATTTCTGGGTCACGTTCATCGGCGCGTATGCCATCTATTTCCCGATGCACTACCTGGGTTTGCTCGGTGTGCCCCGCCGCTATAACGACTTGGGTACGACGGCGTTCGTCCCGGCTTCCGCGCATTCGTTGAACGTGTTCATCACGATTGCAGCACTGGTGGTTGGTTTCGCGCAGTTGGTCTTCCTGTTCAATCTCGTCTGGAGCCTGTTCAGGGGCAAGGCCGCGGGCGGCAATCCGTGGCGGGCGACGACACTCGAGTGGCAGACGCCGGAAACGCCACCCAAGCACGGCAACTGGGGCAAGGATCTCCCCGTCGTCTATCGATGGGCTTACGACTACAGCGTGCCGGGAGCGGCGAATGACTTCATCCCGCAGAATGAACCTGTTGCGGCCGGAGGCAGCCTGGGTGGAGGAGATGACCTCAAACGGTAAGCGAGTGAGCGGATGGGTTTTCTGCATGAATTATCGGAAAAGCCTTGGCTGACACCATCGGTGGCGGATGCAGTCGTGTTATCCGACGATCAGCTGCAGTCGGCCCGGACGACGCTTGGCCTCAAGGTCTTTCTCGGCGTCGTCACGATGTTGTTCCTGCTGCTCGTCATGGCCTATGCCGGCCGAATGGCCTTCGAGGACTGGCGCCCCGGACCCGAGCTCGGCCTCTTGTGGTTCAACTCGTTCGTGCTGCTCGCGAGCAGCATTGCGCTGCAGTTATCGGTCGGCGCCGTGCGACGAGGTCGCGAGCGCGAAGCGTGGATCGGCCTGCTCGGCGCAGCCGCGCTCGGGGTAGGGTTCCTGGTTGGCCAGGTCGTCGCTTGGCTTCAGTTGAAAAGCTTGGGCAGCTACGGGTTGACGCTGCCATCCGTCGCGTTCTTCTATCTCATCACTGGACTGCATGCAGCGCATCTGGCTGGTGGCCTCGCGGCGTTCGGCGTCATCATTGCGAAGACGTGGTCGATCGGCAGCGTGGCTCGTGTTCGCCAGAACGTCGAGTTGTGCTGCATCTACTGGCATTTCCTGCTCGTCGTTTGGCTTGTCCTGTTCGGCTTGCTCTTCTCGGGCAACAACATGAGCGCATTGCTCGCGATTTGCGGTATCAGGTAGGAGGCATCTCGCCAATGGCCGAAACTGGATCAAAAATCGATCTGAACTCTGGCTTGCGCGGCGTCGCAGATGACTGGGCCTCCGACCAGCGGGCCTTCAAGAAGGTGCCGTGGGGCAAGGCCATGATGTGGGTCTTTCTCCTGAGCGACATGTTCATCTTCGGCTGCTTCCTCATTTCCTACATGACTGTGCGGATGTCGACGACCACGGCGTGGCCCAATCCGAGCAAGGTCTTCGCCTTGCACATCGGCGGCAGAGAAGTCCCGCTCATCCTTATCGCCATCATGACCTTTGTGCTGATCTCGAGCAGCGGGACGATGGCACTGGGCGTCAATTTCGGCTATCGCCGGGACCGCGTTTCGACGGCGAAGCTGCTCCTCGCGACGGCCGCGCTCGGCGCCACGTTCGTCGGCATGCAGGCGTTCGAATGGAGCAAGCTGATCGCGGAGGGTGTACGCCCATGGGGCAATCCGTGGGGAGCAGCCCAGTTCGGCTCGTCATTCTTTCTGATCACCGGCTTCCATGGCACGCACGTTTCGATCGGCGTGATCTTCCTGCTGATCGTTGCTCGCAAGGTCTGGCGGGGAGATTATGATCAGCAGAGCCATGGATTCTTCACCAGCCGGTCGGGCAGTTACGAGAGCGTCGAGATCATGGGGCTCTACTGGCATTTCGTCGATCTGGTGTGGGTGTTCATCTTCGCGCTGTTTTATCTTTGGTAGGAGTCAAGGCGATGCAGGAAGCACATTCCCGGGGCATTGATCGCGTCGAGGGGCAGGCGCATCCGGTCAGGGTATATCTCGTGGTTTGGGGATGGCTGTTCGTGCTCAGCACATTCTCCTACCTCGTCGACTATTTCCATGTGCAGGGGCGGTTGAGGTGGTTCTTGATTTTGACATTCATGATGCTGAAGGCAAGCTTGATCGTCGCCGTTTTCATGCACATGGCCTGGGAGCGGCTGGCCTTGGCGTACGCCATTCTGCTGCCGCCGCTGCTGGTGTTGGTGTTCGTCGCGATCATGGCATTCGAGGCCGACTACACACTGGTTACACGGAGCTTATTCTTCGCAAGAGGTCTCTGATCTCAGGGTTTCGGCAGCGTTCACCACGCGAGCGAAGAATGATAGCCGGGAGAGCCGAGGGAGACCCATTGCACTACTGATGGTGTCTCGTTCTCAGCGGCATTCTCGACCGCAAGGCCGACCCCATCGACGAATTCGCCTACTCCTCGGCCAATAGGGAGGCTGGTGATGGCGGCTGGGTGTGGACCGAGGCGAAGATGGTCATGTGCTGGTGAACCCGGCGAGCGGATGCCCGGAAACAAGATGGCCCTCGCCGACCTTCCGGATGAGCAGGATCGACTCGACGTGATCGCCTACCTGAAAATATTCTCACGAAGTGAGCCTGAATGCGCGCTTGCGGTGATTCCGCCTTGCGGTGCGCGGGGGTACGGGCTCAGGGCTATTCCATGATGCGCCGCTCGTGATGCGTGAGATTGACTCTTGCTGCCAAGCCCTCGCGCCATCGCGTTCTATCCAGCAATCGACGCCCGAATATCGCCCGAGATCCAATTCTGAGCAATCCGACACCTAAGAATCATTCTCCACCTGAAAGTTGACGTAAGACTGCCATCCTCACTTTCGAAGTGGAGTGACGAACAGAAGTGCCCCACACGCTCATGCAGGTCTCGCAACCTTTACTTCCGTTCAGGTGCAGGTTTCTCGGACGTCGGCGTGACGGCGGTGTGGCGTGCTCTGGCCGACGTCGGAGAAGCGCCCAGGCACGAAGTCGCGGGAGTTGTGGGCCGAGGGTGCGGCGGTCTCTATGGGGATTTGCCGATTGCGCCA
>JANLPY010000163.1:0-13014 GCA_031367505.1 Hyphomicrobiaceae bacterium | reverse complement strand
GACAGTCACGAGACATGTCGCTTGGCGGTGCAATGCATTTGCTTCGCGTGACCCCCAACACAGATCCAGCTCTGGGTAGCATCCTTGTGCCTTGGTATGAACTCAATGGATTACCCGTCGTGCACCAACAGCTCGTAGATCCAAACCGCTTCCCGCGGGTGAATCTCCGATTGCCCAAGCTGGGAGACCAACCTTTAACGATTCAACAGATGGCGAACGGCCATAACCACCCGTGGATGGATCACGTTAGGATCAGGCGGCCGACGTTAACAACAGGTGTGTTCCCAGCCTATCGAGTGCAGAAACGCATTTTGCTGTTTGATGGAAATCACCGCTGCATCTCACTTGTGCGCTTTAACGCCAACTACGTTGTTGATCTCATCGTCCTTGAAGGGCCGATCGACCGCCAAGCGATGGCCGATCTCGCCGTGTTTGAAACATGATGGAAGGTAGACCCTTATCGTCCTGACGATCGCTTTGCCCCCAGCGGCGGACATTGCTGCGCGAAGAGGGGGCACAGTCTCCACCGAAATGTTAAGGGTCCACTTTTGGGATTAAACACCGAGCGACTTAGGCAACTGGCTGCCGGCGTTCGCAGTGATCCAATAGCCGCCGCTCCAAGGTCGACGCGACGGGCCAATGACTGCCATCGCATACCAACGGCCGACTGGCTTGCTTTCGTCCGCTCCTTGATAGGTAAGCTGAAAGCCTTGGTGGCAGGGGAGGCGGACAAACATCGGAGGACTATCCCTACTCAATTCTCTCCCACGTGGCCATTCCTATAACTTCGCGTCCGGTTTGTGGGCTCAGAAAAGGGGCAGATTTTAGGTGTAATTCATTGCCGACAACCTCAGCAAATCGAATTTGCTTGGTGCCCGTCCAGGTCTCATTCCAGGAAATCTGGACTTTGGTCACAGCAGCACCCTCATCGATGCAATACTCGCCGCCGTACGCGAACATCGATCTGAACAGCGCTGAACGCTCGTTATCTGTAAATTCAGAGGAACTCGGCGGCATTCTACCCGCCTCGACACCTAGCGCCATCATGTGCCCCCCCTTGGTGAAGACGATCAGACCTTCTGGTGCTTCGCCGAATGGGAGCACAGCATGTCCCGACGAAGTCTCCTGGAAACTCATGCTCTTCAATTTCCAAACACCGACGATCAAGGAAGAGATGTCCATGACGTTGTCCCCGAATGTCAAATTGCACTCAAACGAAAATTAACTGGCTATTCTATCACTTCGTCCGCGCGCGAGAGCAATGTCATCGGCACCGTCAGTCCGAGTGCTTTCGCCGTCTTCAAGTTGATCACCATCTCGAACTTGGTCGGCTGCTCGACCGGCAGATCCTGCGGCTTGGCTCCCTGCAAAACTTTGGCGACAAAAGCTGCGGAGCGGTGAAACAAATACATGGGGTTCGAGCCATATGAGATCAGACCGCCGGCCTCGGTTATTTCCCTGTAAGGATAGATGCTCGGCATGCGGTTCTTGACAACAAAATCGGCAATCCGCTGCCTGTTGACCCAGTGCGCTGGGTTCGCTGCCAGATAGAACGCATCTGGCCTGTTTTGGATCATCTTCGCAAATGCATCGGCGTAGTTGGTCGGCGTCACCTCGGCGAACGAGAGGGAAATGCCAAGATTCGGTGCGGCAGCCCGCGCACTCGCCCCTTGCGAACCGTTCCAGTCGGCGGCCAATCCCAGAAACGCAATGTGGTTAGCCACCGGAACGATCTCCTTGAGCAGCTGGAGCAACTTACCTTCTATTTTGGCCCCGGGATTGTTGGTCAATCCCGTGATATTACCGCCGGGTCGCGCCAAACTTTCAATTATTCCCATACCAACAGGATCATAGCTGACCATCATCACGATGGGCACAACGGTTGTTACGCGCTTCGCGTCGAGCGCTGCTTTGTCGCCCGTCGTGACAATCACATCGACCTCGCGGCTCACTAATTCGGTGACGATCTCGCTAAGACGATCTAGCTGACCTTCTGCAGATCGACACTCCAAGATCAAATTGCGGCCCTCTATGAAACCGAGCTCCCGCATGCCTTGCGTAAACGCGCGAACAACAGGATTGCTTGCGTTGGGTCCGGTGATCTCGGAAATGGGAGTAGCAGTGAATACCATCCCGACCCTGAAGCTTCTGGACGATGATTGTCCGAGCGACGAGCGTGGCCACGCGAATGTAGCTCCAATCCCTGCGAGCACCGTTCGGCGTTCCATCTCTCCGCCCCCCTACACAGCTGGGCATCTGATTAAATTGGGGCGGGTCAAGCTCCGAACCCAACAGCTTCAACCAATAATATCCTCACCTTACTTTGACGCTCTCACGATAGGCGGACATGGCGGGACGGTGCAAGCCTCACCGTCGCCACAGTCGCGATGGGGCAAGGGCAGGCTTGAGCGATGTTCCGGTTAAGCCCGCAGTGCCTCCGCTCGCGACGGTTTGCGCGACGATCCGACTACAGCGACGCGACAGCCCAAATACCGTCCGTCGCGCCGTGCTGCAGCGAAACGTCGAGAAGGGCCAAAACCGGCCGACGCGAGACACTGACTATCAGTAGTGATGTGCTTTTCGCGCACGAAAGTTTGGCGGCCGTCGTTACGAAAATCACTGCAGCGCATCATGTCCGTGCAGTTGACCCGATTTCGCACACCATCGAGATCATCGAGAGCGGAACACGAAAGTCGTAGGTAAGAAATTCCAGAACTGTTCTGCGCATGTCAGCGCGATCGTAAGGCTCTTAGCTCTTGGCCACACTGCGCTGCTGCGCCCCTGTGGCGAACGGGGCTAGCGTCCGCTTATCCTCCCCATCGTGATGCGTTAATCCCGAGGCACCGGGCGGCAATGAAGCAAACCTTGTCGCCACCTCATTGCGTCGCCGTCATTTGAGGCCGCATTTCGAGCAGGCGACGTGTGGGCCGATTGCGAGGCAGTTACTAACTTTCATAGTTGTGCCGGTCATGGAAAGGCATATCAAAGCGGCTTTCCGCTACGATAGGCGACTTCACCGAGCAGGCCGCGCCGGAACGCCATGACGCAGATGACGAACACGATGCCCTGCAGAACCGTGACCCACTGACCCCATTCCGCTAAATAGGTTTCCATCGTCACGATGACGAAAGCTCCGACGACGGGGCCGAGAACGGTGCCGAGGCCGCCGACCAGTGTCATTAGCACAGCTTCGCCCGAAGTCGCCCAGTGCACGTCGGTTAGTGACGCGAGTTGGAATACGATCGCTTTCGTGCTGCCGGCTAGACCCGCAAGCGATGCCGACAGGATGAAGGCCAGCAGCTTGTAGCGTTCCGTTTTGTAGCCGAGCGATACCGCGCGCGGCTCGTTTTCACGGATCGCCTTCAAGACTTCGCCGAATGGTGAGTGGATGATCCGTTGCACCAACAGCAGCGCGATCATGAAGATCGCGAAAACGATGTAATACATTGTCATCTGGTTCTTCAGATCGAACACGCCGAGGAACATGCCGCGCGGCACACCTTGGATGCCGTCCTCGCCGCCGGTGAACGGAGCTTGGACCGCCAAGAAAAAAATCATCTGCGAGAACGCCAGGGTGGTCATGGCGAAATAGATACCAAGCCGTCGAATGGCGATCATGCCGACAACGAGGCCCATCAGGCCTGCGACGGCGGTACCTGCGAGAATGGCCAATTCGGGCGGCCAGCCCCAAATCTTGGCGGAGTGTGCGCTAATGTATCCGGCGCTGCCGAGGAACATGGCATGTCCAAAGGAGAGCAGGCCCGCATAGCCGAGCAGCAAGTTTACAGACAGAGCAAACAGCGCGAAGCAAAGCGCCTTCATGAGGAATTGCGGATAGAGGAAGAGTGGTGCGACGACGAGGATGAAGGCTAAGCCTGCTATTGCCCAGTTTAGGGCGCGGCCGCCGTCGAGTGCGTTGGCGACGACGGTGCTTTCGACGCCTGCATTGCTGGTTGCCGCTTTGCCGAAGAGGCCCGATGGGCGGACCAGCAGAACCAGTGCCATGATAATGAAGACGACGGTCGTTGATGCCTGCGGGTAGAAGACTTTTGTCAGGCCTTCGATCAACCCTAAGCTGAACCCCGTGACGACAGAGCCCATGATCGAGCCCATGCCGCCGATCACGACGACGGCGAACACGACGTTGATCAGATCGGCGCCCATCAACGGGCTCACCTGATAGATTGGCGCGGCGAGCACGCCGGCGAGGCCAGCGAGCGCGACGCCCGCGCCGTAGGTCAGCGTAATCATGCGCGGCACGTTGATGCCGAACGCGCGCACCATGATCGGATTTTCTGTCGCCGCGCGGAGATAGGCGCCGAGTTTGGTGCGTTCGATCAGGAACCAGGTGATAAGGCAGATCGCGAGCGAGAACACGATCACCCAGGCGCGATAATATGGCAGGAACATGAATTGCAGACGCACGCCGCCCTGCAATACATCGGGGATCGGATATGGAAGACCCGACGATCCGTACTGATAGCGGAACAAGCCTTGGATGATGAGCGAGATGCCGAAGGTGAACAGCAGGCCGTAGAGGTGGTCGAGGTGGTAGAGGCGCTTCAACATCGTGCGTTCGATGATGACACCGGTCAGGCCTACGATCAGGGGTGCGACGATGAGAGATGGCCAGTAGCCAATGCCGAGATGCTGGCCGAGCAAATAGGCGCCGAACGCGCCCATCATGTATTGCGCGCCGTGGGTGAAGTTGATGATATTGAGCATGCCGAAAATGACGGCGAGACCGAGACTGAGCAACGCGTAGAACGACCCATTGATCAGGCCGAGCAGCAACTGCCCGAACAACGCCTGTGTGGGGACGCCAAAAATCTCAGTCATTCGAGGGCTCGCAGGTAACGGCTGGAGAGAGGCGGGAGCGGCTTCAAAGTTTAGGTTGGAAATTGCGCGGTGGGTCCGAAAACTCACCGCGCAGTGAAAACTTTACGATGCTGTTACTTCACGAGTGAGCAGCCGCCGTCGGAGAGCGGACGGAAAGCCCTATCGGCAGGGATCGTCGCCAGTGTCTTATAGTAGTCGTAGGCGTACTTGGACTCTTCCGGCTTCTTGACCTCGAACAAGTACACATCGTGGATCTTGCGGCCGTCGGCGCGAATCGAACCCTTGCCGTAGAGGCGGTCGTCGGTCGGCATCGACTTCATCTTGTCGATGACGGCCTTGCCATCCTTGGCGCTGCCGAGAGCTTCGACAGCCTTCAGAAAGTGGATCGTCGAAGAGTAGACGCCAGCGTGATCGAAGGTCGGATATTTGCCCCCGTTGGCTGCCGCGAATTCCTTGGCAAAGGCGCGGTTGGAGTCGGTCATGTCCCAATACCATGGCGCCGTGAACGTCAGACCCTGCGCCACCTTGAGCCCCAGCGAATGCACGTCGGAAATGAAGATCAGCAGGCCTGCGAGTTTCTGTCCGCCCTGGACGATGCCGAACTCGCCTGCGGTCTTAATGGCGTTGATGGTATCGCCGCCCGCGTTGGCGAGGCCGATGATCTTGGCTTTCGAAGTCTGAGCTTGAAGCATGAAGGACGAGAAGTCGGTGGTCGGGAACGGTGCGCGCACCTTGCCAAGAACTTTGCCGCCGTTGGCCAGAACGACCGCCTCCGTGTCACGCTCGAGGGCGAGACCGAACGCGTAGTCAGCAGTGACGAAAAACCAGCTGTCGCCGCCGGTCTTGACGACCGCGCTACCGGTGCCGTTGGCAAGCATCCAGGTGTCGTAAGCCCAATGGATCGTGGTCGGCGAGCACGCTTTACCGGTCAAATCCGAGGTGGCCGACCCGACGTTCAAGTACGCCTTGTTCAACGTCCGCATGACTTCATTGACGGCGAGGCCGACGGAGGAGGTATTGACGTCGAAGATCGCATCGACGCCGTCAGCTTCGATCCACTTGCGGGCGAGGCCCGCACCGACATCTGGCTTGTTCTGGTGGTCGGCGCTGACGACTTCGACCTGCATGCCTTTTGCAGCGGCGCCGAAATCTTCGATGGCCTTCTGAGCGGCCCAAACGGAGCCTTTACCGGCGATGTCGGCATAGACGCCGGACATATCGTTCATCACGCCGATCTTGATCGGTCCGCCCTTGTACTGCGCCAATGCAGGCGCTGTCGCGAAGACAAGCATTCCGATCGAGGCTAATATACTTGCCGCACTGTAGTTTCGCATTCTTCATTCTCCTGAATAGACCGTCGTCTTTTTCGCGACGGAACTCTGTATTGGTCCGTATGAACGACGGAGGTCGTTCATACGCCAAGATATTCGTGCAGCTTCGGCATGTTGGCTTCGAGGTCTGCGGCCTTGAATCCGTCGATGATCTTGCCGTGTTCCATGATGTAGAAGCGGTCTGCCACCGTCGATGCAAAGCGGAAGTTCTGCTCGACCAGCAGGATCGTCAACCCGCGGTCTTTAAGCATTCGGATCGTCCGCCCGATCTGCTGGATGATGACCGGCGCCAAACCTTCGGTCGGCTCGTCCAGCAGCAGGACATCGGCACCCGTACGTAGAATGCGGCCGATCGCGAGCATCTGCTGCTCACCGCCCGAAAGTTTCGTTCCCTGGCTGGTGCCGATGCGCTCGCGCAGATTGGGGAACAGCTCGAAAATTTCCTCGACCGACATGCCTTTGTCGTTGATTGGCGGCGGCAGCATCAGGTTTTCGCGCACGTTCAATGACGAAAAGATCGCGCGCTCTTCCGGGCATAGGGCGATGCCGAGTTTGGCGACCCGGTCCGACGTCATCCCGACGGTTTCGACGCCGCCCTTGATGATCGAGCCTTTGCGATCACGCACGATGCCCATGATGGATTTGAGCGTCGTCGTCTTGCCAGCGCCATTGCGCCCTAGCAATGTGACGACTTCGCCCTGGCGAACCTCGAGATTGACGCCGTGCAGAATGTGGCTTTCGCCGTACCAGCTTTCGAGATTCTGAACTGAAAGGAGCGGTGTTGTTTGAAGAGCGTCATCCATGACCGGTCCCCATGTAGGCTTGTTGGACATCCGGGTTGCTGGACACGGTCTTGTAGTCACCCTCGCAGAGCACTTGGCCGCGCGTCAACACAGTGATGGTGTCGGACAACGACGCGACGACGTTCAAGTTGTGTTCGACCATCAATACCGTCCGGCCCTTACTGACCCGGCGGATCAACTCGGCGATGCGGTCGATGTCTTCGTGCGCCATGCCGGCCATGGGTTCGTCCAGCAACATCATTTCGGGATCGAGCGCCAGCGTGGTTGCGAGTTCGAGCGCGCGCTTGCGGCCATAAGGAAGGGAAACAGCCTGCGCATCGGCGTATTCTCCAAGGCCGACGTCGGCGAGCAGTTCGCGCGCCCGCGCATTGTAGGTTTCGAGTATCTTGCGCGAGCGCCAGAAGTCGAACGAGCCGCCGCGCTGCCGCTGCAATGCTACACGGACATTGTCGAGGACCGACAAATGCGGGAACACGGCGGAGATCTGGAACGACCGGATCAAGCCCTTGCGTGCCACGTCCGCGGGCGCGAGTGGGGTGATGTCCTGGCCCTGGAAATCGATTTTACCCGAGGTCGGGGGGATGAACTTGGTCAGAAGGTTGAAGAGCGTGGTTTTGCCTGCGCCGTTCGGGCCGATCAACGCATGGATAGTCCCACGTTTAACTTTGAAACTCACATGGTTGACAGCCAAGAAGCCCGCGAATTCCTTAACAAGGTCGCGCGCTTCCAGGATCACATCGTCCTGGCTCATCCATCGTTCCTACTCGTACCGCCATTGTTTCCCTGGACGGTATGACACGGAAGCGGATTTACACAAGTGGCATCGTCCATGGGCCGGGTATGTCGTCATGAATGAGCATTTCGTGCTCGCGTCCGGGTTGACGGGCAATTATGCTGCGCCGTGTGTCCAACAGGGCTCATGACTACTCGTCTAGAGGAAAAAATAATGAAACGTTGCCTGCCTTCAATGTTGGGAGGAGTGGCGCTGGCCGTCGCTCTCGCAGCGCCTGCTTCGGCACAAGCGCCGTTCGACGGCACCGTCAAAGTCGGCGTGCTCAACGACCAGTCCAGCCTCTATGCTGACGCGACTGGTCAAGGTTCGGTCATCGCCGCTCGTTTGGCGATCGAAGATTACATGAAAGCCAATCCGAATTCGAAGCTGAAGGTCGAGCTCATTTTTGCCGATCATCAAAACAAGCCTGACGTCGGCTCAGCGCTCGCGCGGCAATGGTTTGAGCGCGACGGCGTCGATATGATTCTGGATGTGCCGAATTCGGCTGTGGCGCTGGCGGTCAACGACGTCGCCAAGCAACTCAATAAGGTGATGGTCAACGGCTCCGCTGGTTCGGCGCGCCTTACGGGTGATGCCTGCTCGCCGAACACGGTGCACTGGACGTTCGACAATTTCGCGCTCGCTAATGGTACAGGCCGCGCTATCGTCGCTACCGGCGGCGACACGTGGTTCTTCATTACGGCCGACTATGCGTTCGGACATGACCTCGAAACTCAAACCAGCAACGTCGTGAAGGCCGCTGGCGGCAAGGTCATCGGCGGCGTCCGCGTGCCATTGAACAACGCCGACTTCTCGTCGTTCCTGCTACAGGCGCAGACCTCGAAGGCCAAAGTGATCGGCCTTGCCAACGCGGGCGGCGATACCATCAACTCGATCAAGCAGTCGGCGGAGTTCGGCATCGTCCAAGCTGGCCAGCGCCTCGCCGGATTGCTGGTGTTCGTCACCGACGTCCACTCGCTCGGCCTTAAGGTCGCGCAGGGTCTACAGTATACCGACAGCTTCTACTGGGACATGAATGACGACACGCGCGCCTGGACTAAGCGCTTCGTAGAAAAGATGAACGGCAAGCAGTACCCGACCATGAATCATGGCGGCAACTATGGCGGCATGCTGCACTTTCTGAAGGCGATCGACGCAGCGCAGACCCGCGACGGCGCCAAGATCGTCGCCAAAATGAAGGAATTGCCGACCGATGATGTAACTTTCGGTAAGGGCCGCGTTCGTGAGGACGGCCGGCATATGCATCCGATGCATCTGTGGCAGGTCAAGACGCCGGCCGAAAGCAAGGCCCCGTGGGACTATGCCAAGCTCGTGAAAACTATCCCGGCCGAGGAAGCCTGGCGCCCGCTCGACCAGGGCGGCTGCCCGCTGGTAAAGAAGTGACTTAGGGTTTTCTGCAAGTTAAAGAGGCGGCTCCACGCGAGCCGCCTTTTGCACATTCTATAAGATTGAGGCGGAGATGTCATGTCAGCAGTGCACACATTACCTTAGCCATAACATTGCCATTGCTACCACGGGCTATCGACCGCCCGGTGCCAAGCCACGCATTTCAGGGGTCTTGGGAGTGAAGTCGACATTTGGCACGCACGTCAACTGTGACAGGCGATTGCTGCAGCGCACAGCTGGCCTCACCAATCTACTGCAAGCATTGCAACACAGGTGGTGCGCGCCGGCACGATGTCGGCTCGGGGTCGTGTGTCACGAGCGTAGCCGGTCCAAACGGTTGCGCGCAACTACAGTCTTGATTTCCGACACAGCCTCCTTGATGCGCTTGATCGGCAAGTCCGAGCGCCATCCAAACGCGCCAGCCCGGAACCGCGCTCGAAACGTCCAACTGTGCGCGCTGGCGGTCGACATTGGCTGCTCCCTCAAGCTGCAATATTCGTCATCGATCACCGCAGTGGTCGGTCCGTCGCTATACCTCACTCAGCGGAATTTTTCGTCGGAGCTGTCGGCCCAACCGATCGCTCGGCGCAAGATGTCTGCAAATGGGATCGACCGTCGACTTGCGCTTTCCGTCAACGCTTGGTGCACGGGTATCTTGGTAATGATAGTCACAACTTAGACTAATTTAGGCGAAGTCAAATCCACTCCACCACCACTTTTCGCGATCACCATCGCGATCTTTTCCTGGGCTTCCAGAAGCATCGAAAAGATGCCTTCGCGCTCTAAGTATAAGTCGCCGACACCGCCTTCCGCCCGGTCCTGCAATAACTCGATGGTGTCTTTCGATACGCCTGCGAGCGTCCCAAGCGTCTTGTGCGTGCGGCGCATCGCCTTGAGCGGCACTGGAAGCGACTTCGGCCGGTTGCCCGAAAGGTGGCCCTTGCTGTCGCCAGGGAACAGGTAGCGCGTGCCGGGGTGCAGTATGTCGCCCAACGTCAGCGCTCGCGCCACGACCTGCCGGGCGGCTTTGCTAAGTGGCGCGGTAAAATCGCCGCGTCCACTCTTCATCTTCATTTCGGCGCGCGGCACAACGATCCGATCTGGACGTAACCAGACCCGCTCGATCTCACGCAGTTTTTCCGGCCGGATCCCGGTATAGAGCCCGAGTTGGTAGCAGCACTGCCAGAGCGGATTAGGGACCACGCGGACCGCCTTCAAAAACTCGGGTAGGTCCTCAGCTCGCACCCAGGGCTGTTCGCCGCGATCTGGCCGGTTCAACTCGACGGCGACCGTAACCGGGTTGGCTGGCATCGTGCCCTCCTCGGATAGCTTGAAGGCGAGCTTGTAGACGGATCCAAGGGCGTTCAAAACTATGTCGCCGGTCACCTTGCCGTGGTTCTTTGAGATGGTATCGTGAAGGTCTGCGACCTTGACCCGGCGGAGCGAAGTCAGTGGCACATTAGCATACCCGTAGTCGGCAAGATATTTGTCGAGGTAGTATTCCAGGTCTTCACGATGGCGCACACCGGGTTCGCGGCGCTTCACGTATTCAGCAAAGCCGGTTCGAACGGTCCAGGTATGCGGGCCGTCTGTTTGCGGTGCTGCCTCCCGGGCGAGGTAGTTGGCCTTAGTCGTCGCTGCGAGATTGCGTGCTTCCTTGACACTCATCGTGCGGGCGTCGCCGAGCGTGACCCGCTTTGACTGTCGGATGCCACCGGCGTCCTTGTAGTCGAATGAGTACACGAAGGATTTTTGGCCAGCCGGGTGGATGGCGACTGCGAGGCCGCGCACGCTTTCGTCACGAACGAAATAGCGATCAACGGCAGGCTTAAGCGCGCTTATAGTGCCGTCGGTCAGACGGGTGCGTGCAACGGGCAACTGACTACTCCTGGGTACGGTTGGGTACGGTGCTGGGTACGGTTTGCCGCAGAACGCTGTCGGATGCTAAGAACCGTACTTGAGGTCAAGTATAGGCCTAAGACGCTAGTCAGGTTAGGTTTTTTTTAGAACGCGGATCCTGGCGGACAACGCGGGACGTGAAAGAAATCGATTTTGATTCCACCATTCGGAGGTTCGAGTCCTCCCGCCCCAGCCAATGAATTCAATCACTTACGGTTCCTCGCGCCGGAACAAAGCAAGATTTTTGCGGGAGTATCGTTCTGACGCCCCTGCAACATGACAAGTTCTGGTCGCCTTCCGTTCTGTTCGCAGACATCGTTGGCAGCCTCCAGTAGTCGATCAAGCTCGGCTGACGAATAGTGCGTTGTGATCCGTCCTGACCGGTGTCCGAGTAAATCCTGGCGATCCTCGACGCTCACCCCAGCGGCACCGGCAAGACGCATCTGGCGATCGCCTTCATTCGTTATATGCAGCTAAACGGTTGCGTTTATACGAGAGCATAGTACGTTGATGAGCAACCAGGAGGTTGCTCATATGGTTGACCACATCGTCAAGACTATCGAGTTGAAGGCACCAATATCGCGAGTATGGCGCGCGCTTCATGATCACAACGAATTTGGACAATGGTTTCGCGTCAAACTGGACGGGCAATTTAAACTGGGCGAAGTCTCAACTGGAAAAATGACCTATCCAGGCTATGAGCATTATCCTTGGCTCGCAGTCGTTGAGCGTGTGGAACATGAGCGTCTGCTCTCGTTCAGGTGGGTCCATTCAGACGACAAGGCGGCGATGAACATCTCACAAGATCCGACGACTCTCGTTGAGTTTCGCCTTGAGCCGATGCTCGATGGGACACGGTTGACGATCACCGAGAGCGGATTTGAATCCCTGCCCGATCCGAAGCGACTTGAGATTTTGCGCAGCAACACACAAGGCTGGGAAATTCAAGCTGACAACATCGCTGCCCATGTCGCGTCGTCCACGTGAACTCACAGCGGCGGCGGCCGCACCGGTGTTTGCGGCACTCGGCGATGCGACCCGTCTGGCACTGCTCGTTCGACTTTGCGATGAGCAGCCGCAGTCGATTGCGCAGCTCACGCATGGCACGGGCCTGACCCGTCAGGGCGTCAGCAAACACTTGGCGATCCTGGAGCAAGCCCGTGTCATCACCAGCACGCGTGTAGGGCGAGAAAGCCGATTTAAAGTGCGACAGATCACTTTGACTGAAGCCAGCCAGTATCTTGAGAGAGCATCCAAGCAATGGAATGATGCTGTCGACCGGTTGAAGCTGTTCGTCGAGAGGTAAAGCGAGGACCGCCATAGGCCAGATGCGGAAAATGGAGGCATGTTGAAATGATGGAATCGCTCATCATCAACATCGACGTTCCTGATTTGACGAAGGGAGTGGCACTCTACTGCGCAGGCTTAGGATTCACGCGTGCGCGTTCACTGTTTGGCGGTTCCGTCGTTGAACTGCGTTCCGCTGCCGGTGCAATTTTCTTAATCGAACAGCCAGCTGGCTCACTTCCGATACCAACTATGCCGATCCAGCGGGACTACGCGCCTCACTGGACGCCTGTACACTTAGATCTGCCAGTAACAAACCTTGATGTGGCCGTGGCGAAGGCTACCGCGGCAGGAGCGACCAACAGCGGTCCAGTCACATCCCAGATCTTCGGACAATTGGCGCCAATGCGCGATCCGTTTGGACACGGCTTTTGCCTGATCGAATTCAATTCAGATGCGTACGACGCGATCTCCTGAAGTCCGCCATGGGTTGTGTGTCACGAGCGTAGCCGGTCCAAACGGTTGCGCGCAACTATACGAGAGATGAAGGAGGACCCTTCGGGTTCGGCAATCAGGTGCTGATCCCAAGCCACTGCAAGCTGCTGCGGTCAAAAGCCATGGTGGTGAGCGTTGCAGTCAAGTCTGGACAGAAGTTCAGGCGGCAAGGTCGAGAGAG
>JANLPY010000161.1:0-2799 GCA_031367505.1 Hyphomicrobiaceae bacterium | reverse complement strand
GATCAATTGATCTGGATTTCCCTTACTGCAAACGACGCCGGGGTTACCGTCACCTACCTCGACCAGGGCCCGCCATTCAATCCACTGGCCATGGCGAAAGCACAGCTTGATGTACCTCTCGACAAACGTGAAATTGGCGGGCTGGGCATACATCTGACGACCGAGCTAACCAGCGCTTCCGACTACGCGTACCTGTATGGCCGCAATCGATTGCGGCTGGTCTTGCACACCAAGATTGTCGCCTGACAATGAGACACTAGCACTGGCGGGCCTTAACAGACATTTGTGTCATGGAAAGCGCGCCAGACGGTGGATTGTGGAGGTCGCGCAAAGTTGGTTCAATCGCTTTCGCAAGCTGCTCGTACGGTATGAGAAACTCGAACGAGGCTTCGTCGGACTCAACCATCTTGCCGCAGCGATGATCGCGTTCAGGAGGATCAAATTATCCATAAATATTATTTATGGATAATATCTTAGTATGGAAGCTTCCGTCCGAGTACGGCGGCGAACGTCGGCGGCGAATTCCACACTTCATCGACATAGCGCGGACATCCTGGTCGGTTGTTTAACGCCTTTCGTCTTTAATGAGCACCACGTCCTTGTATTCGTGGCCGCGCAGCATGGCGATTTGTTTGCCGTCGGGGGAAATTCCAAAGTCTTGGATACGTTCCGAGGAAAAGGCGGTAAATTGCGTCGGAAGCCCGCCCACCAGCGGCTGCATCCAGAGATTATCCTTTTGGCCGTCATCGACGGTATAGAACAAGCCACGGCCGTCGACCGTGAACTGTAGTCTTTTTGCGTAGCCTAACGGGCGGCGTTTCGCCACAATGGTATGGAGCGGCGCGCCACCGTCAACCGGTATCACCTTGATGGTTCGCAAAGTGTTATCGGTTTTGCCGTCGTTGTAAAAAAACGCGATGAATTTTCCATCAGGTGAAAAAGTCGGGTAGGAACTCCCGTGCTCGCTGAGCTTCTGGGGCGTGCCGCCTTTGCTGGCGATCTTGAATACCTCGCCGGTAATTTCCGAATCGTATACGACCCATTTTCCATCGGGCGAGCATGCCGGGTGGGTTGCAACCGCGAAGGTTAGCTGCTGCGCGGCGCCTCCATTTAGGCTTACGCGGTAGAGATTGAGGGCCTGTCGGCCGCCATTGTTCGGTAATGAGCTCGTTGCCACAGACTGTTGGAGACCGCATTCCTGCAATACCGGCAAGAATGTTGGTTCTGGTGTTGCCGTCGGCTTGGCGGGCCAACGCAAAAATGCTCACCCTGTTACTGCCGTCGGCATTGCGGGCAAACATGTCGCGCGTGCTCCGGGTCAGGACACGACCGTCGGGTAGCCACGAGACCTGAAGACCTTCATCCTTGCCCATCCCGACCTGGCGCGCCTCACGGGTCGCATTTGCCGTTGCAGGCATGACCCACAGGCCAAACGTTCTCTCCACCTGTACTGCCGCCAGCGTCTTTCCATCCGCACTCATGCCAAGGTCCACTTTGTCATACATGGCCAGATCATTGGTGACGCGGCTGATTTCTCCCGAAGGATAGGATACGAAGCTGATTTGATTGAGGTGATGTGCGCCGATACTGCCGTGAACGATGACTAATCCTTTGCCATCCGGCATCCAGCGCGGAACCCAGATCACGCCGGCGTCAGCGATGGATTGTGGTTTGCCGCCGACGGTTCCGATCTTGCCGGTGGCGACTTCCACCGTAAGCAGTCGTGGATTGCCGCCAGTGGTCCCGGCAACGGCAATCAGTGTGCCATCGGGAGACCAATCTGGAGGGCCCCAAAACCAGTCGTCCTTTTGCGTCGCCAGCACTTTTTCGCCACTGCCGTCTGCGTTGGCGATGATGAGATGGCTCCCGCTGCGCGAAAATCGAAGAAAGGTCAATCGCGCGCCGTCCGGCGAAAAACTGACTGCGCTGTC
Organism: Hyphomicrobiaceae bacterium; assembly: GCA_031367505.1. GTDB lineage: Bacteria > Pseudomonadota > Alphaproteobacteria > Rhizobiales > Hyphomicrobiaceae > JAKFWF01. The sequence goes on along the minus strand of JANLPY010000161.1, from coordinate 868 downwards.
GATGTCCTCAATGAGTATGCGCGGCGTCCCGCCCAGCAAGGGCGCACGATGGAGTTTTCCAAGCCCCGGGGTTCCCTTTTCGGACTGGACGAAATAGATGTGGTTTCCGTCAGGGGAGAAAGTAAGTCCGTAGTATCCCTCGGCGATCGATGGGGCCACCTGGGTATTGCTGCCCGTCGGCACATGCCGCAGCCATAGGCCCTGAAGCCCATATTCCGATACGGCGTGCAACACATATTTACCGTCCGGAGAAATAGACGCGTTGGAGGCGTTGCCGCTCTCCGTGAGTTTGGTCATTGTCAGGCTACGGAAGGGTGGCGTGTGGCGCCCCTGCAATGAATTGATTTCCCGAACTAGGCCAGCGGCGAGAAGGATGGCAAACAGGGCAATTCCAGCCGTGGCTAATTTGTGGCGCTTGAGTCCTTGCACATCCGCGATCGCCAACGCGGGTCGCGTGGCGGAGGTACCTGGGCCTCGGGAATCTGCGGCCCTATCCACAAAGTTGCCTGCCGCAGGATCGCTATCGCGCGAAAGCCGTCGCTGATCCGCAGCAATATCCGCAGCGCTCTGGTAACGCAGCCCCGGGGCTTTTTCTAGGCACTTTTCGATCAATTCATGAAGTCGTTGCGGAAGGTGTGGGTTAAGTTGGATGGCGGGCACCGGCGCGCAGTTAAGAATAGCATTAGCAATCTCCGCACGGGTATTGCCGGGAAATGGCAATGCGCCGGTCGACATTTCGTAGAGTGTGGCACCGAATGAAAACAGATCGGAGCGCTGATCCAGCTTTTTGCCGCGTACTTGCTCAGGCGACATATAAGCGTACGTCCCGCTCGGCGCGCCTGTTTCGTTTGCCGGCCCCGTGGTCGAA
>JANLPY010000151.1:0-5092 GCA_031367505.1 Hyphomicrobiaceae bacterium | reverse complement strand
CAGCTCGGTTTCTAAAACGGGGACGCCCGCTTCGATTAGCCCTTTTTGAATGTGTGACATCGTGCGAGTGCGAATCACGGGATTGGTGCGCGTGAGGAGCACAGCGTAAGGAAGCGCCCTGCCCGTCATTTTTTCTCGCTGCTTGATAACCTTTATTGCGCGGCTCGCCTGCTCCGCATCCAATTGCGACCCTTGAATCGGAATCAATGCGAGATCTGCTTGTGAGACAGCAAGAACAACGATTTTGGCAGCGGTTCCCTCAAGATCCACCACCACGATTGATGTCTGCTGCGCGGCCTCTTCGATCCGCTCAATGATGTTTTCCTCATCAACGTCGGATATGACGGTTAGTCGTGGTGGCGCGTTGCCGCCGCCTGCCCATGCTTTGATCGGTCGGTTAGGGTCTGCGTCGATCAAGGTCACGTCATATGAAGCCGCCAGCTGAGTGGACAGCAACAACGCGGCGGTGGTCTTCCCTGCGCCTCCCTTGGGGCTTACAAACACGATCGTCGGCACTTGTTGATACCAGATAGCTACTAGATACCAATATGCTATCTTGTTAGCTACTAAGTATCAAGTAGCTACTATATTGATATCGATAATTGTACATGATAGCATTGATTCCACCATGACTGACTCGAAATCAACTGCCGCCGTTACCATCCGTAATATTCCTATGGAGACTCATCGCGCTTTACGGGTGAGAGCGGCCCGGCATGGGCGTAGCACGGAGGCGGAAATCCGTCTCATCCTAGAAGCGGCGGTGAAGTCCGAAGATCGGATCAAGCTCGGATCGTTGTTGGCGCAGATCGGCCGCGAGTATGGTGGGATTGAGCTTGCGATCGAGCGTGATCGTACGCCTGCCGAGCCGGCGAGCTTTGAGTGATTCTGCTCGACACCAACGTTGTTTCCGAACCGCTGCGGCTGCACGCGGATCCCAAAGTGGTGGCCTGGATCGATGCGCAGGTCCTCGAAACACTCTATCTGACGACGATCAGCGTGACGGAGCTGCTTTACGGAATTGCCGTTTTGCCAGACGGAAAGCGGAAGGAGAGCCTTCGCACGAATTTGAATGAACGTGTTTTGTCATTGTTCGAATCGCGAATTCTGCCGTTCGATCTGGAGGCCGCAGAGCAATGCGCTGCACTGCGCGCTCGGGCGAAAACACGGGGGCAAGGGATTGGCCTGGCGGATAGCTACATCGCGGCGATCGCAGCGGCCAAAGGATTCACCGTAGCCAGCCGCGATACCGAGCCCTTTGAAGCCGCAGGAGTGGCCGTCATCGATCCTTGGGAGACCGCATGAGCGACGATCGAAAGCGTCTCGAAGGCGGTTTGAAGCCAGTGCTGGATTTCCTGCCCACGGGGCTCAAGCCCGCAAAATCCGTTCGTGATCGGCTGCTGTCGGACCCGTTCTTAGTCGATCCCTCCAACGAGGGGCCGATCCTCTACCAGCACTCCGTGCTGTGCCAAACCTGTCTGCCATTTCGAGATCCCGGCGATGCGGTTCGACAATGGGAGCGGGCCAACGGACTCGTCAATCTTCTGCTCGCGGCCGGGCAAGCTTTTCATCCCGATACGCGGCGCTTCATCGATGTGGGGTTACCGTTCGGACCCAAGCCGCGCCTGGTGCTGTATCACCTAAACGCCGAGGCCTTGCGCACGCAATCGCCGCTGATTGAACTTGAAGACAGCTTGACGGCCTTTGTGAAGCGCACCCTGGGACTGGATTCGGGGGGTCGCACCATCAGGACCGTCAAGGACCAACTGACACGATTGTCCGCCGCCGATTTTCGCATCGGGACGGTGCTGGGTGAGGGCAGGGCGGTGACTCTCAAAGGGTCTGTCATCGAGGGGTTTGAATTGTGGACTTCACGGGATCCGCAGCAGCGCCTCCTCTGGCCGACGACGGTGCAGTTTTCACAGCGTTACTTCGACAGCCTGATGAAGCATGCCGTGCCGCTCAATGAGACAGCGATCGCACGTCTCTCGCACAGCGCGATGGCGCTCGATATTTACACTTGGTTGGCGCAGCGATTGCACCGTGTGGAGGATGGCAAAGCAGCGCTCGTTCCCTGGGTCTCTTTGTGGGAACAATTTGGCCACGGCTACGCCCAGGTGCGGGAATTCCGCCGCGTCTTTGTGCGCACCCTGAAGCAGGTGAAAGTGGTGTACCCGGAAGCCAAATTTGATCTCAATGCCGGGGGCATGAAATTGCAGCATAGTCGGCCGCCAGTGGCACATCGATTGTTATCAGTGACTAGATCATAAACAAGTGGGGATAACTCTGAGGATTCAGCGACTTATCCACGGGCACTTTGTCACGCCTGGCACGGGCACTTTGTCACGCTTTAGCACTAAAACTCACGGGCACTTTGTCACGCAATCCTATAGTTAAGAACCTATAGGTTTCCTATAGTGATCGGGCACCTCTTGGGGATAACTCAAAATACAGGAACCCCCGCACCGCCTCTTAGGGGGCTGTCGCCCCCTGCCGGCTCGATTGCTACGCAATCCCCAACCCACCCGGCATACCCCCACTGAGGAACGCGCTACGCGCGACTGATTTATGCAGCCCATCCGGGCTGCGTTCAATCCGGTTTTGCAATCAGAGATCTTCCGGATCGGACCCTTGAGGTGGATTCGACAGTGTAGGAAATTTCGCTCTTACACCGACGGAGAAGGCGCAGGAGGGGAGAAGAGGGTACGAGAGAGGGCGAAGCATGTGTTGAGGCCAGCAATGGGTTGGTGGAGCTTCTGGTGCGGCCGGGGGTTTGATTGCTTCGGGCTTAGTAGCCGACCCTCGCGTTCGCAAGGCGACGCTCGGGTGGCATGTCGGTCAGCTCGTGTTACTCGGCCGGCGTCATGGCTGTTGGGCTTTGAGGGGCAGATCAAACAAGAGGCGATCGTCCTGGCGGGTGAGGGCTTCGTCGACCCAGGCGGTGAGATCGTCTTTGGGGATCCGGCCTTGGTCAACGCGCGCCAAGACGATCGCACCGATCAAGATCTTGCGGCGAGTGTCGTCTTTGCGTTCACGCCGGGCGGTGAGGGCACGGGCACGGGCGTCGATGCGCTGCTGCCGGACTTTGAGCTGCTTCAGTTTTGTCTCGAGGGTTGAGATCCGCTCATCGAGTTTGGGCATGGTGGTGACTTCCGTTGTTACTTGCTTGGGGTGATCGTTGGGCTGTGGGATCGCCTGGGGAGGATCGCTGTCGCGATCCGCACCGGGTTTCTTGCTACTCGTGATTGTGGGGATGGTGAGGGCTCGCCACCAGGGAGAGTTTGCGTCGAGTTTCGATTTGTCCCGGTGCACGCCATCGGGAGGACCCGCCGGCGCCCAGGCTCGCGCAGCGTACCTAAGATCGCACTCTGGCCTGATCACCCCACGCCAGACCTGCTGATCGACCACCTGCATCAAACGAAGAGGCTGTATCTGACGCTTGTACTCAGTGTGAGCGAAGCGTAATCTGACCCCGTAGCGAACGCAAGGGCGCACTTACGGGTTGTACGGCCTTCGGCCTCCTAACCCACGTTGCGCCAAGGGCTACGGCTGGCGCCTCCGCCCCTGGACCCCAGAGGGAGCGCGTGCTGGTCCGATGACAGCTCGTTGGCTGTCCTCGGGGGACGCGAGAGGCACAAGGCAAAGAGTCAGCGCGTCACGCGTCGGCTCGCTCGTTGGCGAGTCGGGCGTGACGGCAGAACACCCCCCCGATGTCTGTGGCATCGGTGGGGGGAGAAGCGGAATCGGAAGTTTTGCCAGAGCAGTTCTCTTTTAAGGAACTGCTCTGCGTCAGCAGAAGGAGCGTGAATCGATGGCGGTGAAAGATTACAGCGCTCACTTTCGAGAATTGGTGGAGGAGCAGTTGCCGGACGATGCGCGGATTTTGATGCCGCGGGGTGGGGCAGATTTGATGATCCTGGTCACCTGGTTGTTGCACTCGGACCCACAGCGGCCGAGCAAGCGCTCGCGCTTGGTGCGGATTTTAATTACCGAGGAAGCGCTGCAGGACTATGACGCGAGCACCGCGGCGGCGCGCTTGGCGGGCGATCGGCGGTGCGAGATCTGGGTGCAATTGCATCTGGCCGCCTTTGATCCGGACCACGAGGCGCCGTTGGGCGTGGAGCCGCCGGCGGTGACGTGGCGGTTGGAGACAACGGAATTGAACGGGTAGCGCAATGGCGATTTATCACCTCAGTACCAAACCGGTATCGCGCGGCGTGGGTCGATCGGCGACCGCGGCGGCGGCGTATCGGTCGGCGGAGCGGGTGGAGGATTTAACGACTGGGGAGGTGTTCGACTACACGCGTAAGCGCGGGGTGGAGCATGCGGAAATTGTGTTGCCGACCTCGGCTGCCAAACAAGATATCAACTGGGCGCGTGACAGAACTGCGTTGTGGAATGCAGCCGAGCGTGCGGAGAAGCGGATCGATGCGCGGGTGGCGCGGGAGTATGAGCTCGCGTTGCCGCATGAGTTATCGAAGGGCCAGCGGGTGACATTGGTGCGGGAGTTTGCGACGGAGATCGCGAACAAGTACGGGGTGGCGGTGGATTTTGCGATCCACAAAGCGCACCGGGAAGGGGATGAGCGGAATTCTCATGCGCATGTATTGACGACGACTCGCTCGATCACGGCGACGGGGTTGGGTCCGAAGACGGATATTGAATTGGGGGACCGGGACCGAGCCAAAAAAGGGCTGGGTCGGGCGGCGGAGGAGATTAAATCGATCCGGGGACGCTGGGCGGAACTCACCAATGAGCACCTGCAGCGGCACGGGATCGAGGCACGGGTGGACCATCGCTCCTTACAAGAGCAAGGCATCGAGCGCTTACCGACGACGCATGTGGGGCCGGCGGTGTCGGGGATGGAGCGGCGCGGGATCGAGACAGAAGTGGGCAATCGGATCCGCGAGGAGCAGCGGATCGATATCCAGCGGCGGCTCGAGGCCGCGGCGGAGTTGGGGAGGCTTGAGCGCGAGAAACGGCAGCTGTCGCAATCGATCCTGGTGCTGGATACGGATTTGGCTTCGGCGAAATCGGAGCGGGATCGAGCGCCGGAGAAAGCGGCGCCGGCGCGCGGTCGGTTCGAGGGGCT